>CACIWJ010000056.1 GCA_902590365.1 uncultured Pelagibacteraceae bacterium | reverse complement strand
ATCTAATTCTAATCTTCAAATTTTAAAAGAAATAAAAAAATTTGGAATAGGAGCCGATGTAGTTTCAAAAGGTGAACTTTTAATTGCTCTTAAAGCTGGAATAAATCCGAAAAAAATAGTTTTTTCTGGTATTGGTAAAACTTTTGATGAAATTAAATTTGCCATTGAAAAAAATATTTTGCTTATTAATACCGAATCTGAAAGTGAAATTAATGAAATTGAAAAAATTGCTAAAAACAAAAATAAAAAAATTGATATAGGAATAAGACTTAATCCAAATATTAATGCAAAAACACTTAAAAAAATTTCTACTGGTAAGAGCGAAGATAAATTTGGCATAGAAGAATTAAATTTTTTAAAAATATTAGAAAAACTTAAAAACTCTAAATATTTAAGTATAAGATGTTTAAGTATCCATATTGGTAGTCAAATAACTGATTATCGCCCATATAAAAAAATGATTAGTGTGGTTGATAAAATAATTAAAAAATCAAAACATAAATTTGATTTTATAGATTTGGGTGGAGGCATGGGGATAAAATATGATAATAAAGCAAAATCCCTTAATTATAAAAAATACAATTTAATAATTAAAAAATTCTTAAAAAAAAATAATGTTAAAATTATTTTTGAACCAGGTAGAGCAATTATTGCTGACACGGCAGTTCTTCTCACAAAGATCATTTATATCAAAAAAACCAAAAAGAAAAATTTTATAATTTTAGATGCTGGTATGAATGATTTAATGAGGCCAGCCTTATATGGTTCAACACACCAAATTATTCCACTAAAAAAAAATAATAAAGTAATAAATAAAATTCATGATTTTGTTGGTCCAATATGTGAAAGTACTGATAAATTTTTATCTTTAAAAAAATACCAAAAAGTGAAGGAAAAAGATATTTTGGCAATTTATGATGTGGGAGCCTATGGAATGGTTCTATCATCAAATTATAACTTAAGAACAAAACCACCTGAAATAATGATTAAAAAATCTTCATTAAGGGTAATTTTAAAAAGACAAAAACTTAATAATATTATTTAGTTTTTTATAAGCAATGATTAGAAATTTTCTTTTTTCAATTTTTTTTTATATTGGAATTATTTTAATCTGTATAACATTTTTACCTACATTTTTTTTACCCCAAAAAATAGTTTTGCTTGGAGGAAAAATAATGGGTCATTGGTCAAGATTTTGCTTGGAACTTTTTTTATCTACTAAAATAGTTATTAAAGGAAGTGAAAATTTAATTAAAAATGAAAAATTTTTTATTGCTTGTTCACATCAATCAATGTTTGAAACTTTCTATTTGCAGACTATATTTAATTCTCCAATATTTATTTTAAAAAAAGAATTACTTTCAATACCTATATTTGGCTGGTACCTAAAAAAAATAAAATCTATATCTATTGATAGAAATAGGATTAACAAAGAAAATCTTGATTTTTATGAAAAAATAAAAATGTCACTAGAATCAACTGACAGACCAATTATTATTTTTCCTCAGGCAACAAGAGTTGCAGCTAATGATAGATCACAATTTAAGAAGGGTGCTTCAAGAATTTATGAAACTTTAAATATTAAATGTCAACCTGTTGCAATAAATTCTGGAAATGTTTGGCCCAAATCAGGAATGCTAATAGCTAATAAAACTTTAACAATTTCAATTTTAAAACCCATAGATTCTGGTCTAGATTCAAAACAATTCTTGGAGATTTTACAAAATTCTATTTATAAAGAGTTAGATAATATTTCTTAACCTTTCATAGGCATAACAACATATATACTATCGAAATCTGAGGGATCTTTAATTAATGCTGGTGAACCAGTATCATTTAAAAAAATTTCTATTTTATTTCCATCAAGCTGTGAAGCAATATCAATTAAGTATCTAGAATTAAAACTAATATCTAATTCATTATCAAATTTTACATTTAATGTTTCTTTTCCATCACCACTACTTGTGTTATTGACTGAAAGGTTTAATTTATCTTTAATCAAATTGAATTTTACCCCATCTTTT
>CACIWJ010000055.1 GCA_902590365.1 uncultured Pelagibacteraceae bacterium | reverse complement strand
ATTAAAATTGAATATAGGCTTTTCGAATTAATATATCTTAGTATGGAAATTAAAAAAATTACTATTGGTATATCACGCCATATATCAACATCTTGTAAAATAAAAAACAAACTTATTGATGAGAATACGAAAAATTGTTTTTTTATAATTTCATCGGTTATTTGTTTTGATATTTCGTACAAAAAATAAATTAATAAAATAAACGATATTAAGTTTAAAAATTTTATATAAAATTTAAATGAACCAATAGTCTTAAAGCCTGTTAATGTCCAAGAAATTTTAGCATTTAACATGTCGTAAAAAAACCCAGTATTTATATAAACATCAATCCATGGTCTTTGTTTAAATTCAAAAATTGTTGATCCTGATAGCGATATTCCATCTTCAAATACTTGAACTGGATATATAGACCAGTCACTTATAAGAAATAAGATTACACTAATTAAAATTAATAAAATTAAATTTTTCTTTTCATATTTTGTTTTGTAAAAATTCGTATCAAGTAGAAAAATTTTTAATGTTAAATTATTGAAATTTTTATCATTTTTTGTTTTTAAAAAAATTATAAAAAAAAATAGCAAAGGAATTGATATAAAAATTATATATCTCAAGGTATCATTGAATGAATTATATGAATTTATAGAGTATTCTCCTACAATTTCGTGTGGATTAGAATAAGCGAGAACGATATGGTCCCATATTATTGTACAAAAAAAAATGGATGCAATAATTCCTATTATAGGATAAAAAAATTCACTTTTATAAAATCTCATTTATGATTAAAACTATAATTTTAAACGCAAGATTAATTAATATTATGAAAGTTGGATTTGTAGGTTTAGGAAAATTAGGGTTACCAGTTGCACTTGCCGTAGAAAGCAAGGGACATAAAGTTTACGGTTTTGATATTAAAAAAGAGATTTATGAGCAGATTAGAAAAAGAAAGATCGATTATAAAGAAAAACATGCAAATGATCTTTTAAAAAAAACAAAAATTGAAATAGTTGAATTAAAAAAACTTATAAGATTATCAGATATTATTTTTGTACCAATACAAACTCCTCATGATAAAAAATATGAAGGTATAAATGATATACCAAAAACAAGAAAAGATTTTGATTATGCTTTTTTGAAAAAGGGCATGAAGATGATCGCTTCAGAATTAAAAAAAATAAAAAGAAAAAAACTTGTAATAATTATATCCACAGTGCTGCCTGGAACTATAAGAAAAAGAATACTACCCATTACAAATAAGTATACACAAGTTGGTTATAATCCTTTTTTTATAGCAATGGGAACAACTATAGATGATTTTCTTTATCCAGAAATAATTCTTTTTGGTTCAGATAACAAATTAGTAAGTCAAAAAGCGGAAAATTTTTATAGAACTTTGACTAATTCACCTTTTTTTGAAACAACAATAGAAAATGCAGAATTAATTAAAGTTGTTTATAACACCTTCATTTCAACGAAAATTGCATATATTAATTCAATTACTGAAATGTGCCATCGCCTTCCAAACACGAGTATAGATGAAGTGACAAGAGCACTATCTCTTTCAACAAAAAGAATTATTAGTAGCTCATATATGAAAGGAGGAATGGGAGATGGTGGTGGATGTCATCCAAGAGATAATATTGCAATGAGTTATCTAGCAAAAAGACACAATATTAGTTTTAATATTTTTGAAGCTATAATGCTACAAAGACAAAAATATAATCACTGGCTTGCAGATTTGTGTATAAAACATTCAAAAAAAGATCCAATAATTGTGTTAGGAAAAAGTTTCAAACCCGAAACAAATATAGTTACAGGTAGTCCAAGTATCTATTTATATAATTCCTTAAAAAAAAGAAAAAAAAATGTTTTTATATGGGATCCTGAGGTAGATAGCATAGATTTAGAAAAATTTATTAAAAATAATTTTTTAAATAAAAAGAAAATTTGTTATTTTATTGGCACACAACATAAAGCTTTTCTTAATATTAATTTTCAAAAAGGGTCTTATATATTGGATCCATTTAGATTTATAAAAAAGAGAGA
>CACIWJ010000053.1 GCA_902590365.1 uncultured Pelagibacteraceae bacterium | reverse complement strand
CAGTAAATTTGGAAACAGAGGATCCGATGAACATTTGTCTCCTTATAGTTGGACAAAAAGCAAAAATATTGAATTAATAAAAAATTTTAAAAAATGGTACGGATTAAAATACGAAATTGTATATTTTTTTAATGTTTATGGCGGGGATCATCTCAGATCTGGAAAAATGGCAGCAGTTATTGGAATTTTTGAGGGACAGTATTTAAAAAATCAAAGTTTAACAGTTGTTTTACCTGGCAGTCAATTAAGAGATTTTACTCATATAGATGATATTGTTGATGGGACTTTTAGAGCATATAAAAAAAATTTTAATAAAGAGTATTTGTTAGGTACCGGAAAATTGTACTCGATCCTTAAAATTGCCAAATTATTTAAACATAAAATAAAATTTGTTTCAGAGAGAACAGGTGAGAGAAAAACGTCAATAGCGATAGATAAAAATAATGATGCATTTAAATATTTAAATTATAAACCTACAATTAATATAAGCGACTACATTAATGAGTTCGTTAAAAAAAATAAAAAATAAAAAAATTTTAATTGTAGGAGCTGGCCCCGTAGGTTGTACTGTTGCACAAATTTTATCAAAAAAATCATTTAAAATAAGGATTATTGATTCAAGAAATCATATTGCTGGAAATTGCTATGATTATAAAAATGAACATGGTGTTTTAGTTCATAAATATGGTCCACATTATTTTAGAACTAATAGTAAGAAAATTTTAAAATACCTAAGTCAATTTACTAAATGGATACCAGGAAAATATTTTGTGAATGCATATGTTGATAAACAGTATTTTGATTTTCCAATAAACTTAAATACAATTAATAAGTTTTTTAAAAAAAATTTAACATCTAAACAAGCAAAAAAATTTTTACAAAAAATATCTATTAAAAATAAAAAAAAAAAAAATTTTGAGACATTTCTTAAATCTCGTATAGGAAAAAAACTTTATGAGAACTTTTATAAAAATTATACAATTAAACAATGGGGTATAAAACCAAATTTTATAAGTGAGTCAATTGCTAAAAGAATTCCTATCAGACTTGATAAAAAAAAGGACTATATCGAAGCAAATTACAAGTTTATGCCCAAATATGGTTTTACTAAAATGTTTAAAAAAATGATTCTACATAAAAATATTAGCTTAAATTTGAATAGAAAATATAAATTTTCAAATAAAGATTTAAAAAAGTATAATTTTATTCTTTACACAGGTCCAATAGATGCTTTTTTTAATTATAAATATGGAAGACTTGGTTGGAGATCATTAAGATTTAAATTTGAAACTTACAAAAAAAAATATCATCAACATTGTCTTCAAATCAATTTTCCAAATGACTACAAATTTACCAGAAAAGTTGAGTACAAACATGTAACAATGCAAAAATCAAAATACACAACTATTTCTAAAGAATTTCCAAAATCAAGTGGCGACCCTTATTATCCAATATCAACAAAAAAAGATAAAAAAGTTCTTAAAATCTATCAAAGGTATCAAAATGAATATGAAAAAAGAAATTTATTTTTTGCAGGCAGACTTGCTGAATACAAGTATATAAATACTGATCAAGCTATCGAAATTGGTATTAATACCGCTAATAAAATTATAAAAAAAAATATAAATTAAAACCTTGTTTTTTTAATTATAAAAATATCATCCTCGTAAATAGTATCTAATTTTTCAATGTTCAATGCTGAGTTGTTTTTTTCGATTAAAAGATATCCAATTAAATTATTATAATTGTTATTTATCTCAAAAGGTTTTTTTTCTTTAAAATATTTTATAATTTTTTCATGATAAATTTTTCTATTTTTATATTCCAATATATATTTAGGACTAAAAGGGAACCCCTCTTCATCATAAAAAATTTTTTGTTTTCCAAAAACACGCAAAAAATTGATTAAATCTACATCTTTTTGATTTTCTATAATGAATTCTTCTTTATTATCAATATTTATTTTTACCCAAGATGTAATTGAATGATATTTAATAAATTTTTTATCATCAAGTGGATGAACATAAGTTGCTTTAGTTACTATCAAAGAAATTATTAAAAAAACAAATAAATTTTTAAATATACTTAAATTAAAATATCTTTTTTGAGTGACTGACTTTGATTTAATAATTTGAGTATTATAATTTAAAAAATAAATGATATTTAAAACAACCTGTATTAATAAAATTATAGTTAATAA
>CACIWJ010000052.1 GCA_902590365.1 uncultured Pelagibacteraceae bacterium | reverse complement strand
GATTGATTGCGGATTTGCTTGGACACACTATTGGTCAGGAGATCACCCAGCAGCTATGTTATTTGGTTCGCCAGTAGCTGGTGGTGGAGTTGGTATCGATAATATAGCTTTCTTATCATGGTTCCAATACGGTGGTGGTAAAGAGTTATACGACCGATTATGGAAAGAAATGGGAAGAGACATAAAAGGATTTATGCTTCAACCAGTTGGGCCTGAGGCTTTAGGTTGGTTTCCAAAGCCAATTAAAAATATGGCTGACTTTAGAAAGTATAAGTTTAGAACTCCTCCGGGAATTCCAGGACAAACATATAAAGACATCGGTATAGCATCTGTAGCTATGGGAGGTGGAGATATTCTACCTGCTTTACAAGCTGGAACAATTGATGCAGCAGAGTGGTGTTGTCCAAAACCAGATCTAGTATTTGGTTTCCAAAAAGTTCTTAAGCACTATTACTTACAAGGTTTACACCAAGTAGTAGTAAATGCTGACTTTTACATGACTGGTAAAACTTATAATAGTCTAAGCGCTCATGAGAAAAAATCATTAGAAGTAGCAGCAAACGCTTCATTAGCTAAATCTTTAAGCTATAGAATCTATGAAAATGGAAAAGCACTTGCTGAGTTAACAACTAAGCATGGAGTTATATTAGAAGATACTCCTTCTGATTATTTCACAGAATATATGGCAGCTGCAAAAGCAACTTTAAATAAAAATGCAAAAGACAATGCATTCTTTAATGAAGTTTATACTTCTATGAAGAATTTTGCAGATATTGCTGTTCCTTTCTGGAGTGGTGCTCAGATGTCAAATGCGAAGCTAGGAATGGCTCACGCAGCAACATTGAAGTAATATAGTTTTAATTTAAAACTATAATCAATTTATAATAAAGCGGACTTAATTAAGTCCGCTTTATTTTTTTTAGGGACTTTATGGCAGACAAACCAGGTAAATTAGATATTTCAGATGAAATGATTGCCGAAAGAAGAGGTGGCTCAGGCAAAATGCCAGATGATATGCCTAAATGGATGGCAAAATCTATTAATTCAATAGATAAATTTAGTAAGATAACAGGCAATATAGTTTGTTGGATTTTAATGCCATTAATTTTAGCAATGACTTACGAAGTCTTTGCAAGAAAATTATTTTTAGCTCCTACAATTTGGGCCTACGATATTAGTAGATTTCTTTATGGCGCTTTATTTATGCTAGGAGCTGGTTATGCACTCTCAAAAGGAGTTCATATAAGAGCAGATTTTTTATACAGAAATTTTAAAGTTAAAAATCAAGGTTTAATAGATTTTACTTTATACATTATATTTTATTTTCCAGGACTAATTGTGTTTCTTTATATGACAACTGGATTTCTTCAGGAGTCAATAATGCGTGGTGAAAGAGGAATGGACACAACATGGATGCCATATATGTGGCCGATAAAGTCATGTTTATGGTTTGGTATTGTTTTCCTGTTAATACAAGGAGTTTCAGAATTATTTAAAAGTTATTATGCAATGACTAGAGGGAAATGGCCAGGTAATGAATGATTGCTGAATTTATTGATCCAGCCATATTAGGTTTTATTTTAATTGGAGTAATGCTTTTTTCTATATTCGTTGGTTTTCCAATTTCTTTTACTTTAATATTTTTAGGTTTTGTTTTTGGTTATCTAGGTTTTGGAAAACTTGTCTTTTATTTAATGACTTTACAGTTCTCAATGGTCATGACCGAACAAACGTTGGCTGCCGTACCACTCTTTGTTTTTATGGGTATTATGATGGAACAAGCTGGATTAATGGAAAGATTGTTCTCAGCTTTCCAATTAATGTTAGCAAAAGTTAGAGGATCTTTATATTACGCGGTACTTTTTGTTTCAGTAATTTTTGCTGCTGCTACAGGAATAGTAGGTGCGTCTGTAACAATTTTAGGAATTATGGCAGCTAAGTCTATGAACAGATCAGGATACGACGTTAGGTTAGCAGCAGGCACTATTACAGCTGGTGGTACTTTGGGTATTTTAATTCCTCCAAGCATTATGCTTGTAGTAATGGGACCAATAATGGAAATACCAGTAATAGATTTATTTGCAGCAGCTATAATTCCCGGTATTCTTCTTGCTAGTTTATATGCAGCATATACTACAATTAGATGCATGCTGGATCCAAAATTAGGACCTCCATTACCAGAAGACATGAGAGCAGCCAGCATGAAAGATGTTTGGGTAGAATTTTTTCTTGGATTAGTTCCACCTGCGGCATTAGTTTTTGCAGCTTTAGGAAGTATATTATTTGGTTTTGCAACACCAACCGAAGCAGCTGG
>CACIWJ010000051.1 GCA_902590365.1 uncultured Pelagibacteraceae bacterium | reverse complement strand
GTGAGACTCCACCTATTGTAAAGCCAGTTTTTTTTTTTACATCTTCTGCATTAGCCATACAAACATCTTTTTTTCCAGTTAATTTTTTAACTTTATTTAAAGAACATTTTTTATCTCCTGATACCAAGCACAAAATAAATTCATCATCGGTTTTTAAAAGAAGACTTTTTACTATAGCTCCCACTTCACATTTTAAGGCTGTTGCGGCATCTTTTGCTGTTCTTGCTGATTGTTCCAAAACCTGAGCTTTTAAATTATCATCAAAACTACTCAATGATTTCTGAACTCTTTTAACAGCTTCTTTGTCTAATAAATTATCCATTCAACTATTAATTGTTTGATTAATATTGATAACTAGCGTTTAGATCTATGCACAAATTGCATAGGAGATATCAATATAATAGGCGATATTAATACACTTTTTTTTGATATTAAACCATAATTTACTATAAGGAAATTTATGAGTGCTAAAAATGTTTTAAAAATAATGAAAGACAAAGAGATTGAGTATGTAGATTTAAGATTTACAGACCCAAGAGGAAAGCTGCAGCATTTAACAATGGACTCTACTATAGTTGATGAAAATATGTTAATTGATGGCGTTTTTTTTGATGGTTCTTCTATAGCTGGTTGGAAAGCTATTAATGAGTCCGATATGATTTTAAAACCTGATCTAAGTAGAAAAATTGTAGATCCTTTTACTACTCATAATACATTAGTTTTATTCTGTGATATTTTAGATGCTGTTAGAAAAAATCCTTACGAAAGAGACCCTAGAGGAATTGCAAAAAAAGCTGAAGCATATTTAAAATCGACTGGTATTGGAGATAAAGCTTATTTTGGTCCTGAGCCAGAATTTTTTGTTTTTGACGATGTAAGAATTAAAAACGACATGAATGAAACTGGTTTTGCAATCGACAGTACAGAAGGTCCTTATAACTCAGGTAGAAAATATGAAAATGGAAATATGGGTCATAGACCTGGAATAAAAGGTGGCTACTTTCCAGTACCACCAGTAGATAGTGCACAAGATATGAGGGGTGAATATTTAAAAGGTTTAAGAGATGTCGGTATTAAGGTTGAAAAACACCACCACGAAGTAGCCCCAAGTCAACACGAACTTGGTATGTACTTTGGTACTCTTGTTGATCAAGCTGATAACGTTCAGTTATACAAATATGTTGTTCAAATGGTTTCGCATTCATTTGGAAAAACAGCAACATTTATGCCAAAACCTGTTAAAGGAGATAATGGATCTGGAATGCATACACATCAATCCATATGGAAAGGAAAAACTCCTGTTTTCTCAGGTAATAAATATGCAGGCCTTTCTCAAACAGCTCTTTATTATATTGGTGGAATATTAAAACATGCAAAAGCTATAAATGCTTTTTCAAATGCAACTACAAACAGTTATAAAAGACTAATCCCTGGTTTTGAAGCTCCTGTATTGTTAGCTTATTCAGCTAGAAATAGATCTGCATCTTGCAGAATTCCAATTACATTAAGTAAAAATGGTGCAAGATGTGAAATAAGATTTCCTGATGCCTCAGGTAATCCTTATTTAACATTTGCTGCAATGTTAATGGCTGGTTTAGATGGAGTTAAAAATAAAATTGATCCAGGTAAATCTTTTGATAAAGATTTGTACGCATTATCAGAAAAAGAGGTTAAAAAAGTTCCAACAGTTTGTGGTTCTTTAAGAGAAGCTATGGAGAGTTTAGATAGAGACAGAGATTTCTTAAAACAAGGAAATGTTTTTAGTGATGATCAAATCGATGCTTACATTGCATTAAAATTTGAAGAAATACATAATTTTGAACATACGCCTCACCCTATCGAATTTGATATGTATTATAGTTGTTAGATTACTGTCTTGTAGAAGCTATTTTTTTCTTCCCTGAACCTTTTTTAATAACGTAATCTTGTGTGCCGTTAGCACCAGACTCTACAGGTTTAATCAGCTTTCTAAAAAAAGACTTTCTCTTATCTTTTTTATCTGCTGATTTTAGCAAATTTCTAAATTCAAATATGTTCATGAAAACAATATACTAAAGATATGCATTAAATGCAATGCTGGTATGCGTTAAACTTATACTAGATTTTAAATGACTCTCCACACCCACAACGTTCAGTTTCATTAGGATTTTTAAACACAAATGATGATGAAAATTCCTCTTCTTTGTAATCCATCTCTGTTCCTAGTAAATACATTACAGCTCCAGGATCAACAAAAACTTTTACACCTTTATCTTCAATTAATTCATCGTTTGAGTTTTTATCTTTAGCATATTCCATAACATAAGACATTCCTGCACAACCACCACTTTTAACTCCGATCCTTACACCAGAAGAGCTTTGATCTTTTGATAAGATTTCTTTAATTCGATTTGCAGCTCTGTCGCTTAAAGTAATTACTTGTTTCATAAATTTAATTC
>CACIWJ010000050.1 GCA_902590365.1 uncultured Pelagibacteraceae bacterium | reverse complement strand
TGGTGCGTTTCCATAAATATACCTGCAACACCGACTGCCACTGCTGCTCTTGATAAATGTTCAACAAATTCTCTTTGACCTCCGCTTTTTTCACCTTGTCCACCAGGTTGTTGAACGGAATGTGTTGCATCAAAAATAACTGGATAGCCATTTTTTGCCATTATGGGTAAAGACCTCATATCAGAAACTAATGTGTTGTATCCAAAGCTTGCACCTCTTTCGGTTACAAGAATATTATTATTACCTGACTCTGAAATTTTCTTTGTAACGTTAACCATATCCCATGGTGCTAAGAATTGACCTTTTTTAACATTAATAATTTTTTTCGTTTTAGCGGCTGCTATCAATAAATCTGTTTGTCTACAAAGGAACGCTGGTATTTGTAAAATATCAACATGCTTTGCAACAATTGAACATTGTTCAGTATTGTGAATATCGGTAAGTATTGGAATATCCATATCTTTTTTAATTTTATCAAATATTGGTAAAGACTGCTCTAAACCAATTCCCCTTTTTCCTGTTAAACTTGTCCTGTTTGCCTTATCAAAAGACGTTTTATAGATAAAACCAATGTTAAGTTTAGATGTAATGTCTTTAATTTTTCCAGACATATCCATGGCATGCTGTTCCGATTCTAGTTGACATGGTCCAGCTATCAAAAAAAATCTATTAGAGTTTGATATGTTTATGTTTCCACATTTTACAGTTAAATTTTTCATTTTTTATGATTTTTTGCCGCTTTTATAAAAGATGAGAATAAAGGATGTGGCGCTAAAGGTCTAGATTTAAATTCTGGATGAAATTGAACACCAATAAACCAAGGATGATTTTTTAATTCAATAATTTCAGGTAAACTTTTATCAGGTGAATTACCTGAAAATAATAAGCCTTTTTTTTCAAATTGATCTTTATAATTCATATTGACTTCGTACCTATGTCTATGTCTTTCTGTTATAATCTTAGATCTATATATGTCTCTAATTAATGTGTTGTTTAATAATTCAGCTGGATAAGAGCCAAGCCTCATGGTTCCGCCTAGTTCTTTATTGGTTCCTTTAATAGTTTTTCCGTCTTTTTTCCACTCATGTATTAATCCTACAACTGGAACACATTTAGAATTAAGTTCACTAGATGAAGCTTTTTTAATTTTTAAAACATTTCTAGCAAATTCAATTATAGCCATTTGCATACCAAAACAAATACCTAAAAAAGGTATTTTTTTTTTTCTTGCATATTTAATTGCTTCAATTTTTCCTTCAGTTCCTCTTTTACCGAAGCCTCCGGGTATTAATATTCCTGAAACACCTTTTAATTTATTTTTGATTTCTGAAGGTTTTAAATTATCTGATTCAACTCTTACTAAATTAACTTTCAAATTATTATGAATACCACCGTGCACTAGTGCTTCATCTAGAGATTTATAAGCATCCTTTAAATTTACATATTTACCAATTACTGCAATATTAACATTTTTTTTGGTACTTAGAACAATTTTTGTTATTTTTTTCCAAGGATTTAAGTTAACATTTTTTTTTGATTTTATTTTAAAATAACTAAGTACCTGTTTATCAAGATTTTCCTTATTGAAACTTATTGGAGCTTCGTAAATAGTTTTTACATCAATAGTTTGAATAACATTTTTAATATCTACATTACAAAAAAGTGAAATTTTCTTTTTTTGATCAAGTGGAATATTTTTTTCACACCTACATATTATTATATCTGGTTGAACACCAATACTTCTTAGTTCTTTTACAGAATGTTGTGTTGGTTTAGTTTTGATTTCGTCTGAAGCTTTCATGAAAGGAACTAAAGTTAAGTGAATAAATAATGTATTTTTTTTCCCAACATCATTTGAAAATTGTCTTATAGCCTCTACAAAAGGTAAGCTTTCTATATCTCCTACTGTTCCACCAATTTCACAAATTACAAAATCTTCATTTTTTATATCACTCTTAATAAATTGCTTTATACGATCAGTGATATGTGGGATAACTTGAACAGTTTTGCCTAAATATTTTCCTTTTCTCTCTTTTTTCAAAACATCACTATATATTTGACCAGTTGTTATATTGTCAGACTGTTTTGCAGAAATTCCAGAAAATCTTTCGTAATGTCCTAAATCTAAATCGGTTTCGGCACCGTCGTCTGTAACAAAGACTTCACCATGTTGAAAAGGACTCATTGTTCCAGGATCAACATTGAGATAAGGATCTAGTTTCCTAATTCTTACCTTGTAGCCTCTTGATTGCAATAAATATGCTAGAGATGCGGATGACAAACCTTTACCTAGTGAAGAAACCACGCCGCCAGTGACAAATATATATCGCGCCATGGAATTACTTTATAGCGATAAATTATTAAAATGAAAAGGATTAATTATTATTTTCTGGAATTTTAGGTGTATCTTCAGATTTTTCTTCAATTTTATCAATTACTGATGTTGTTGGCTCTAGTTCACCTCTAGAAATTATTGTTAAACCAAGACTACAAATAATAAATAAAGTGGCAACTATAGCTGTTGCTTTTGTCAGAAAATCTCCAGCGGTTCTTGAAAACATAAAATTATCTTGAGAAACTCCAATTCCAAGAGCTCCTCCTTCTGATTTTTGAAAAAGTATTAACAAAACTAAAATTACCGCAAGCACAACATTAATTGTTAATAATATATTTTCCATGCA
>CACIWJ010000049.1 GCA_902590365.1 uncultured Pelagibacteraceae bacterium | reverse complement strand
AAAATATAACATTCATCAAGAGATTAGATTATTTGAAGACTAATAAGGCAAACGGAAATGATCTTTTAAAATATTGGATAAAGAAAGAACCTGGTTATGATTATTATTTTCAAGCTCATGTCACAAGTCCTTTTGTAAAAACCGAGAGTATAAAAAAGTGTGTTAATCAATTAATAAATAGTAAAAAATTCAATTCAATTTATACTGCTGTTAAAGAATATTCTTGGTATTGGTTTAATAACAAACCTATTAATTTTAAAAAATATAGTTTAACAAGAAGTCAAGAACTCAAACCTATTATAAGAGATATCACATTTTTGTATGGAATATCTAAAAAAGAATTTTTAAAAAGAAACTCAAGAATTGGAAGTAAACCATGTACTTTTCTTGTCACAAATGAAGAAGCTGTCGATATTAATGAAAAATTTGATTTAATATTTGCTAGAAATTTGTTAAAAAAATAAAAATTGTGTAAGTATAATTAATGTGTGATTATATTTTTATACAAAACTTAGTATGAACATCCTAGAATACGAAATGCTTGACTTATTAAAGTCTCTAAAAGAAGATCATGGAGTATTTGAAATAAAAGCTGAATATGAAAATGAGGGCAGCAGACAAACAGAGTTAATGCGACTTAAAGATCTAACTGAAAAGCTAAACCTTCCAATCATAATCAAAATAGGAGGTGTAGAGGCTATTACTGATATGTATAACGCACTTTCTTTAGGTGTTAAAGGTATTGTTGCACCAATGGCTGAAACAGCTTTTGCTGCAAGTAAATTTTTGGATGCTATTGATGTATTTGTACCAGAGGATAATAGAAAAGATATTGAGTTTGCAATAAATATTGAAACAATTACTGCTTATAAAAATTTTGACGAAATTTTAAAGTTAAAAAAAATTAATTTGCTCAGCAGTATAACAGTTGGCAGAGTTGATTTTGTCGCTTCTTTAAATAAAGATAGAAAATTTTGTAATAGTGAAGAAATGTATAAGTACTGTTCTGAAATTTATAAAAAAGCAAAATCAAAGAATTTAAAAACAACTCTTGGCGGTGCGATTTCCAACGATTCTATTGATTTTATTAAAAAACTTGTAGACGAAAATTTAATTGAAAAATATGAAACTAGAAAATTAGTATATGAAAAGTCATCAGTAAATAATATTGAAAAAGGTTTAAATGCTGGTGTTAAATTTGAACTTTTATGGTTAAAAAGTAAAAGAAGATATTATCACAGAATCCGTAATGAGGATGAGAAAAGAATAGAGATGTTAGAAAAAAGATTAAATTCAGTTTGATAGTTGAAAAAAAACTTAAAATATATATTAATTATTTAAGTTTTAATTGGTTTAGTCATCTTCCTATTTTTTTGTAAATTAGATCCTACACAAGTCATTGACAGAAACCATCTACCTTTAGTACTTTCAAAATCTATCTTTTCTTGTGGATCAATTGGTTCCACACCATGGTATAAAGATGGAAAAAAGCAAAATAGACTTCCTTTGGATAATTCTGGTTCTAATAAAACTTTTTCTTGTTTATTTCTAAAAACGGTGAAACCACCTTTGATATAATCTTTTCCATAATCATTAAGAACACAACCAATTTGAATTTTCGTGCTATCGTAAGGATCACTATGAGGGGATATAGTACCACCACCTTTTAGATATTGTATTACATGCAGACGATTGATGATCCCATTTCGTGGAGTATTTTTTTCGTATGCATCATATTTTAAACCACTTAAAATCTTAATATACCTCCAATAGCCATATATATAATTAAAGAGCATATCAGAATCTTTATTCCATGGAAAAAAATAGTATGATCTATCTAAAGCCTTGTAACCACCATTTAAGCTCATATCTTTAGATTGTTTAAAAAAATAATTTTTACTTCCTTCAATACACTCGGTTTTATTTTTTGAATTTTTTTTAGACAAAATTACTGAAATTTTAATCAGATCATTAATAAATTCCTCTTTAAGTGAATTTTTAAATTGAATTATATGACCATCTATTAAATTTTTTATTATTTTTTCTTGAAATTCATAATCATTATTGGATATTTTTTCTTTTAAATCTGAAAACTCTATGTTTATTAGGGTTTTAAAAAAACTTGGAGTTCCTTTTTCATCAATTAACTTTTGCCACAATTTACTATTATTTTCAGAAGAATTATAAAACATTTTTTTATTTAATAAGCTAATTTTTTTATATAGTAAATAGTATATATTTTATGAACATCTGGAAGATAAAAAAAAGAGACATCGATTACAATCAACAAAAAATTTGGAATAGTAATATTTGGTTAAAAAAGATTAACAAAAGGTTACAAAAAAATATTAAAAATATAAAATCAAAAAAACATATAAAAATTGAGACTTTTTGTGCCGAATCCCCTCTGCCAATTTTACTTTTAAACAGTATTAAAAATATGAAAATTCTAGACTTTGGAAGTGGTTCCTTGGAGCTGCCTTTAAAAATAATTTACGACACTAATATAAATCAGAAAATCGAATTTAATATTGTAGAGTCAAAAAAAATTATTTCTTTATATAAAAAATCTTTACTAAAAATAAAAATACCAAAAAACATAAAATTTAATTTTAATTATCAAATAAATTTTAAAAAGAAGTATGATATTTTTCATATAAGTGATTCATTTCAGTATGTAGATGACTGGAAAAATTTTATAATTAAAATAAAAA
>CACIWJ010000048.1 GCA_902590365.1 uncultured Pelagibacteraceae bacterium | reverse complement strand
ATTTAAATCTCCTATTGGCCATCTACATAATTTACTTTTTATCTTAAAAAAAAATTATTCTATTAAAGAAATACCTATAGAGTATATTGAAGAAAACTCAGAGAGTACCGTTAAAACAATTTCAATGTTTAGATATTTGTTAGAATTTATATACTGTATTATTTTAAATAAATTTTTTAGGAAATAACAATAAGTTAGTTAATTAACCTTTTCCACGCCATGGGATAGTTTTGTCGATTATTTTTCTTAAAGTAACATCGAACAAAAGTCCCAACATACCCATAATAAATATCGTAATCCAAATAACTTCATATTGGAAATATTTTTTAGCAACGTTTTCTACAAATCCTATTCCAGTTGTTCCTGCTAGAAATTCTGCTGCCACAAGAGTTCCCCAGCACATTCCAACAGCAACTCTTATTCCAGTTAGTATTTCAGGTAAAGAATTAGGAAAGATCACATATCTTAAGATTTGTTTCTTTGAAGCACCCAAAGAATGAGCTGCATGAATTTTTGATAGTTGAGTACCTGATGCCCCAGCTCTTGCTGAGATAATCATTATTGATAAGGATACCATAAATAATAAGAATACTTTTCCAGTATTATCAATTCCTAAAACCGAAATAATTAGAGGAGCCCATGCTAGAGGAGGCACAGGTCTATAAAGTTCAATTAAAGGGTCAAAGAAACCTTTGGCAAATCTATTTAAACCCATAAATAATCCTAATGGAACTCCAATTAAAATTCCAAAAATTAGTCCTAAAAATACTCTTAAAAATGAATCCCAAATATGTCCATACGGAACTGGAATTTTAAATAATTTGAAATCTCCTGTTACAACTTTAAGAACTTTTCCTTTGAAATTTTGTTTAACAGTACCTTCATTAGTATGTATAGGATATTCTCCAGGTAGAATGTCAGCTATCCAATCAGGTAAAATAAATCCAATTATTTTACTTACATCCATCATATCAATCCAAAGCAGAGGAATATTTTTGTAACCGACGCTAGGTTTTGACATTAAAATAAATTTATTTAATGTATCAGATGGTTTTGGTAACCATCTTCCAGAACCTTGTTCAGAGCAACTAGGACCGCTTGCAACTATTGTTCCTGCAGGAAATAAAAGTATATCAACTAATCTTAGGCCACCTTGCTCAGATTTTTGAAGATTATCAAATTCAATAATTGCACTTTGCATATCATTAAGAGCATTGGGTGGGTAGATGCTAGCATACTCAATTCTTCTTGCAATTTTAACAATATCTTTCGCATAAGTTGATGCTATTTCTTCTGTATCATCTAAGTTTTTTCTGTATGTTTTTATCTCTTCTTTTATTTCTTTAATTGAATTTTTGAATTGTGAATTATGATTTCTTAACTTAAAAAATTTATCATTAATTACTTGAAGTTCTTCTGCAGCTGCATGAAATTTTAAACCTTTATCAGTAGCGGGTACTAACGGAACTTCTAAAGTATTTTCTATGGATCCAGTTCCTGCTTGCACTTTTATAATACCCCATTTACCTTGTTCTGATATAGCTTTTTGTCTTTCATTTTTTTCCGATTCGGTTTCAAATGGATAATCTTTCTTTTTAAAATTTGAGCTTAATAATTTTAACTCGTCAGTCATTTCTTTAATTTTAGTTTTTGTATCCATTTCCATTAAATTATCATTTGTTAGCAAAGGAATTAACTGAGTAGTTTTATTGATAAATCCAACTAAAGTTGTTTTTTGTTGAATATTTAAATCCTGAGAATTTTGAATTTCGTTAGTGATTTTATTAAGGTTTTTATTTTCGATTTTTATTATTGAGGTACTTTTAAATTCTCTTTCTTCGATTGGAAATTGATATTTTAATCCCAGTAAAGAATCATTTACTTTAGCAACCTGGCACAATTCATTAGCTGATTTAGGATAAAATCCTTTAGCAATATCCCAAGAGTAATATAACCAAACTAGTAAGAGCGCACTACTCCCAACAATTACCCAGTGTGTTCCTCCTTTAGCTCTCTCTGGGTTACCAAAAACTGCATCAACTTTTTCAGTTTTTATTAGTCTTCTACCGTAAAGAATACATCCAACAATTGCTACAAGGATTAATATTGTTATGATTTGGGTAAGCATTTAGTTATCTTTCCCCATAATTTCTTCTTCCATGTTCCAGATCATGGATAATATTTCCTCTCTTTTTGATGAAAATTCTTTGTTCTTTTTAATTTCTCTTAAATCTTCTTTTAAACCCATTTCTGCAAAAGGAAGATTATATTCCTTATGTATTCTTCCTGGTCTTGGTGCCATAACATATAGTCTTTCACCAAGTAACAAAGCTTCTTCTACTGAGTGAGTAATTAAAATAATTGTTTTTCCTGTCTCCTTCCAAATTTTTAAAACTAGAGACTGCATTTTCTCTCTTGTTAATGCATCAAGCGCACCCAGAGGTTCATCCATAAGAATTAAGTCAGGGTCATTTATTAAACATCTAGCAAGAGCAACTCTTTGCTGCATACCACCAGATAATTGATAAGTTGGTGTATTTCCAAAACCTTTTAACCCAACTATATCTAACCATTCTTCAACTTTTTTTGCAGTAGTTTCAGAATTTTCTTTTTTCATCCTAAGCCCAAAATTTACATTTTCAGAAACTGTTAACCATTCAAATAGAGCCCCTTGTTGAAAAACCATACCTCTATCAACTCCTGGTCCATTAATTTCATTATTACCTAAAGTTATATTTCCAGATGTTGGTCTGATAAAACCAGCTGCA
>CACIWJ010000047.1 GCA_902590365.1 uncultured Pelagibacteraceae bacterium | reverse complement strand
TATTCAAACTACACCATTACAATTATGCTTGATGACAGCTCAACTCGCAAATGGAGGGTTTAAAATTTTTCCAAGATTAACAGTAGAAAAAGACCAAGAGAGCTTAGAGAAAGTAAAATATAAAATGTCTGAAAGTTTAAATACTGTTGAAAAAAATGACTCATCAATTATCAGAACCGCTGAAAAGTTTTTTCAACCTGGAGAAAAAAAATATAATAAATTATTTAGAAATCAAGAAAATGTAAAATTTGTATTAGATGCAATGTTTGCTTCTACAAATGAGTGGGGTGGAACTTCTTATCGTTCTAGAATAGAAGACAAGAAATATCAATTTGCTGGAAAAACTGGTACTGCTCAAGTAAAAAAAATAACAAAACTAGAAAGAGAGCTAGATTTAGACACAGCTCAAATACCTTATGAACAAAGGGATCATGCATGGTACATTGCTTTCGGTCCTTACAAAAATCCAAGATATGCACTTAGTGTTTTTGTTGAACATGGTGGATCAGGAGGTTCTACAGCTGCTCCACTTGCAAAGAAATTATTTAAAAAAATAATTGATCGTCATGAAGAAAGAGAAAAAATTAGAAAAAATAATTTAATAGAAATCTAAATGTTAAAACAATCATCATACACAGATCAATTAACTTTTTTTCAAAAATTAAGATCATTCGATTTCATTCTTTTATTTTGCATTTTAATTTTAGGTATAATTAGCAACTTATCAATGTATTCTACTGATGGGGGTGAATTTTTATACCACTCGAAAAGTCATTTTCTAAGATTTGTAGTATTTTTTACTATGATGATTTTTTTATCATTCATAAGTTTAAGATTTTGGCATGCATCAGCTTATTTTTTTTATGCAATAGTTTTAGCTTTTTTAGTATGGGCTTCTTTATATGGCATTACTGCTTCTGGATCACAAAGATGGATTAATTTATATTTTATTAACTTACAACCATCTGAACTTATGAAGATTGCTATTATAGTTTGTTTTGCAAGGTATTATCATAGAACACAAATTAACAATATTGGTAGTTTTAAAAATATAATTATTTCAATTATGATTTTAATTATTCCTATTGTATTAGTAGTAAGTCAACCAGATCTCGGAACATCAATATTGATTGGAGCGAGTGGCATCATTGTTTTATGGTTAGCAGGTTTAAATATAAAATATTTTTTTTATTCATCATTAGCTTTATTAGTTTCATTACCATTTGCTATTTCTTTTTTAAAACCATATCAAAAATTAAGAGTTTTAAGTTTTTTTAATCCAGATAGAGATCCTCTTGGTGCTGGCTATCAAATTATACAATCAAAAATTGCCGTAGGGTCAGGAGGATTAACGGGTAAAGGTTTTTTAAAAGGAACTCAAAGTTATTTAGAATTTTTACCTGAGAAACATACAGATTTTATATTTACATTATTTTCAGAAGAACATGGATTTATTGGTTCAGTTTCTTTGTTAATAATTTATGCAATATTAATTTATAGAATTATTAAAATTGGCTCAATATCAAGGAGCTATTTTGGAAAACTTTTCTGTTATGGGTTTGGCTCAGCTATTTTTGTATATGTAACTGTAAATATGAGCATGGTATTAGGCTTGCTACCTATAGTTGGCTCTCCGCTACCTATTATGTCTTATGGAGGATCATCAATGTTAGCAACAATGATTGGGTTAGCAATAGTTATGAGTACTAAAATTCATCATAAACAAGTTATAAACTAAATATAGCAATCTAATCATTTTGTCGCGATAGCCAAAATTTAAAATTAATTATATGTTAATTTAAAATGAAAAAATTTCGTATTGGAATTATTGGGTCAGGTATTCAAGGGGTTTGTACTGCTTTATTTCTTCAAAAAAAGGGTTACGAAGTAACTTTGTTCGATAAAGAAGAGCCTGGAGGTACAGCAGCTTCATATGGCAATGCAGGACACTTTTCACCTTATGCTTCTATCCCTTTAAATAGACCAGATATTTTAACAGATGTTCCTGCTATGCTTTTAAGTTCTACTGGACCATTAGCTTTAAAATGGAATTACGTTCCAAAAATGATTCCTTGGTTTTTAAAATTTATAAAAAATTGTAGTAAAAAAAACATGATGCACACTGCTAAATATATGCATCAAATATTGGATTTGGCTTTACCAGCATATGATGAATTATTTGACGAAATTGATTTATCAGGCTTGGTAGAAAGTAAGGGGATTATGTACATCTGGAATGATCAAAATCTTAAAAGTAGAGAGTTAGAAATTAAAATTAGAGATGAAATAGGAGCAGAACAACAACTGCTTAATAAAAAAGAAATTCATGATTTGGAACCAAATATTAAACAAGTTTACCATGCTGGAGTATTTTATAAAAAAGCTAGGCATGCAAGAAATCCAGGAAAAATTTGGGTAAAATTATTTGAAAATTTTTTAAAAAAAGGAGGGAAATTTTTAAAATTGAATATCCAAGATTTAAATTTTGATGGTGATAACCCTGTTATAAGATCCGAGAGTCAAAGATTTGTTTTAGATAAATTGGTCATTGCCTGCGGTGCTTTTTCAAAAAAATTAACCGACAAACTTCATGAAAATATACCTTTGGATACTGAAAGAGGTTATCATATTCATTTTAAAGGATTTGATCATTTAATTTCAAGACCAGTCGTGTTTCAGAATAGAGGTTTTGGAATGACTCCTATGGAACAAGGTTTAAGAGTGGTGGGGACAGTAGAATTTGGTGGTCTTAAAAATGAGATAACAAAAAGTAGAATAAAAAATTTA
>CACIWJ010000046.1 GCA_902590365.1 uncultured Pelagibacteraceae bacterium | reverse complement strand
TATCATGGGTTCGATTGTAAATGTCATACCGGGTTTTAATTCATGTCCTGTATTTTTTTTTCCATAATGGAGAACATTTGGCGGTTCGTGAAAAGTATTACTAATTCCATGACCACAAAAATCTCTTACAACACTAAAACCTTTTTTTTCAACATAAGACTGTATTTCATATCCTATATCACCAAGCTTGGATCCGGGTCTTAAAATTTTTATAGCATTCATCATAGATTCATATGTTGAATTAATTAAATTTTTTGCTTTTATAGATATTTCACCAACTGCAAACATTCTACTCGTATCACCGTAATAATCATTCACTATGGCAGTCACATCAATATTAAGTATATCACCTTCTTCTAATGTTCTATCCGAAGGTATACCGTGACATATAACATGATTTAATGAAGTACAGACAGATTTTTTATATCCTCTGTAAAAAAGTGGAGCCGAATGTCCACCATTGTCTTTAATAAACTCATAACATATATGATCAATTTTTTCAGTAGTGATACCTGGTTTTATATAATCAGTTATCATGTCTAAAGTTTTTGAAGCAACTTTTCCAGCTATTCGCATTTTTTCAAACTTTTCAGAATAATTATTCATCTATTATTTTTATTTTTTTTTCAATTTTAATTTCTTTAGAATTCAAAACGCATCTATAGGCCATAAATTTAACCCCAGCTTTTTTTGCTGTAAGATAATTTTGATAGTAATCTTTATCAATATCTTTTGCTATTCTAAAATTCTTTATACCTTGAATTTGAGTTAAAAATAAGACAAATGGTTTGTAAGCTTTTTCTTTAGAATCAATAAGTTTTAATAAGTGTTTAGATCCTCGAGCAGTAATTGCATCAGGAAATTCAGCTAATTCTTTATACCTAGTTAAAGTTACATTTTTAACTTCTATAATATTTTTATCACATAAAAAATCAAACCTTGTATCACTTGAAAATTTAAATTCAGGTTTTATTTTTTTAATTAATTTAAATTCTTTTAAAAGTTTATTGTTCAAACCATGCTCTACTATTCTATTAGCTCTATGTGTATTTACTCCTATAAGGTTATTATTAACTTTAATCATTTCTAGAGTGAATTTTAATTTACGATTTGGATTGTCATTTTTAGTAATCCAAACATCGTTTCCTTGATCTAACAAACCCATCATTGAGCCAGTATTTGGACAATGAGCTGTTAGAATTGAATTATTCACTTTTATATCTACAAAAAATCTCTTATATCGTTTGATTAATTTGCCTTTAATTAAAGTACTGGTAAATTTCATTATAATTTATTTATATTTGTAAATGACTAATAAAAAAGAAATAATTTCTGGCATAATTATTATAGGTAATGAAATATTATCAGGTAGAACGCAAGATACAAATACAAGTACAATTTCAAAGTGGCTAAATTCGCTAGGAATTAAAGTTCAAGAAGTTAGAGTAATCCCGGATGTAGAAAAAATTATTGTAGATACTGTTAACGAATTAAGAAAAAAGTATGATTACATATTTACAACTGGTGGAATTGGACCCACACACGATGATATTACTGCATCTTCAATTTCAAAAGCATTTAATTTAACATACGGACCTCATAACGAGGCAATGTCACTTTTAGAAAAATATTATAAACCTGGTGAATTTAATGAAGGTAGACAAAAAATGGCATGGATGCCTACAAATGCAAACTTGATTTATAATCCAACGAGTGGAGCACCAGGGTTTAATGTAGAAAATGTTTTTTGCCTACCAGGTGTACCATCAATATTAAAGTCTATGCTAGGAGATATTAGTCATAAGCTTGTAGGTGGAGAACCAATATTAAGTCAAACAATTAATTTAAGAACAGTTGAAAGTGAAATAGCAAAATCATTATCAATCGTTCAAGATAATAATAAAGATGTTGATATAGGAAGTTACCCTTTTTTTAGAGCTGGAAAACTAGGTGTAGCGATTGTTTTAAGAAGTCATATTCAAAGCCAAATTGATAAATGTAATTTAGAAATTATTAAATTTGTAAAAGAAAAAAATATTGAAATTGTTGAAAAACCCTAATGTTATATTTTGCCTACGGAAGTAATTTAAATCATTTTCAGATGAAAAATAGATGTAGTGGATCGAGATATGTAAAAAAACATACTCTAAACGATTATAAGTTATGCTTCAGCCATAAAACAAATCACTCAATTTATGGGCATGCAAATATTGTAAAAAAAAAGAAATCAAAAGTTAGTGGTGCACTTTGGTATATAACAAAAAAAGATGAAAAAGAATTGGATTGGTACGAAGGTGTTGATTACAATTATTACCAAAAAGATTATTTTACCCTAAAGGATAAAAGAGTCCTTTTTTATATCCAAAATATTTATTATTTAAAAAAACCAAATTCTACCTATCTACACACAATAATAGACGGCTATAAGGACTGTTTTTTAGATATTAAAAATTTAAAAAAAGTAATTTCAAAATATAAAGTAAAATATAAAATAAATTGGTAGACACAAAGGACTTAAAATGCATTCTGTAATAATTTAAGTTTTTCAGTATGAAAAAAATTAATTGGTTCTTTGTTATTGTATTTTTTTTATTTTTAATAATTTTTTTTAATGAAAAAGTTGTTGAGAAATATTTTTTTTATAAAACTTCTAATTGGCTTGAAAGAAAAGTAGATTTTGATGAATTTAAATATAATTTCCCTGGACACATATCTGTCTATGGATTAAAAGTACGTAATAAAGATACAAAATTTTATAAAAATACATTTAAAGCAGATAAAATTTTCATAAATTTTGACCTAAATTCATACCTTTTTAAAGAACTTATTATTATTAATGAA
>CACIWJ010000045.1 GCA_902590365.1 uncultured Pelagibacteraceae bacterium | reverse complement strand
TGTGGTCTTTCAATTGCTTTCTCTTTTATTGGTAAATGTATCAACCCAGCAAATAAAGATAAAGCTATAGAAATGTACCAGGCATAATTAAGAGAACCATATAAATCATGAAATAAACCACCAAGATAAGCTCCAAGAAATGATCCTATTTGATGGCTTAAAAAGACAAATCCATATAGTAAAGTTATATATTTTGTACCAAAAATATGTCCAACTATTCCATTTGTTGGTGGAACAGTTGCTAACCATAAATAACCAAATGTTATTCCAAAAATTAAGGCATTAACTACGCTTGGGGGCATAAAAACAAAATATATCAGTGAAACTCCTCTCAAGAAATAAATCGCACTTAGCAATTTTTTTTTACTGATTTTTGTAGATAGATATCCGCTACTTAAAGTACCAAAAACATTAAATAATCCTATTAGAGCTAGAATTGCTGTTGCAGTCCAATCCTCAAGTCCTTTATCTCTTATATGCATAGGTATATGAGTTGCGACTAGCGCTATATGCCATCCACAAACAAAAAAACCCAACGTTAGATAATTAAAGCTTTTATTTGTAAAAGCTTCTTTCATTGCCTCCATCGCTGTTTGTTTATTATAGTTTTCATGCTTAAGTTCTTGAGTGGGTGTTGATAAAAATAAAGAAATTAACAAACCTACAATAAGCATAAATAAAAATATAACTAATGTTGTATTCCAACCATATTCCATTAGCGTATATCTTGTATACATTGGAGATACGAAATATCCAAAAGAACCAGCTGAAGTAACTATTCCTGTTGCTATAGTTCTTGTATTTAAAGGAAAATGTTTAGCTACAATTGAAACAGGAATACTGATTGCGGTAGCACCCAAGCCAATTCCGATTAAAATTCCAATATCAAATGTAAACCAAGATCCAGTATTGGGTCCATAATTTAAAAAATAAACTCCAGCAATATAAAAAAGGAAACCCGTAAAGACAGCTATTTTTCCACCATACTTATCAGTAATGATTCCAAAAATTGGCCCAAGTAATCCCCAAAAAAGTAATTGTATACCCATTGCAAATCCAAAATCAGTTTGGGTACAACCAAGATCAACCTCAAAATCAAAAAAAAAAAGTCCAAAGGTTTGTCTAATTCCTAGAGAAATTATAACAACTAAGCATGCAGCTATTAAAGTTACAAAGGCAGCTTTATTTGGGAAAAAATCTTTTTTAATCATTTAATAAACTTCAGGCATCTTTTTAAATCTTGAATTAAATCTTTAGGATCCTCTAAACCTATATGAAGTCTTACTAAATGTTCATTTTTTGCTAAATTTAAAAATTTTCTATTACCTTGTTCTCGAATTTCTTGATGTAATGCGAGGCTTTCAAAGCCTCCCCAACTATAACCATAACCAAATAATTTCAAAGAATTTACAAATTTAAGGATAGATTTTTTATTTTTTGCCTTGATTCTTAAGCCCATTAATCCCGAAGCACCTGAGTAATACTTTTTCCACATTCTAAAATTAAAGGAGTCTTTTTTGTAAGGGTATAAAAGTTTTATTTTTTTATTTTTAGATAAAAATGCTGCAACTTTTCTTGCATTTTCTTGATGTTTATCCAAACGAAGATCTAATGTTCTAAGTCCTCTTGTAATCAAATATGCATCATCTGGACCTAGTCTTAAACCAGTCACTTTATTTGCTTTTTCAACAAGTTTAAAAACTTTTTTATTAACAGCTAAACTTCCTCCCATAACATCAGAATGTCCAGAATAATATTTAGTTGCTGAAACAATCGACATGTCAAAGCCTATTTTCATTGGTTTAAAAAAATATGGTGTAGCCCATGTATTATCTATTGCAGTAAATATTTTATTTTTTTTTGCTATTGAAACCACTTTAGATAAATCTTGAAATTCAAAAGAATTACTTCCTGGACTTTCAACAAAAATTAGTTTTGTTTTTTTTGTTATTTTTTGTCTTAAAGAATTCAAATCATGTGGATTATAAAAAATTGTTTTAATATTAAAGTTTTTTAAATAATCTTCTGTTAAAAAACGTGTTGGAGAATAAACTGGATCAGAAACTAAAATTTCATCACCAGGACGTACAACGCTAATAATAGATAAAAAAACCGAACCAAAGCCAGTCGGTGTTAAAAAAACATGATAACTTTCTTCAATTTTTGTTAATATTTTTTGAAGTATATGTGTTGTTGAGGTTCCTTGTCTTCCATAGTCAAAATGACCGCCCGTTGGATCTTTTTTATATTTATTTTGAGTTTTTCTAATGTCTTGGGTTGATTTAAATATAATTGTAGATGCTCTGACTACAGGTGGATTCACTGACTGGTTATGAAAATCTTTTGCAGTATGTTTCAAAAAAGTTTTAAAAGAATAGTTCATAAAAAAATTTGATAAGTTTTAATGACAATGCTATATCCATTACATAAGTCAATAAAAATTGTAATATAAAGGAGATTATGGGGTACCCAAAAAAACATAGAGGCCGTAGAAAAATGGGCTCAAAAAAAAGAAGAGCTAGAAAAAAAAATAAAAAAAAGTAATTTAGCTTAAAATGGATAGTATAAATAAAGTAAAATCCATAAGTATATGGATTTTTATAATCCCATTTGTTGCAGTTAATACTTGTTTAATTTTAATAACCACATTTCATGACTTATTTCCAAATAAACAACATGTACTTGCTGAATTTATTTTTCCTTACATTGATGGTGGAGCCTCAATAAGTCGTACCGCTAGAGTATTTCCAACTTATTTAATTTTTAAACCTGCGATGTTTTTAACTGCCTATTTATTAATAAAATATTGGATCTATAATAAAAAAATTGTTTCTTCAATTTACGGAGAACATAAGCACATCAAAAAATTTTTATTTTTTGGAATTGCCTCTGCAATTTGTTTAGTACTTCATTCAATATTCCTAGGAATTAAAT
>CACIWJ010000044.1 GCA_902590365.1 uncultured Pelagibacteraceae bacterium | reverse complement strand
AATCGTTGCTGCTCCAATTATACTACTCCAAATAACTATTTCTGTAGTTTTCTTTGATAGTTTATGGATAAAAACTAATAAAGGAATGTCTAGAGCGCTCGTTAATGAAATAAATTTTTTTATAAACGCTTATGAAAATGAACAACATAATAAAGACTCACTAACAAAACTTTTCTCAGAAAATCACGATGTTAAAGTCATTTATGTTCCTGAAAAAATATTACCTAAGAGTAACAAAGAAAGATGGTTTAGCCCAATGGATAGAACTTTAAGACGTGAATTAAAATCAAAAACGTTAAATTATTGGTTTGATGCTACAAAATTTAAAGATTCAATTGATTTAAAAATACAATATGCAAATGGATATTTTCAATTTTTAGTCCCTAAAGAAAGAGTAACAAATACTTCTGCTAGAATTTTTGCATTATGGATTACACTGCCAGCATTTCTGTTAATTGCAGTTGCTCTAATATTTTTAAAAAATCAAACAAGACCAATAATTAATTTAGCTAAAGCTTCAGAAAAATTTGGGAGAGGTGAGGACATCGGTGAATATAGACCTTCTGGTGCTTTAGAAATTAGACAAGCCGGATATGAATTTGAAAGAATGAGAAAAAGAATCATTCGTCATTTAAACCAAAGATCTGAAATGTTATCTGGAATTAGTCACGATCTAAGAACGCCATTAACAAGAATGAAATTGCAACTAGCTTTTATAAAAGATAAAGAAATATCGAATAAACTGTCTGAAGATGTCTCTGAAATGGAAAAAATGCTTAATGAATACCTACAATTTGCAAGTAAACGATCTAGTGAAAAAACTGAAGAATTTGATATTTCTGAACTTATTTTTAATACTATAAATAAATATGAAAATAAAAATATTATTTTTAATTCAAATTCAAAAATAATTTTTACTGGTAGAAAAGATTTAATTCGTAGATGTTTAAATAATTTTATAGACAATTCTATTAAGTATGGAAAAAATGTAGTTGTAAATATCAAAAAAGGGCTAAATAATCTTATAATAACAATTGATGACGATGGTCCAGGTATAGAGGAAAAGCAGTACGAAAATGTATTCAAACCCTTTTATAAAATTGACAAAAGTCGTGGAGATTCAAAATCAAGTGTTGGATTAGGAATGTCTATTGCTTCAGATATTATTCAATCTCATGGTGGAAGTATAAAACTAGAAAAATCTCACTTAAATGGTCTGAGGGTTAAGATTTCTTTACCTTTTTAATTTTTTTTTTATTTTTCCTTAATAATTCAATTTTTTTTTCTAGCAGATCTATTCTTTTTTTTAAGATCTCAAATTCTTCTTTTGTAGGTAAATCTAACTTAAATATAATTTCATCTTTTTTCGATTTAAGAATATTTAAAATCTCATTATTTAAATCCTTATACGAAATAAGGCCTTGTTCAAATAGTTTAGAAAGTCTATCAATTACAAATTTTGATTTTGACATATAAAGCTTATTAAAAGTACTATATCTTAATATTATTTTTTAAAAATGTTTATTAACAATTTTGACCCAGTTGCCTTTAATTTTTTTTCCTTAGAAATAAGATGGTACTCCCTAGCATATATATTTGGGATAATTATCGGTTGGTTTTATTGCAAAAAATATTTAATAAAAGACAGGTCAATTTTAAATATTTTTGATGATCTTCTTACCTATTTAATTATTGGAATAATATTAGGAGGGAGGCTTGGATATGTTCTTATTTACAATTTTGATTACTACTTAAACAATTTAAGTGAAATTTTAATGATATGGAAAGGAGGTATGTCCTTTCATGGAGGACTAGTTGGTGTAATAATAAGCATATTATTTTTTAGCAAAAAAAATAACTTAAACCCATTTATATTTTTAGATTTAATATCAGTTGTAGCTCCTATTGGAATTTTTTTTGGAAGAATCGCAAACTTTTTAAATTCTGAGCTTTATGGAAAAGAAACAGAAATATTTTGGTCTGTTATCTTTCCAAAAATTGATAATCTTACTCGCCATCCTTCTCAAATTTATGAAGCAATATTTGAAGGTTTAATATTGTTCTTAATTTTAAACTTATTAGTAAAAAAAAATATGCTTTATAAAAAAGGAATGATTTCATCTTATTTTTTAATTTTTTACTCTTTATTTAGATTTTCATTAGAATTTTTTAGAGAACCCGATCCACAAATTGGTTATTTAATTATTGGTATGACAATGGGTCAAGTATTAAGTGTATTTTTATTTACTATTGGAATTGGTTTATTTTTTAAAAAAAAATGAAAACAAAAAAATACTCAATAGTAAATCTTGATAAATTTATTAGAAAATCATTGTACGAAAAAAATACTGGGTATTATATGTCAAAAAATCCTTTTGGTAAAAAAGGTGATTTTATTACTTCACCAAATATATCAATTTTCTTTTCTGAAATGATTGCGATATGGATCATAAGTTTTTGGAAAAATTTAAAAGAACCTAAAAAATTTAATATAATAGAGTTGGGAGCTGGAAACGGTGAAATGATTAATATTATATGTCGAACATTTGAAAAGTTTCCTATTTTAAATAATGTTTGTAAAATTTATATACTAGAAAAAAGTCCCTACTTAATAAAAATTCAAAAACAAAAACTAAAATATAAAAATATTTTTTGGATTAAAAATTTAAATAAAATAAAAGATGGTCCTAACATATTCTTGGCAAATGAATTTTTTGATGCACTGCCAATTAAGCAATTTTTAAAGAAAAATAAATTATGGTTAGAAAGAAAAGTAAAGTTTGAAGGAGTTTTTCCAAAAAAATTTATTGATGTAAAAATAGACATAAGAAAAATTGAAAAAATAGTTGGGTATAAAATATCAAAAAATCAGGATTTCTTAGAAATTTCTTACGATGCAATGAAATATATTAATATTGTGTCTAATAAAATTAATAAATTTGGAGGTGGTCTTTTAATTATTGACTATGGTTATATTAAAGAAAAAATGAAAAATACATTAAGGGGGATTCAGAGTCATAAAATTGTCAACATTTTAAGCAATTATAAAGAGTGTGATATTACATATAACTTAGCATTTAATTTTTTTAAAAAAGTTGGAAAAAAATATAAATTAAAAGTTTCTGGATTAACTACTCAGGGAAACTTTTTAAAAAATCTTGGAATTATTTATAGAGCAGAAATTGTATCTAAGAATTTACCCTTTACCAAAAAGGCTGATATTTATTATAGAATTAACAAACTAATTGATAAAAAAATAATGGGTGAAATT
>CACIWJ010000043.1 GCA_902590365.1 uncultured Pelagibacteraceae bacterium | reverse complement strand
TATGTGTCTGGCTTATATGTTTTTTGCATTTTGAAAGATCTTCTTATCATTGAAAATAACAATTCAAAGCATGGATACCATAATAAAAGAACAACTAAATAAGGAGAAATAATAAAATTTTCATTTGAAAAATTTATTAAATAGATACCAGTAAAAAGTGATAATAAATAAGCACCTGAGTCACCCATGTATAGAAATCCTGTTAAATTTAAAGTTAAAAGTATAGACAAAATTATTATTAAATTTTGCAAAAATTGTTTTTCTAAATAAACAAAATGATTACTAAATCCAAAAAACAGTATTACATAAACAATTATATTATATTTTAAAATTAAACCATTAAGACCATCAACAAAATTTCCACCATTTATAAGTATTAACAAACAAAAAGTTGTAAATGTAATGTTCACTAAAATGTTATTATTTAAAATAAAATTAAATAAATCAATTCGTGTGTAACTAATTTTTAGATCTAAAAAAAAAATAAAAAAAATTATTAAGGTAGTTTGTAAAAAAAATCTTAAATTTACACTATTAAGCTTTTTTAAATCTGAAAATAATCCAAGTAAAAAAATAGAGAACAAAAAAACAAATAATAAATACTCTTTTTGATTTAAAATAAAACTATAAGTAAAAAAAGTAATCAACAAAACTCCCCCAATTGAATAACTTTTTAAAGTTGTTGAAAATCTTTTATGTTTTTCAAGTTTGAAATCAACAAATAATTCATATTTTTTGGAAATATGTATTAATAAAAAACTCAAAATTAAAAAAAAAATTATAAAGTAATTAAACATTTTTAAATAATTATATTAAACTAAAATTTTATTTAACTTTTGATAATGGCGAAATAAAGAATACATTTTTGAGTTTTTTTTTGAAATAACTGCTTTTTTAAATTTACTATTTTCACTTTCATTTAAAAAAAGATTTATTTTATTTTCTAGATCAACTGAATCGTTATTTTTAAATAAATATCCACATTTTCCATATTCTAAAAATTCTTCAGGACCATTTGGACAATCACTGGATATTACCAATCTATTGCAATAAGCTGATTCTATCATTACTGCTCCTGGATCTTCCCATAAAGAGGTGCTTATAACAGCTGAAGATTTTTTGATTAGTGGAAAAACATTTTCACAATACCCGAGTAAAAAAATATTATTTTCAACTTTTTTATCTAAAATCATTTTGTTTAATATATTTTTTTTTTCTCCATCTCCAACAATATATAAGTATAGGTTATTATTATTTTTTACCAACTTTGAAAAAACATCAATCAAAAGTTTTTGGTTTTTTTGTTTGGTTAATCTACCTATATTTAAAAAATATTTTTTATTTAATAAATTTTTTTCAATTTTAGAAACTGATTTTTTTTGAATTTCTTTGATCTCTAAAATTGGATCGTATATAATTTTTAGTTTTTCTTCTGGAAAAATGTTTGATTTTATAAGATCTTTTTTTGTTTGTTCAGAAGGACAAGTAACTATATAAATTTTATTAGAAATTTTTTTCCAAAAAAAAGTTCTAAAAAACGTCAATTTTGGTAATCCAGAAATTCTTAAAATAAATTTAGTGTCAAAGGAAAATAGATAAAGTAATAATAGTGGAACAACAGTAATTAGATGAATAATTAAATAATTGGGTTTCTCTTTATCAATTAACTTTTTTAATTTAAATATTTTAGTAATGAAAACAATAAAATAAATAATCCTCGATATTAAATAACCTGATACTGGTAATAAATTTGAAATTTCAAAACCTGAAATTTTAAGATAGTTTATTTTTTTTGACTCAAATTCATCTTTATGACTTCTCCATTCCCCAATAACATCTAAAATTGAAACATCTATTTTTTCTTTATAAAATTTCTTCAATGAGAAAGCGGAATTTATAACATTTTTGACTGTAGCTACTTTAGAGATATGTGGTGACCAATAAAATATTTTTTTCATATTTATTTATAATTTATATGTATATATTAATTTTTTCATATTAAGTATTTTAAATAAAATGAAAGAAATAAAACTAATATCAATTATTACCGTAGTCAAAAATGCTGAAAGCACTATTGAAAAATGTATTAAAAGTGTTTTAAACCAAAATTATAAAAATATTCAATATATAATTATTGATGGAAATTCTTCGGACAAAACAATGTCAACAATAAATAAGTATAAGGACAAAATTTCTGTAGTTCTCTCGGAGAATGACAAAGGAATATGGGATGCAATGAATAAAGGTATAAAATTAGCTAAAGGTGAAATAATTGGTTTTTTAAATTCTGATGATTATTATTACGAAAACTCATTACAAACTGTAAATGATTATTTTAACAAGTATGACATTGATTTCTTATTTGGGACTGTAAAAAAATATAAAATAATGCACGGCTTCAATCCTAATATTATTAAATGGAGTTTTGGTTTTTATACATCGCATTCAATTGGTTTTTTTTATCAAAACAGAAAAACATAGAGAAATAGGACTTTACAATATTAAGTACTTGAGTGCTGACTTAGATTTTTTTTACAAAATGATCATTCAGCATAAACTCAAAGGTCTAGCAACTAAGAAAGGGGAAGTTTTAGGAGAATTTAAGCAAGGTGGCTTTTCATCAAAAATCAATTATGTCGATCATTTAAGGGACTTAAATAAAATAAGAATAGATAATAATCAGAATAAGTTCTTTGTTATATTTCTATATTTTTTTAAAATTTTAAAAAAACCAATAAAATTTCTAAGAGCTTATAAAAATAAGTTATAAAGTCTTAACTTTTTCTTTAAATTCCTTAAAACTAAAGTGATTTTTGTCTCTCAAAGATAAAATTGGTTTTTTTGTTTTCCATTTAATTTTTAAATCTTTGTCGTTGAAAGGTAAACCTGATTCATGCTTAACATCCCTATAATTATCTAAATGATATAAAATTGTTGCATTTTTAGATAGACACTCGTATCCATGAGCAAAAAAATTTGGTATATAAATTGACTGACCTTCTTTCATAAGAAAATAGTACTTTTTACCAAAATTTTTTGAATTTTTTTTCAAATTAACGGTTACATCTAAAATTGTACCAGATAATACGGTTACAATTTTTGTTTGTTTGTTTTTTAATTGAAAATGCATACCCCTGATTACATTTTTTTTTGAAAATGCAATAGCAGTAAAATTTGCAGAAGTATTAAAATTTTTTTTTAAATATAATTCTTGAAAGAAACCTCTTTTATCAAAAAATCTTTTATTTGATATAAGAAATGGAGTTGTTATTTTTTTCATAATATTTATTTAATTATATTATTTTATATTTAATAACCATATTTTTTGAAAGTTAAAATAGTTTTTTTTAATCCGATTT
>CACIWJ010000042.1 GCA_902590365.1 uncultured Pelagibacteraceae bacterium | reverse complement strand
GCTTTTTTAATTTTTTTTATTGTTTTAATTGATTTTGGTGAACTAAAACCATTATTCATTAATGAAGAAATATTTATAGTAGGAATTATATTTTTATTCATTTAACAATTTTTCTTTATATTTATTGTTTAGGAAAATAATCTTGTAAATCTCCTTCTCTAAAAACATCTGTTGTACTACAATGTAAACTTCCACCAAAACCATAAGCTTCTCGAAAGTCTATTGGCAAAACTTCCATACCTAACTTATCAAGTTGTTCAGCTTGATATACTTCACTTTTTTCTACACATACTGTTTTTGGATCTAAAACTAAAATATTCATTGATAACCATATTGAATAATAAGTTAAAGGAGGAGGAGAGTTATGTGCTGGTTGTGCTGCTTCAATAATTTCCCAACCGTTATCCTCAAAAAGTTTTCTTTGATCTTTTGGAAGTTTTCTTACAGGGTTATTTAATATTAGACCAGGTCTGATTGGTGTAAAAGTTGCATCTATATGAATAGGGTAAGGATCTCCTGGAAAATTTACAGTATGAACACGATGATCAGGAAAGTGTCTTTTTAACCAGTCAATACCTTTTAAGTTTGTTGTAAAACCATGTTGAACAATTAAATCTTTACCAAATCTTAATATATCTGCTGCATCGAAAAGAGGTTCTTCTTCAGTTGTTACAAAATATTTTTTTTCAGCCCACTCTAATCTTTGTTCAATGCTTACTTCATCAGACAAATAATTTTTATGATAATCTTTATCCGTCAACCTAGGTTTAGGTGCTGACTCATGCTTCATGCCTGGATCTTCCATAAAGTATTGTTGTATCAATGGTCTATAAGCTAAATATTCAAACCATCGGCATCGAAAGCTCATTGTTGCCTCCAACATTTCTTTTCCAACAGTAATAATTACATCTCTAGAAGGCATACACCCAAACATGTGTTCTGCTTTCCAGTCTGGTGTAGCAATTTTTTCATCAAATTTTAAAGGAGTTGGTCTATCAACTCTTATCCCTCTACTTTCTAATGTTTTTACAAATTTATCTAAAAGTTCATTTGATTTATCTATAGAATCTTGAGTTCTTCTGCCGTGTTTTCCTTTCATAACAGAATCTGGTGGAATTTTTACATCTACAGCAGGTTCAGGCGCTGGTATACAACAATTATCTGCTCTACCTACAATAACATGTTTTAGAGGGTCCCACTCATTCCAACTATTAACAATAGTTTTTTTCATATAATTAAATTTTTTTTTAATATTTGATAATTTTTTTTATTATAACATCTACTGACATTTGTCCTTCCTTAAGACTTTTTATCATAGTATAAATCTATTAAATAGAATGAACAATAAAGTATTCGTATCCTGTGCGGTAACTGGATCAGGAGATACCGCAAAAAAACATCCTGATTTACCTATTACACCTGAACAAATAGCTAAAGCAGCAATTGAATCTGCTAAAGCAGGGGCTGCAATAGCGCATATTCATGTAAGAGAAGATGATGGAAAACCCAGTAGAAGGTTAGAGTTATATAAAGAAGTTGTTGATAGAGTTCGCTCTAGTGAAACAGATGTTATTTTAAATCTTACAACTGGAATGGGAGGAGATTTAGATATTGGACAAGGAAAAAATCCTCTTGAGTTTGGCCCTATGACCGATATGGCAAATATAATGGAAAGAATTGCAAACGCAGAAGAATTTTTACCAGAAATTTGCACATTAGATTGTGGAACTTTAAACTTCGGAGATGATACTCAAATTGTTGTTAACACACCTAAAGATTTAAGAGCTGCAGCAAAAAGATTAAAAGAAATTAAAGTTAAACCAGAAATAGAAGCTTTCGATTTAGGTAATATGTGGTTTGGTGCACAATTATATAAAGAAGGATTATTAAGTGACCCCCCAATGTTTCAAATGTGCTTAGGTATTCCATGGGGAGCCCCAGCAACAACTTTAGCAATGCAAGCAATGAAAGATATAATGCCAAAGGAGGCTGTTTGGTCTGGTTTTGCAATTTCTAAAAATGAAATGCCTTTTGTTGCAAAGACTGTAGAAATGGGTGGTAATCCAAGAGTTGGACTTGAAGATAATTTATATTTATCAAAAGGAAAACTGGCTACAAATGCACAATTAGTTGAAAAAGCAATTAACATTGTGAACGATCTTGGTTTTACGATAATGACACCAGAGGAAACAAGAAAAAAACTTAAACTTGTTAAACACAAATAATATTAATAATAAAAAAATATTGCTAAGATTTTGTTAAAGATTTTTGCAATTCTTTGTTTGTAATATATCCTTTAACATTTCCTTTTTTGTCCACTACTTCACAATTAGAATTACTACAAACAACTTGTGGTAAAAATTCTTCAATAAATTGATCTTCTTGGACTTTAATTAAATTATTTTTATCTACTCCATTTGCTTCATTGACTGGAACCATAATCACTTTGGCTTTAATTACTTTTGCCCTGTTTACATCTTTAACAAAAGCTTCAACGTAATCATCCGCAGGATTCATTATAATTTCAACTGGAGTACCAACCTGAACAAGTTTTCCAGCATTTAATATACCAATATGATCTCCTAATCTTAGAGATTCATCTAAATCGTGGGTAATAAAAACGATTGTTTTTTTTAATTCTGACTGAAGATCAATTAATTGTTTTTGCATATCACTTCTAATTAAAGGGTCTAAAGCAGAAAAAGCTTCATCCATTAGCATAATATCAGTATTCGTAGCTAAAGCTCTTGCTAAACCAACTCTTTGTTGCATACCCCCTGATAATTGATTTGGATATTGATTTTCAAAACCTGTTAAACCGACAGATTCAATTTTTTCCATTGATATTTTTTTTATTTCTTCCTCAGGTCTTCCCTGCATTTCTAACCCATAACCAACATTTTGAATTACAGTTTTATGAGGAAATAAACCAAATCTTTGAAACACCATACTCATTTTATGTCTTCTAAAATCAATAAGTTCTTTTTTTTTAAGAGACATTACATTTGTCCCTTCAATTAAAATTTCACCTGCAGTCGGATCAATTAATCTATTTAAATGTCTTATCAACGTTGATTTGCCTGAACCTGATAAGCCCATGCAAACAAAAGTTTCACCTTCTTCTATTTTAAGAGAAACATCATCCAAACCAACTGTATGACCTGTTTTTTCAAGAATCTCTTCTTTAGTCGAGCCTTCTTTTACCATTGATAAAATTGATTTTGGATTTGTACCAAAAATTTTATAAACGTTATTTATTTCTATTTTAGACATTTTTTTTTATATTTGTACCAGGTACTTCTCTTTATTGTAAAGTTTCATTGAAAATTTATTGCTAATAAATATGAAAGTTTATATCTAAATTCAACTATCAATTGCATTGAAAAAAAGATAAAATTAAATAACGATTAAAAAATGTTTAATATTTTAAAAATAGAAAAAGATAAATCAGCTTTAAAAATTAAATGGAGCGATGGAAAA
>CACIWJ010000041.1 GCA_902590365.1 uncultured Pelagibacteraceae bacterium | reverse complement strand
TAAAAAAGATTCTCGTTATAGTCACAGGAGGATTTTTGATATCTTTTATAACCATAATATCAATTTTATGGGTATTTTCTAATAATTTACCTGATTATAAGTTTTTAAAAAATTACAAAGCTCCAGTTTCTAGCAAAGTTTATTCAGGTGATGGAGAACTAGTTAATGATTTTTCATCAGAAAAAAGAATATTTATTCCATACAGTGCAATCCCTAATAGAATAGTTAATTCATTTTTATCAGCAGAGGATAAAAATTTTTTTTCTCATCCTGGTGTAGATGCAAAAGGTGTAGTTAGAGCAACAATTAACAATATATCAAATATTTTAATGTCAAAAAGGTTAGAGGGCGCCTCAACAATCACCCAGCAAGTTGCAAAGAATTTTTTGTTAAGTAATGAAGTAAGTTTAAATCGTAAAATAAAAGAAGCAATTTTGGCTTTTAGGATTGAAAGAGCTTTATCAAAAGAAAGGATTTTAGAACTATACTTAAACCAAATATATTTAGGAGAAGGAACTTATGGAGTCGCCGCTGCTAGTTTAGAATATTTTGACAAACCTATTACAGAGTTAACTTATATTGAGTCTGCTTTACTCGCGGCTTTACCAAAAGCACCAAGTAGATATAATCCTTATAAAAATAAAAAACTTGCCAAGTTTAGAAGAAATTTAGTTTTAAAAAATCTTTTTGAAAATAATTTTATAGATAAAACAAAATATAATTTATACTTAAAAGAAGACATAGTTTTAAAAAAAAGAAAAAAAATATATTTAGAAGATGCTAGATATTATGTGGAAGATATTCGTAAAAATATACTTGATAAGTTTGGTTTTGATAAAGTTTATAAAGATGGTTTAAATATAAAGACACCTTTAAATTTAAACTTGCAATCAATAGCCACAGATACATTAAGAAAAGGCTTAATAAAATATGATAAAAGAAAAGGATGGCGAGGCCCTTTAGCTAATAAGAAATATAGCAAAAACTGGTCTGAAAATTTAAGTAAATACAATATAGAAAATTCAATTAAATGGGAATTAGCTATAGTTAAAAAAGTAAAACAGTTCTCAATTGAAATTGAAACTAAGGAAAAAGAAAAAGGGATTATAGAATATAAAGATATTTCATGGACAAAAAAAGAACCAAATGATTTATTAAAGAGTGGAGATATAATTTTTGTTAAAAAAATTAACGAAGGTATTTTTAGTTTAAAACAATTACCAAAAGTTAATGGTGCAATAATTGTAATGGATCCTTATACTGGAAGAGTTTTGGCAATGAGTGGTGGTTTTAGTTTTCGACAAAGTGAATTTAATAGGGCAACTCAAGCTTTAAGACAACCGGGATCAGCTTTTAAGCCTTTTATTTATGCTCTAGCATTAGAAAATAATTATACACCATCAACTTTAATTTTAGATGCACCTTTAGTATTAGAACAAGGAACAGATTTAAAGTTATGGAAACCAGAAAATTATGGAAAGAAATTTTATGGTCTTTCAACTTTAAGAACTGGCCTTGAAAAATCTAGAAATTTAATGACTGTGAGGATAGCTCAAGATTTAGGATTAAAAAAAATAGTTAGTTTTTCAAAAAAACTAAAAATTTATGAAAATCCTAATGAATTATTATCTATATCTTTAGGATCTGCAGAAACAACTCTTTTAAAATTAAGTTCTGCATACTCATCTTTTTTAAATGGTGGAAAACTTGTAACCCCTATTTTAATTGATAGAATTCAAGATAGTGAAGGAAATACAATTTTAAATACTGAAAATAGAAAATGCAATAAATGTGATGCAATTTCTCATCTAAGCAACGAATACCCAAAAATTGTCGATAATTTTGAACAAATTTTTTCTCCAGAAACTGCATATCAAATGACTTCATTACTTGAAGGAGCAGTGCAAAGAGGCACTGGAAAAGGTTTAAAAGATTTAAAATTAGATTTAGCAGGAAAGACAGGAACAACTAATAAAAATACAGATACTTGGTTTATAGGATTTACATCTAAACTAGTTATAGGGGTTTATGTTGGATTTGATGAACCTCAAACTTTAGGTAAAAAAGAAACAGGAGCAAGAACAGCCATGCCGATATTTAAAGAATTTGTAAAGATAGCTATTAAAAAAAAAGATGCTAGACCATTTAAAGTTGCTGATAAAATTACTATGATGGTCATTGATCCTAAAACGGGAAAAAAAGCATCATTTGGAACAAAAAAAACAATAATTGAAGCATATAAAAAAGATGAAATTGAAACAAAAAATGCTTCTAATTTGGAAATTAATAATATATTAAAAAATAATAATATATTAAGGTTTTACTAATGGATAATGAATTTTTAAACAACAAATCTGAAATTCAAAAAAATTAATCAAAGAATACAGGAGTATCTTTGAGAAAAATAATATTTATTCAATATTAGAAAAAAATAATAAAAAAATATTAGATCAAAATTTCTGGGAAAATAAAATTTTAGCTCAAAAAATAATTAAAGAAAAAAAATTTCACGAGGATTTGGTAAAATCATATGAAAGTTCTGTTCAAGAAGTAAAAGATTTATCTGATATATATGACTTGGCTATGGAAGAAAACAATAAAGCTATAATTACTGAAACACTTCAAAATATAATTAGTTTAAAAAATAAAACAAAAAAAAATGAAATTAAATGTTTTCTTTCTAATGAAAGTGATATTTTAGATTGCTATATAGAAATACACGCAGGAGCAGGAGGTACTGAAAGTCAAGATTGGGCAGAAATGTTGAAAAGAATGTATTTAAAATGGGCACAAAGCAAAAACTATAAGACAAATTTAATAAGCGAACATAAAGGTGATGAAGCCGGAATAAAATCAACTACATTTAAAATTGAAGGCAATTATTTGTATGGTTGGTTGAAATCAGAATCTGGTATTCATAGATTGGTTAGGGTTTCTCCATTTGACTCTGGAGCACGAAGGCACACAAGTTTTGCAAGTGTTTGGGTATATCCAATTATTGATGAAAGTATTCAAATTGATATAAAAGATAAGGACCTAAGGATAGACACGTATAGATCTAGTGGTGCTGGAGGACAACATGTTAATACTACAGATAGTGCAGTTAGAATTACTCACTTACCAACCAAAATAGTTGTACAATGTCAAAATGAGCGATCTCAACATAAAAATAAGGAGACATGCATGAAGATGCTTAAGGCTAGATTGTACGATTTTGAAATGAAAAAAAAAGAAAAAGAAGCAAAAAACCTTGAAAGTTCAAAAACGGATATAGGATGGGGTCATCAAATAAGATCTTATATACTGCACCCATACAGACTAGCAAAAGACAATAGGACTAACTTTGAAAGTTCAGATCCAGATAAAGTTTTGGATGGAGATCTTGATGATTTTTTAGAAAGTTCATTGTTTAAATAAATGCTAAAAAAAATTACATATATAATATTCTTTATTTTAGCTTTAGTTTTGCTCTCAATATTTTTTTTAAGTAATTTCGGACTTAAAACTGATAGATTTAATAGAAATATTTCAGATCAACTTAAAAAAAATTATCCAAAAATAAATGTTAATTTTACTGACATAAAATTATTACTAA
>CACIWJ010000040.1 GCA_902590365.1 uncultured Pelagibacteraceae bacterium | reverse complement strand
TGGTGATTTGCCTACACCCTCCAAACAAAAATGTTTTATACTTTCTTCTAAAGTAAATATTTCTTTATCCTTAAATGACCAACCTAATCTTAAGAGATAATTTCTGAGTGCATCTGGCATAATACCAATTTTTGAATAATCATCTAAAGTTGATGCTTTATCTCTTTTAGATAGTTTTTTTCCATCTATCGTGTGAATTAATGGAATATGAGCAAATGATGGAAGTTCCCATTTCATAGCTAAATATATTTGCATTTGTTTAAATGTATTAATTTTGTGGTCATCACCCCTAATTATATGTGTCACTTTCATTTGATGATCGTCAACTGATGCCGATAAATTATAGGTAGGTGATCCATCATTTCTTAATATAACAAAATCTTCAATAGTATTATTTTCAATTTGTATATCTCCTTGTACTAAATCTTTTAATACAGTAGATCCATCAATTTTACTTTTAAATCTTATAACTGGCTTTATATCTTTTGGAGCATCAATTTCACTTTTATCTCTCCACTTCCTATCATAGATATAAGGAATTTTTTTTTGTTTAGATCTTTTTTTTTGTTCTTCTATTTCTTCATTTGAACAATAGCATTTATAAGCATTTCCATTTTTTAACAGTTCTTTTACTACATCAACATGATTTTTTATTTTAGTAGACTGTATATATTCATTGTCATCATATTGAATACCTATCCATCCTAGTGATTCAATTATTTGTTTTTTGTACTCTTCTTTAGATCTTTCTTTATCTGTATCTTCTATTCTTAAGTAAAAAGACCCTTTTTTATTTTTCGAATATAACCAATTAAATAGAGCCGTTCTTACACCACCTATGTGTAAAGGCCCTGTTGGCGAAGGAGCAAATCTAGTTGCTACTTTTTTCATGCTATTTATTTATTATATTTTTTTAGAAGTTTCTATATAAAGATACTAGTACACCTTGTACTTTAACTCTGTCTGGACCAAAAATTTTAGTTTCATAATTTCTGTTAGCACTTTCTAATGCCACAGTTTTACCTTTTCTTCGAATTCTTTTTAGCATAGCCTCATGATCATCAATTAAAGCTACAACTATTTTTCCATTATCTGCTGTATCAGTTTTTTTAACTATAACAGTATCACCATCATTAATTCCTGCCTCTATCATTGAATCACCTTGTACTTTTAGACCAAAAAACTCACCTTTTTTTTCTATATTTTCAGGTAAAGGAACTCTAGCAACTTCATTTTGTATTGCTTCAACAGGTGTTCCAGCAGCTATTTTTCCTAAAACAGGTACTTCAGTTCCTTTGCTAGTTGAATTTTCTTCATCCAAACCACCTTTAATTACGCTAGGTGAAAAACTATTATAAATATCGTTAGCAGAAGCAGTTTCAGGTAATTTTACAACCTCAAGAGCTCTAGCTTTATGAGCTAACCTTTTGATAAATCCTCTTTCTTCTAAGGCGCTTATTAATCTATGAATACCTGATTTTGATCTTAAATTTAAAGATTGCTTCATTTCTTCATAAGAAGGAGATATTCCTGTAGATCTCAACTTTTTGTTGATAAAAATTAACAAGTTTTTTTGTTTTTTAGTTAGCATAGAACAAATTACGTACATCTGTGTTCTACAAAAGTTCTTCTAATAAAACAATAGCTTAAAAATGGCCAAATAGGCTGTTAATTTTATGTTAGGACGGAGAAAATAGTATTATTTTTTAAATTTTTTAAAAGTGATTCACCTATTAAAAAAGTTTTTATATTAGTTTTATTACTTAATTCTAAAAGTTCATTTTATTCCACTTTCAGAAATCAAAGGGCTTGAGTGGTTAACTAAAACATTATGAATATCGTAAGTTGTATTAATGTCAGTTTTCAGTGTTTTTAAATTTCTATTATTAATTCCAATTAAAGCTTCAGAAAACTTTAACGCATTTTTTGCTTCATCTACAGTGTGAACTTCAACAATTACAGACATATTTAATTTTAATGCTTCATTATATAAATTTTCAGCATCATCAATATTAATAGCAGCAAGAATAATTAAGATTGCATCAGCACCATGGCTTTTGGCTTGATAGATTTGAAACGGGTCAACAAAAAAATCTTTACAAAGAATAGGTAATTTAATTTCTTTTTTAATTTGATCAATGTGTTTCAAGCTTCCTAAAAAGTACTCTTCTTCTGTTAGAACTGATAAACAGGTAACTTTATTATCATTATAAATATTTGCAATTTTTAAAGGTTGATAATCATCAAATATAATACCTGCAGATGGGCTTGCTTTTTTAATTTCGGCAATTAATGAAATCCTGTTATTTTTGGAATTATTTAAAATTTTTTCCTTAAAATTTAAAAAAGAATTATTTTTCGCTATTTTATCTTTCAAAAAACCAAGTGATATATTTTTTTTAGTTTCTTCAAGCTTTTCAATTTTTTTTTTAATAATTTTTTCTAATATATTATTCATTTGTTCGTATTTTATTTATGTGTTCATAAGCATTTCCACTTAAAATATGTTTTCTAGTAGTTGAATATGCATCCTTAATATTATTTTCATTTTCAGATACTATCAGACCAGCTGCAGCATTTAAACATACAGCCTTTGAAAAATCATTATCTTTACCCTTAAATATATCGGTTATTTTTTTTGCATTAAATTGAGCGTCACTACCTAAAATATTATTAAAATTTTCTGCACCAACATTTATTTCTTTTGGATCAATTATAATTTCAGATATTTTTCCATTTTTTAATTGTATAATATTAGTTTTTGCATAAGGAGATATTTCATCTAATCCATCCTCACTGTGTACTATCCATGCAAATTGTATATTTAGACTTTTCAATCCATCAGCAAAAATTTTAAGTAATTTTTTATCAAAAACACCAACAATTTGTCTCTCTACAAATGCAGGACTGCTTAATGGTCCTATCATATTAAATATTGTTCTTTTACCTATTTTCTTTCGTGTTGGACCAACATATTTCATTGCAGTATGATAATTTGGAGCAAACATAAAACCAAAATTGTTTTTTTTTATTTCATTTTCTATTTCTTTTGGTTCAAGATTAATTTTAATTTTTAATTCTTCCAAAACATCACCCGAACCGCATTTAGATGAGACTGCTTTATTGCCATGTTTTGCTACTTTAATACCCATACTTGATAATAATAAGGCTGAAGCAGTAGATATATTAAGTGTATTTTTTCCATCACCACCTGTTCCACACGTGTCAATGCAATTTTGAACATTTACCCTTTTTGCTTTATTTCTTAATACATAAACTCCCCCAGCAATTTCATCTGAAACTTCACCTTTTTTGGACAAATTAGTAAGAAAATCAAAAATTTCTTCATCGGAAGCTTTACCTTCCATTAATATTTCAAATACAGACTTACTTTCTTCAAAAGTTAAATTTTCTTCATTCTTTATTTTTTCTATAAAAAATTTCATTGTTTTTTAATAATTTAAAAAATTATTTAATATTTTAATTCCAATAGGAGTTTTAATACTTTCTGGATGAAATTGAACCCCATGAATATTAAATTTTTTATGCTGAATCCCCATAATCACACCATCATTGGTTTCAGCTGTAATTAAAAGGTCCTTTGAGAGTGTTTTTTTATCAATAATTAAACTATGATATCTAGTAGCTTCAAATTTTGAAGGAATTTTAGATAAAATTCCAATTTTTTTAGATTTAATCACACTTGTTTTTCCATGCATTAATGTTTTTGCT
>CACIWJ010000039.1 GCA_902590365.1 uncultured Pelagibacteraceae bacterium | reverse complement strand
TTATTCTTTTCATATTCAACATCAACTGTGTATGAGTGTCCTCCAAAATGATCATCTTTTTCAAATAAATCTACTTTATGTCTTTTGGATAAAAAATATGCTGCACTTAAACCTGAAATCCCTGATCCAATTACAGCAATTTTCATTAACAATTAAGCTGCATCTTCTTTAAATTCATCCATGCTTGGACAAGAACAAAAAAGATTTTTGTCACCATATACATTGTCTACTCTAGCAACAGGTGGCCAAAATTTATTAGATTTTAAAAACTCTGATGGATAAGCCGCCTCTTCTCTAGTGTATTTATGCGCCCATTCATTTGAAGCTAACTCTAGATCTGTATGTGGTGCGTTCTTTATAGGATTGTCAATTTTATCAAGCTTTCCTGATTTAATTTTGTCAATTTCAGACTTAATTTTTATTAAAGTATCACAAAATCTATCTAGTTCTTTCAAGCTTTCACTCTCAGTTGGTTCTATCATCATAGTGCCTGGAACTGGCCAAGACATTGTGGGAGCATGAAATCCAAAATCAATTAGTCTTTTAGCAATATCTTCTTCTGTAATTCCAGTTTCACTCTTAATCGTCCTAATATCTATAATGCATTCATGAGCAACATTACCTTTGATTCCTTTGTATAAAATTGGAAAAAAATTTTTTAATCTATATGCAATATAATTTGCATTTAGTATTGCAACTTGTGTTGCCAATTTCAATCCTTCAGATCCCATCATTTTTATATACATCCAAGATATAGACAAAATACTTGAGCTTCCCCATGGCGCAGCAGAGACTGGACCAATACCTGTTGTTGGTCCACAATCTTCAACTACTGGATGTTTGGGTAAGTAAATTTCTAAATGTTTTTTACATGCAATTGGTCCCATGCCTGGTCCACCTCCTCCGTGTGGTATACAAAATGTTTTATGTAAATTTATGTGACAAACATCTGGTCCAAAATTTCCAGGTTTTGCTATTCCAACAAGCGCATTTAAATTTGCTCCATCCATATATACTTGTCCACCATGTTTATGGATCAAATCACAAATATCAGATATTTTTTCCTCAAACACTCCATGTGTAGATGGGTAAGTAACCATAAGAGCACCCAGATTTTCGGAATGAAGTTCTGATTTATTTTTTAAATCTTCAAAATCAACATTTCCTTCTTTATCGCAATTAACTACAACAACTTTCATGCCAACCATTTGAGCACTAGCTGGGTTTGTGCCATGTGCAGAACTTGGGATTAAACAAACATTCCTGTTTTTCTCACCTCTTTCAATATGATATTTTCTTATAACCATTAAGCCAGCATATTCACCTTGAGCTCCAGCATTTGGTTGTAATGAAACTCCTGAAAAACCTGTAATAGATCTTAACCAGTTTTTTAAATCTGTAAAAAGAGTTCTAAAACCTTCCATTTGTTCAATTGGTACAAAAGGATGAGGCTCTGAAAATTCTCTCCAAGATATAGGTATCATCTCTGCAACAGCATTTAATTTCATAGTACATGACCCCAAAGCAATCATGGAACGGTTAAGTGCAATATCCTTGTCCTCTAGTCTTTTCAAATATCTAAGCATTTCAGTTTCAGAGTGATAACTATTGAAAACTGTATGTTCTAAATACTTTGAGGTTCTTAAAAGATTCTTAGGTAAATTAGGCAAACTTTCTGTTGGATTATCTTTTATTGATTCAGCACAATTAAATATTTTTAAAAGCTGGTTAGCTCTATAAACATTTTTCTTTTCATCAAAAGAAACTGCTAACATTTCAGAATTGACTTTTCTAATATTTACCTTTTGATCTAAAGCATTTTTAAATATCTTTTCTGTTTTATCTTTTGTTTTTATTACAACTGTATCAAAAAAACTATTGGAATATATTTCATAACCAGATTTTTTTATCTTATCAGCAAAATTATTCGCTAATTGTGAAACTCTTTCTGAAATTTTTCTTATTCCATTAGGTCCGTGATAAATAGCATAAGCTGCCGAAACAATTGCTAATAAAGCTTGAGCAGTACAAATGTTACTAGTGGCTTTGTCTCTTCTTATATGTTGTTCTCTTGTCTGAAGTGCAAGTCTATAAGCCTTGTTACCATGCCTATCAACTGAGACTCCTATAATTCTTCCTGGCATTGATCTTTTAAATTCATCTTTGGTAGCAAAAAATGCTGCATGTGGACCACCATAGCCCATAGGAATTCCAAATCTTTGTGAACTTCCAACTGCTATATCTGCCCCTAGCTCTGCTGGAGTTTTTAACTTGGCTAAAGCAAGTAGATCACAGGCTAATACTGCTTTTCCATTTTTTTTTTTAATTTTGCTTATACTTTCACTAGGATCTTTTATATCTCCTAGTGTTCCAGGATATTGAAAAATACCACAAATTATATCTTCTGAAATTTTATCTATTTCATTATCTTTACCAATTATCACTTTTAAACCCATTGGTTCTGCTCTTGTTTTAACTACATCAATGGTTTGAGGATGACAGTCGTTTGAAACAAAAACTATTTTGCTATCTTTTTTATTCAATCTATGACTTAAACCCATTGCTTCAGCAGCAGCAGTACCTTCATCTAGTAATGATGCATTAGCAATATCCATTCCTGTAAAATCCATAATCATTTGTTGGAAGTTTAAAAGCATTTCTAATCTTCCCTGTGCGACTTCCGGCTGATAAGGGGTATAGGAGGTGTACCATCCAGGATTTTCTAAAATATTTCTTACAATTACGTTCGGGGTGTAAGTACCATAATAACCCATTCCAATAAAATTAGAATAAATTTGATTTTTTTTAGAAATTGCTTTTAGTTTTCTTAAAGCTTCATATTCTGAATTAGGCTCTCCTATACTAAGTAAATCTTTTGATAAAATTTTTTCAGGTACAGTATTATTTATTAATTCACTTAAAGATTTGTATCCAAGTTTACTTAGCATCTCTTGCTCATCTTTTTTCTTGGGACCTATATGTCTTCTTATAAAATCTTTTTGTGAATTATGTAACATTAGCTACTACTCTCCTTTGCAAATTTTTCGTATTCTTCTCTATTCATCAAGGTATCTATTTCAGATTTATCCTTAATTTTTAATTTAAAAAACCAAGCTGAGCCTTCTGGATCTGAATTAATTTTTGAAGGGTCATCTACAATAGATTGATTAATATCCACCACTTCACCACTTATTGGAGTATATACATCGCTTGCAGCTTTTGTAGACTCTACAACACCAGCAGTTTTATCCTTTTCAACATTTAACCCTTTATCAGGAAGTTCTGCAAAAACAATATCTCCCAATAGCTCTGCAGCATGTTTGGTAATACCAATCGTAGCTATATCGTCAGCAACCATAACCCATTCATGTTCCTTTGAAAATTTAACTTCTGACATCAACTTCTCCTTTCACATAGTTTTTTTTATAAAATGGCAAATCACATATACTCGCAGGTATTTTTTTTCCTCTAACTTCTAAAAATACCCTCGTATTTGATTTTGCAAATAAATTTGAAACATAACCCATTGCTATAGGGCCATTTACACTTGGTCCATATGTTCCACTTGTTATTTTTCCTATTTGATTATTTTTTTCATCAAATATTTTTGTAGATTCTCTAGCTATAACTCTGCTTTCTGGTTTAATTCCAACCCTTAATTTTTTTACACCTTCATCAAATTGTCTTTTTATTTCTTTAGCTCCAGTAAATTCATCATTAATTCTGTTTTTAGAAATTGCCCATTTTAAATTTGCTT
>CACIWJ010000038.1 GCA_902590365.1 uncultured Pelagibacteraceae bacterium | reverse complement strand
TTGCTGAAAAAGTTCAAAAAAAATGGGATTTAGAATTTAATGATCCACTTAATGTTGTTTTAGGAAACGAGTGGAATGCTGGAAATTTATCTTATCATTTAAAATCCCGACCAGTTTGGGATGGAGTAGTGGATAAAAATAAGTTAGATAGTTATAATAAGTTTATTTGTATAGATGATATTTGCGTAGGGAATAAATGAACGAATTTTTAAACACAAAATTAAAAAAAATACTATTTATTATTGCAATAGTTGCAATTATTGAATTTTCAGGACATGGAATATTTGCATCTTTGTTTAGATTTTTAAACTCATTAAATTAATGAAAATTAAAATTTTGATTCCAGTTTATAATGATTGGCAATCTGTTGTTAAACTTTTAGAAAATATTAATTCTGAAGTTTCAAGTTTATCACATGAATTTTCTGTAACTATTGTAAATGATGCTTCTACAGAAAATAGGTCAGAAATTTCTTTAAATTTAGATAGTTTAAAATCTATACAAATTATTAATATGAATAAAAATTTTGGACATGCAAGATGTAATGCAACCGGTTTAAAATATATTCTTGAAAAAGAAGAATTCGATTATGTTATTCCAATGGATGGAGATGGCGAAGATAGACCAGAAGAAATAAAACAATTTCTGGATAATTTAAATTATAATCCCGATAAACCAATTGTTGGTGAAAGGATTAAAAGATCAGAAGGAATTTTTTTTAAATTTTGTTATTTTACACATAAGTTAATTCTTTTTACTTTTACAGGAGAGTCCATCAAGTATGGAAACTATACCTGTTTACCTAAAACGGTTGTTGAAAAAATGGTTAATGAGAAAGCTACCTGGAGCAGTTTTTCAGGAGCGCTTGCTAAAGTTGAAAAAGATAGAGCAGGAGTTCCATCTGAAAGAGGTACTAGATATTTTGGTCCATCTAAAATGAGTTTTAAAAATTTAATTGTACATTCCTTGTCAATTATTAGTGTTTTTAAAATAAATGTTTTAATAAGATCTATATTATTTCTTTTAGTATATATGTTTTTAATTCATCAAAAAATTTCGATTATTATGATTATTCCTTTCATATTAGTTTTAATATTACTAGTTTCAGTATTTGCAGTATCGAAAAGGGAAAATTTGGAAGAACTAAATAACTCATTATTAAATATCTCTAGCGTTGATAATCTCAAGTAGTTTTTATTGTTGGTAAAGCATAAAAATCAGCAGTATCTATTTTTGAGTAATATTCTCTTTTTAAATTAGATTTTTTGTGAACACCAGCGGTCGCAAGACTTAAAGTAGATCTGCCGTACTTGTAATTAGTAGTATCAATAGATTTCATTAAGTTATTTATTTTTTCATCCTTCTCAGAAGAAAATAAATTTTTGTTATTAGTGGCTTCAGATAAGTGAGATAAAATTATGCCTGCTTTTTGATAACGATAACCATTTTTAAAAATTGACTCTAATGCATTAAGAGCTACTTTAACTATTTCGATACTATTATTTGTAGCTATTGGTAAATCAATTGTTTTTGAATTTGAATAATAACCAAACCTACTTTGGAAAGGACTTGTTCTAACAAAAACAGTTATTGATTTTGCGATTAAAGACTCAGATCTAATTTTTTCTGAAGCATTTAATGAATATCCTGCTATTGCTTCTTTTAATTCTTGAAAATTTTCTACTCTTTTTCCAAAAGATCTTGAAACTACACAACTTTTTCTTTTAGTGCTTATTTTTTCTAAATCAATACAAGATATACCCCTAAGTTCCATTGCTGTTCTAGAGCTTAAAACGTTAGAATTTTTTTTAATCCAAGTATTAGATTTGTTCTTTAATTGTTTTGCATTATAGACTCCATTTTGATGATAAAATTTTGTTAGTTGTTTTCCAACTCCCCAAACATCATTAATTTCTACTTTTTCTAAAATTGGATCAATATTTTCAACTCCTATTAAGCTAACAAGACCAGATTGTTTTTTTTTAGCAATGTGATTTGCAATTTTACTCAAAGTTTTAGTTTTTGCGATACCTATACTTGTTGGTATACCAGTCCACTGCAATACTATATTCCTAATTTCTTTTCCAACATCTTCTATTTTGTCATCTGGATAATTTGATAAATCTAAAAATGCTTCATCAATTGAATATACTTCCATATCACAGTTAAAACGTTTTAGAGTTCTCATCACTCTTCTTGATAGGTCTCCATACAAAGAATAATTTGATGAAAATACCTGAACATTATTTTTTTACAATAATATCTTTTTCTTTAAAATAAGGTTCACCCATTTTAATTCCTAAAGCTTTTGCTTCATTAGATCTTGAAATAATGCAACCGTCGTTATTTGATAAAACAACAACAGGTTTTTTTCTTATTTTAGGGTTAAATAATCTCTCACAAGAAACGTAAAAAGAATTACAATCAACCAGAGCTATTTTTTTAGTATACTGAATGGATGACATAAGTTACAACTCCCCAAATAAAAATATCTTCTTCTTCATTTATTAAAGTTCTATCTTCAAAGTTTTTTGATCCTGATGTTAAAAATTGTTTATTTCCCTCTTTAACAAAACTTTTAACAACTAATTCATCATGAACATTTGCAATAACTGTTGAAAAGTTTTTAGGCTTTAAGCTTTTATCAACTACCAATATATCTCCATCATTAACTCCAACATCAGTCATTGATTTTCCTTGAACTCTGATAACAAAAGTAGCGGGAACATTTTTTATTAAATGTACATTTAGATCTATATCCTCTTCTATGTAGTCGGTTGCGGGTGATGGAAAACCAGCGCCAGCTTTATGTAAGTAGTAGGGTATAGTTAATTTCATAAATGTTCTCTTTTTGTTCTAATCAGTACATGAATTTTTAATTATAGTCAAATAGGTTGTATTTTGAGTCTGTAAGTGAATCGAAAAGGAATCAAAACGAGAACATTTACCCCTGCATTTTGTTACATTGTGGATAACTTCAACTAAAGGTAGTCTCAAAAAAATTATGAAAAAAAAACTCACATGTCATTGTGGTGGAATAGAAGCAGAAGTTAATGTCCCTGAAAATGGATTTGAAAAAATTATGCGTTGCAATTGTTCTATCTGTAAAAAAAAAGGATATATTATAGGAGTTCTTGGACCAGATGATTTTAAAATAAACAAAGGTGAAGATCTTTTAACACTTTATCAATTTAAAACAAAAACTGCTAAACATTATTTTTGTAAAGTTTGTGGTATTCATACTCACAATAGACCAAGAATAAATCCAAAAATATACGGGATTAATATAGCTTGTGTTGAAGGTGTTAAACCATTTGAAATAGAAAACATTCCAGTTAACGATGGAGAAAACCATCCTTTAGATCAAAAAAAATAATATTTATATGATATCTGTTAGTGATTGCTTCTTTAAGGTAAAAAAAGACTGCTATAAATTTATTACATCTGAAGAGACAAAAAAACAAAAATTTAAAAACAAAGATAAAATGATTAGATCTTATTTGATCCCAGTATCTTTTTGGATTGCTAACAAAGTTAATAAAAAAAAACCTATTATTATTGGCCTGGCTGGTGGTCAAGGAACTGGTAAAACTACAATTTCATCAATAATTAATTTGATTTTAGTTAAATATTTCAAACTGAAAGTTTTTAAAATCTCTATAGATGATTTTTATAAAACAAGGAAAGAAAGGTATAAATTATCTAAAAGAGTTCACCCTTTATTAATGACAAGAGGAGTTCCAGGGACACACGATATAGACTT
>CACIWJ010000037.1 GCA_902590365.1 uncultured Pelagibacteraceae bacterium | reverse complement strand
AAAAGGAAGTGGAAAAAGTCCCAAACCATTACTATTAAGTCATGGTTGGCCAGGTTCAATAGTTGAGTTTTTATACATTATTGATCAATTAGCTCATCCCGAGAAATTTGGAGGTAAAGAAGAAGATGCTTTTGATGTAGTTGTACCTTCTTTGCCAGGATTTGGTTTTTCAGGTAGACCAAAAAACCCAATAGGTCCTAGAAAAATGTCAGCAATATTTAATTCTTTAATGACTAATGTGCTTGGTTATAAAAAATATATTGCCCAAGGAGGAGATTTTGGTGGAACAATATGCACATGGTTAGCATATGATTTTCCAGAATCGTTAGCTGGAATACATATTAACATTTTAATTACTCGTCATCCAGATGGACCTCAAACTCAAGAAGAAAAAGAATGGCAAGAAAGATTTAAAAAAGAACAAAGAATTGAAGATGGTTATAGAACCCAACAAGCCACCAAACCTCAAACATTAAGTTATGCGATGATGGATAGTCCAGTTGGTGTTGCTGCTTGGATAATTGAAAAAATGCATGGTTGGTCTGATATTGAGAATGGAGATATTGAAAGTGTTTATTCTAAAGATATCTTGTTATCAAACATAATGGTTTATTTAGTTACCAAAACTTTTAACACCGCTTCATGGATTTATTATGGAAGAAGAGAAGAGGGTGGAAGATCACTTCCTAAAGAACATCTTCCTTTAAAAGTACCAACTGCGGTTGCTTTATTTCCAAAAGAATACTTAGAATGGGCTCCAAGATCATATGTAGAAAGAATTTACAATATCCAACAGTGGACTGAAATGCCAAAGGGGGGACATTTTGCTGCATTAGAACAACCAGATTTATTGATAAAAGACATTAAGGATTTTAATAAAAAATTAAAAAACATTTAAATGGAAAAATTTACAAAGCAACTTCAATTTATTTTATTATCAGTAATTCTTATATGTACAGTAATTGCTGTAGGAATTGAAATTAAAGCAATGTTTGATAATCAAACAGTTACTTTAGCAGATTTGCTTTTAATGTTTCTGTACTTAGAAGTGTTAGCAATGGTTAGAATTTTTTGGGATCAACAGTCAATAAGTATTACTTTACCTTTGTTGATAGCAATTACAGCATTAGCCCGTTTTATAATATTGCAGGGAAAAGAAATGGATCCTTCTGGATTAGTTTATGAAGCTGTAGCCATAGTACTTATAGCTTCTGCAATTGTAATACTCAGATTACGTCACAGCGATATATTAGGTTTGAAACCAAAAAAAAGAAAATAATATAAATCTAAAATAAACTTATACCGTTTTTAACAAAAAAAACTGCTAGGATAAAAACTAAAGCTAAATAAATAATTATAAATATTGTATATTTTAAATATTTTTTCATTTGATATTTTTTATCTCTTTTAAAACTTAACGAGGCGTCATAATTAAAGACGCCTCAAGATTATATTAATTATTTAATAAAGCTAAAGCTTCATTTAGTAGCTTTTCTGATTTTGCATGATCACCTTCATCATGTGCTTTTTTACCAGCATCTCTTAGTTTTTGTACTTCAGCTAATTTACTATCTATTTTACCCCATAACATTGGGCACGAACCAGCGTATGCTGAGCTTGTAAACATAATTAATGCAAATATTAATGCTAATTTTTTCATATTTATCCTTTCAGTACTAACTAAATAGTCATTTTAAATTTTATTAGTAGGTCCAGAATGTCACGCCTAATTAAAAATTTAATTTTTTTAAATCCTTAGCAATATTAGTTGGAATATTAATTTTTTTATTTAGATTTTTTTTATATCTTCGATGTTTGTTTTGGCCAGGATATAAAATTTCTTTTACACCTTTTATTTTAGGCAATCTTTTAATTCTTTTAATATTTTCTTTAATTCTTTCATTATAATTTCCAATAAAAAGATTTGGTTTTATTGCAATAAATAAATGTCCAATATTTTGTGGTCCAGAAAAATCATCGAAAGGATCTTTTACTTTTCCACCGTGGTTTCCTCCAGTAAGTACTCCACTTAAAATATCAACCATCCAAGCAAGACCTGATCCTCTAAAACCAGCTATTGGTAACTGGATCCCAGCTAATGCTTTTTTAGCATCAGTGGTGGGTTTGCCAAATTTATCTAATGCAGCACCTTCAGGAATTTTTTTATTAGTTCTTGCTGCTACTCTTATTTTACCCCTATTAATAACTGATACAGATGTATCTAATATAAAAGGTATTTTTGATGCAGTAGGTGTCCCAAAGCAAATTGGATTTGTCCCAAACAAACTTTTTTTAGCACCATGAGGCGCTATTGCAGGCGGTGCATTAGTAAAACACATTGTAATTAAATTTTTTTTTACAGCTTGCTCTGCGTAATAACCTGACAAACCGTAATGACCACTATTTTTTATTCCAACCAAACCTATCCCTGTTTTTTTTGCATTACTTATTGCTTTTTTAATTCCAATATCTGCAGCAACGAATCCAATACTATTATTTGCATCTATGTGTGCAATTGATTGAGAAATTTTTTTAATTTTAATTTTAGGTTTAGGATTAATTATTTTTTTATTTATTCTATCACAGTACATCTTAAGTCTTGATAAACCGTGCGATGGTGCACCAACGAGTTCTGCATTAATCAAGGCATTAGCACAAATATTTGCATGATTAGAACTTAAACTATGTTTTTTAAATATATTTTTTATAATTAAGTGTATTTTTTTAGATTTTGTATTCAATTAATTCCTCAATTATTTTTTTCGTATTATATTTTTGTTTCCATTTTGGATAATGCTTTTTAAATTTTGATAAATTAGAGACATACCAAATATGATCTCCAACTCTAGGTGTTTTTATAATTTGTCTTTGTATTTTTATATTTGCTATTTTTTCAATTAAACTTAGCGCTTCTAAAACTGAGCAATTAGAATATCTTCCTCCACCAATATTATAAACCTCACCTTTTTTTGGATTTTTGTAAAACTCCCAAAAACAATTCACTAAATCGATGCTATGTAAATTATCTCTTACTTGTTTCCCTTTATATCCAATGATTGTATATTTTTTTTTATTTAAACTTGATTTAACTAAATAAGATAAAAAACCATGTAACTTAGCTCCACTATGGTTGGGCCCAGTTATACATCCTGCTCTAAAACATACTGTTTTTAAACCAATATTACTTCCATACTCTTGTACAATTAAATCTGCATAAGTCTTTGAAACTCCAAAAAAACTATGTGTGCAGTGATCTATAGAAAACTGTTCATCAATACCTTTAAAATATTTATTTTTTTTACTTAATTCCCATCTATTTTTTTTTTCAAGGAGATTTAATTTGTTAGGATTGTCACCATAAACTTTGTTAGTCGACATAAAAATAAAAGGAGAATTTGGACAGTATTTCTTTGTAAGTTCTAATAAATTTAAAGTTCCTGTAGCATTAACATTAAAATCAATAATAGGATAATTTATTCCATAATCATGAGAAGGTTGAGCAGCACAATGTATGATCAACGAAATATTTCTTGAATATCTCTTGAATATTTTTTTAAGTTTTTCGTAGCTCCTTATATCTAAATTTAAATTTTTAAAATTTTTATTTCTTTTTAAAAGTTTATTTTTAACCCATATTGTAGAACCATCTTTTCCAAAAAAGAATTTTCTTAAATTATTATCAACTCCAATTACATCAAAGCCTTTATCACAAAAAAAATTAACAGCTTCAGATCCAACGAGACCTGTAGAGCCAGTGATAATTACTAAAGACATTTTTTGTTTTTATTCTTGTATTAAATATTATAATATTTATAACAGTTTATAGTTTCATAAAACAAAAATCAAATTATAGACATCATAAAAAAAATTATGAGAATAATAAATGTACTTAAAAAAATTCTAACTTACTCATTTTATTCAGTATTAATTTTCTCTTT
>CACIWJ010000036.1 GCA_902590365.1 uncultured Pelagibacteraceae bacterium | reverse complement strand
ATTTTTGGCTTATTTCTTTCATATCAAATTTGGTTTTTAACAAATCTTCAGTTCTTACAATTTTAATAATTTTACCTAAATCAACAACTTTTAATAATTTTTCAAAACTTGAAATATAACTGTTAAATATTTTATCTAGAACTTCACCCTCAATAAATTTTCCCTCGTAATCTTCAATAAAGATTGTAAAAATGGCACCTGGAAAGTATTTTTCTTGTATTTTATTATTTAAATCAAAAAGAGTTTTTAGGGATAAAATTTCACTTAAATCAACAAAACTTTCATTTTTTCCAGAAAAAAATTTTTTAGGTCCCCAAGTAAGAATTGTGTCAATTGGAATATTCTTATTAATATAATACTCAATAATATTATAAAGCATTTTGAATTGCTTAGCATCTGGGGCTGATCCAATTCTTGTTTTAAGACTTCCTATAAAACAATTTGTGACATAGTTTATAATTTCGTTATTATTGTTTTTGTGAGTTTCTATATTTTTATTCTCTATTGGGTTTAAGTTACTAAAGTATTTTAATAAATCCCTTTCAATTTTTTCATTAGTTCTATCAGATTCTTTTCCCTTTAAATAACAACTTATTTGAAACTTTTTGTTGGAATTAAATTCCTCTACTATTTTAAAACACTCATTTAAATGTTCTAATTTACTAGTTCCAGTTAATAGTAAAATATTGTTACATAGCGATAAAGACTCAAAAAAAATTTTTTTTCTCCCCTCCAAAGTTGATCTTATTTTTTCGTCACCCTTTCTATAAAGTGAGTTCAAAATAATTGTTTTATTTAATATTTCTAATTGTCTTTTTAAATCCGGTCTCTTAATAAGTATATTTGCATTTAATTGAATTACATCAAATAAACTTGATATATATTTTCTTGAAATTAAAAATTCGAGATTTTTTTCAGATGAAATTGAAATACCTAGAAAATTAATACCACCAATCTTTTTTTTTTTTATTTCATCTAGCCTTTTTATAATTTTACTATCCTTTTTCATCATACTCTCTAAGGTTTTAGTTTCGACCGCTGGATTTGTATGTATATAAAAAAGATCTATTTTTTTTAAATTATTTAAACTTTTTTCTAAAGATAAATTTAAGTTTTCTAAAGAATAATCTTGTAAACTAAAATCATCATTTTTAAATTTAAGCCCCCACTTAGTACATATGAACATTTTAGATAATTTATTTGGGTATTTGTTAATATAGTCTCCAATTCTTTTTTCACTTTCGCCGTATTGTGAAGAGGTATCAATTACTAAAATTTCAGATCCAATTTTTTTTAAAAGTTCAAAAGATGAGTTTATAAGCTTCTCAATTTTTTGATCAGTTGGTCTAATATAATCTTTACTATTGACCATATTTACCCCTGCAAACGAAGCTGTACCAAGACCTAAAGGAAAAAAACTTATTGTTCTATTATCAATAAAACTAATTTTTTTTGACATTAATAAATATATTTAGCAAATTTGACTTATAAAAGTAAATGATTAAGATTTATATAACCTTTACATGAATAATAATAAATCATTAAATTGTAGATTATGCAAAGAAGAAGCAAATTTAGTTTTTAACAAAAAAATTCTAAATAAGTTCTTAGTAAATTATTATAAATGCCCAAAATGTGAATCTCTGCAAACAGAAAAACCATATTGGTTAGACGAGGCATATAGCAAATCAAACCTTTGTGAGGACGATTTAGGAGCAGCATATAGAACGTTAAGAAATCACGAAAAAGTATTTATTTTAAGTAAAATTTTAAAAGTAAATAAAGGTTTAGATTGGGGATCTGGAGACGGATTACTATGTAGATTACTTAGGGATTACGAATTAAATTTTTTTTCAAGTGATAAATATTCTTTGCCAAAATATTCTTCGAAGTTTTTAATTTCGGATTTTAATAATTTAGATTTAATTGTTTCACTTGAGGTTTTTGAACATATGTCTGAACCTAATAGTGAAATTGATTTTTTATTTAAACAAAAACCTAATTCAATTTTTATTTCAACTTTATTTTATAATAATAATGAAAAAAATTGGCATTATTTACATCCTGATAGTGGGATGCATATTTTTTTTTATAGTAAAAAATCTTTAAAAATGATCGCAAAAAAATATGACTATAATGTTTGTTTTTTTGATAATCAATATGCATTATTTTATAAAGAAGGATATATATCAAATATAAAGTTAAAAATTTTAAAATTATTTTTTAATAAATATGTCACAAAATTAATAAGAATTTACTTAACTATTATACCAGCCAAAGGGATAGAAAAAGATAAAAAATATTTTTCAAAGTAATATTTATGAAAGTAAAATTTACAAATTTATACAAGTTAATAAAAGACAAAAAAAAAATCCTTAATAAAATTAATCAATTAATTAAAGACTCTCAATTTGTAGGTGGTGAAGAAATTATTAATTTTGAAAAAAAATTTTCTGATTTTGTAGGAAGTAAATATTGTGTAACCCTTGGAAATGGAACTGACGCTTTAGAGATAGCAATTCAATCACTTAATATTAAAAAAGGATCGGAAGTCATACTTCCGGTAAACACCTGGATTTCTACAGCTGAGTCAATTATTGCCAACGGTCTTAAAATAGTATTTTGCGATATTAATTTAGATGATTATTCAATTTGTTTAGAAGATTTAAAAAAAAAAATTAATAAAAATACTAAATTAATAATGCCAGTTCATCTCTATGGTAATCCATCAGATATACCTAAAATAAAAAAAATAATAAATAAAAGAAATATAAAAATAATTGAAGATTGTGCTCAAGCACACGGAGCCAAAATTTATAAAAAGCACGTTGGGACCTTTGGTGATATAGGAACTTTTAGTTTTTTTCCTGGAAAAAATATTGGCGCATTTGGTGATGGTGGTGCTCTAGTTACAAATTCAAAAAAAATTCATGATTATGCTATTAGAGCAAGAAATCATGGAGCAAAGGGCAAATATGATCATAAATTTTCTGGTAGAAATTCTAGACTTGATACTATTCAGGCTGCAGTTTTAACTATTAAGTTAAAATCTTATTTTTCTGTAATTAAAAAAAGAAATAAATTGGCAAAAATTTATTTTAAAAATTTATCCAATATCAAAGATATTGGATTATATAAATTGAAAAAAAATAATACATATGCTTTTCATCAATTTGTAATTGTTGCAAAAAAAAGAGATAAGCTAAGAAATTTTCTGACTAAATATAAAATTGATACAATGATACATTATCCCTATATGTTAAATGAACTAAATTTTTTCCCAAAAACAAAAAACCTTAAAAATAGTAAAAAACTTGGACAAAAAATACTTAGCTTACCAATTTCTGAGGAACACTCAGAAAAAGAAATTTATTATGTAATTAAAAAAATAAAGGAATTTTTTAATTATTAAAAACATATGAAAATCATAATAACAGGCAGCTCTGGATTTATAGGATATCACTTGGCAGATGAATTGCTAAAAAAGAAATACGAGATTATTGGTATAGATAATAACAATAATTACTACCCTAGTTTATTAAAAGAAAAAAGATTAAATAAATTAAAAAAAAATAAAAAATTCAAATTTTATAAACTGAATCTCATTAACGAAAAAAGCCTTGAAAAAGTTTTTATAAAACATAAACCCGATGTAATTTTTCATTTAGCAGGACAACCAGGTGTTTTATATTCTTTTAAATACCCAAAAACATATTTGATAAATAACGTAAATGCTACAAGGTCTCTTTGTAAAATTGCAAAAAAATATAATGTCAAAAAGTTTATTTTTGGCTCTTCAAGCTCAGTTTATGGAGATCAAAAAAAATTTCCTATAAAAGAAACCTTTAAAGAAAACCCAAAAAACCCTTATGCGAAAACAAAACTTAAATCAGAGAAAATTGTGAAAAATAATTTCAAAAAATCAAATACAAGTTACATTATTTTTAGATTTTTTACTGTATATGGACCATTCGGTAGACCCGATATGTTCATTCATAAGTTCTTGAATTCAATTAAAAAAAATAAAAGAATGAAACTATATAACAATGGCTTAAACTTTAGAGATTTTACTTATATTA
>CACIWJ010000035.1 GCA_902590365.1 uncultured Pelagibacteraceae bacterium | reverse complement strand
TGAAGTAACAGAAAAATCAATTACTGAAGCTCAAAAATGGTTTAAAAATTTAGAAATCACTTTAGATCCAAAACAGTTAAAAATTGGACAACATATTTTAAAAGAAATTAATGAAAGGTTAAATTTTTTATTAAATGTAGGTCTTGATTATCTTACATTATCTAGAGAGTCTGGAACTTTATCAGGTGGAGAATCTCAGAGAATAAGACTGGCATCACAAATAGGTTCTGGATTAACAGGAGTACTTTATGTTCTTGATGAACCATCTATTGGCTTACATCAAAAAGATAATATTAAATTAATTGATGCATTAAAAAGACTTAGAGATTTAGGAAATACAGTAATCGTTGTTGAACATGATACAGAGACTATGCAGAGCGCTGATCATATTATTGATTTGGGTCCTGAAGCAGGAAATAATGGAGGACAAGTTGTTGCCCAAGGAAATTATGAAGATATTTTAAAAAGCGATACAAGTATAACTGGTGAATATTTATCTAATAAAAAATTTATACCAATTCCAAAAAAAAGAAGATTAGCAAAAAATGGTAGATTTTTAGAAATTGGTGGCGCAACAGGTAATAATTTAAAAAATATTAATTTAAAAATACCATTTGGAAGTTTTACTTCCATTACTGGGGTGTCAGGAAGCGGAAAATCAACATTAATAATTCAAACACTCTATAACGCTTTGAATCTTACTTTAAATAATAATAAATCAAGAAAAATTCCTATGCCTTTTAAAAGTTTTAAAGGTGTAGAGTTAATAGATAAAATTATAAATATTGATCAATCACCAATAGGTAGAACACCAAGGTCAAATCCAGCAACTTACACTGGAGCATTTGGTCCAATAAGAGATTGGTTTACTGCTTTACCTGAATCTAAATCAAGAGGCTATAAACCAGGTAGATTTTCTTTCAATGTTAAAGGTGGAAGATGTGAAGTATGTGAAGGTGATGGAGTTATAACTTATGAGATGCATTTTTTACCTGATGTTTATATTACTTGTGATGAATGCAAGGGTAGTCGATATAATCGAGAAACTTTAGAAATAAAATTTAAAGATAGAAGTATAGCTGATGTTTTAAATATGACAGTTGATGAAGGTTGTGATTATTTTGAAAATATTCCAAATATAAGATCGAAACTTTTAACTCTTAAAAAAGTAGGCTTGGGATATATAAAAATAGGACAACAAGCTACTACACTATCTGGTGGTGAAGCCCAGAGAATAAAATTAGCAAAAGAATTGTCTAAAAGATCTACAGGAAGAACAATGTACATATTGGACGAACCTACTACTGGTTTACATCAACATGATATAAAAAAGCTTTTAGAAATATTACATACATTTGTAGCAACTGGTAATACTGTTGTAGTAATAGAACATAATCTAGATGTAATAAAAACCTCTGACTATATTGTTGATATGGGTCCTGATGGCGGTGTAAATGGTGGTAATATTGTCGCTGAAGGTAAACCAGAAGAAATTATTAATGTTAAAAATAGTTATACTGGCCAATTTCTTAAAAACTTACTTGAAAATAAAGTTAAAAAAATTGCTTAAATACAAATAAAAATATGCTAACATAAGTCATAATGGGAAATTTACTATCATCATTACCTAAAACAATTCATACATCACTAGCTATATCTATAATTTTATTTCTTGGACTTTTTTTTAATAATGGTGGTTTTGAAATAGACAGAATTTTTTGGAGTTGGTTATTTAGATATATTCATGTTGTAGTTGCTATAATGTGGATTGGACTGTTATGGTATTTTAATTTTGTGCAAATACCAAGTATGCCTAAAATTCCTGATGAGCAGAAACCGGCTATTGGTAAAGTAATTGCACCTACTGCGCTATTTTATTTTAGATGGGCTGCTTTAGCTACAGTAGTATCAGGCTTAATTTTGGCATGGTTAAATGGATATGCTCATGAAGCAATGACATTAGGTATCGGTTCTGGTGGTGGAAAAAACACTGCAATTGGTATTGGTATGTGGCTAGGTTTAATTATGGCTTACAACGTTTGGTTTGTTATTTGGCCTAACCAAAAAAGAGCTTTGGGAATTGTCGAGTGTGATCCTGAAAAAAAATCTAAATCGGCAAGAGTTGCTATGCTTTTCTCAAGAACTAATACATTGCTATCTTTGCCTATGCTACTGACTATGGTGGCTGCTCAAAACTTATATTAATTTATTTATCTTCCTTAACAACAGTTTTATAAGAAACTTTTAAATAAACTAATATCGGATTAGCAATATAAATAGATGAGTAAGTTCCAAATACCACACCTAATATCATTGCTAAAGAAAAACCTTTCAATATTTCTCCACCAAAAATAAATATAGACAATAATGCTAAAAGAGTTGTTGCTGATGTAATAATAGTTCTTGATAAGGTTTCATTTATAGAAATATTTGTTAATTCAAAAATCTTAATATCCATATACTTTTTAAGATTTTCTCTAACTCTATCAAAAATAACAACCGTATCATTCATTGAATAACCAACTATTGTTAAAATTGCGGCAACAATAGAAAGATTAATCTCAAGACTAAATAAAGAAAATACACCAATTGTTAAAATTACATCGTGAAATAAAGCTATTATTGCGCCAATACTAAATTGCCATTCAAATCTTATCCAAATATAAAAAAGCATAGCACCTAATGCAGCAGCAATAGCTATTAACCCACCTTTTAATAATTCAGCACTTACTTTAGGACCAACATTTTCTACTCTTCTAAATTCATATCCACTACCTAAAGTTTTTGTTAGATTATTTTTAATATCTTGAATTAATGTTTTAGTATTACCTTTTTTTTCAAACTTTATTAAATAATCAGAATCTTTTCCAAATTTTTTAATGGCAACATCACCTAAATTCATATTTGAGAATGCACTTCTTAGAGATGATATAGTAATTTGTTTATCATTAGCACGCAATTCAATTAAAGTACCACCTTTAAAGTCTACTCCAAAATTTAAACCTTTAAAAATTAATAGAACCAATGAAATAACAACAAGTACAGAAGACAACAAATTAAAAAATTTGTAGTATTTGTTAAATTGTATGTTGTTTTTTATCATTAAATTAAATTTTCGTTATTTTTATTTTTCATCAAGTACAATGATGTTAATAATCTAGCAATAAAGTAAACTGAAAATAATGTTGTAAAAATACCCACGCCGAGTGTAACAGAAAAGCCTTTAATTGGTCCTGAGCCTAAAAAAAATAAAATTACTGCTGCAATTAAAGTTGTAATATTAGCATCTAAAACTGCTGTTTTAGATTTATTGTAGCCTGTATCAAAAGCTATAACTTGATTTTTTTCATTTACTTTTTCTTCTTTAATCCTTTCAAATATAAGAACATTTGCATCTACAGCCATACCGACTGTTAATATTATTCCTGCGATACCAGGTAAAGTTAGAGTTGCTTCAAATAAAGTTAAAATACCAATCAATAATAATAAATTTAAAATTAATGCTGTATTTGCGATTAGGCCAAAAATTTTATATTTAACTATCATAAAAGATATAACTAGTAAGAAACCTATTAATAAAGCCATTAAACCTGCCTTTATTGAATCTTCTCCTAAATCAGGACCTACAGTTCTTTCTTCAATAATATTCAGAGGAGCAGGTAAAGCTCCAGATCTTAGAAGTAAAGCTAAGTCAGTAGCTGTTTGAAAAGTAAAGCCACCCGTAATTTGACCTGATCCGCTAACAATTGCATCTTGTATTACAGGTGCACTTATTATTTTACCATCTAAAACAATTGCCATCTGCTTTCCAATACCAGTAGTTGTTGCTTTTCCAAAACGTTTTGCACCAACACGATCTAAAGTAAATGTGACAACTGTTTGATTGGTTTCACTATCCATTCTTGGCTGTGCATCAAGTAAATTTTCTCCGCTCATAATAATTCTTTTGCTAACAAAAACTGGCTCTTCATACTCATCTGAGCCTTCTTCGTATTCAAGAAGTTCATTTCCGAAAGTTTCTTCTGAAGATTTGGAAACAAATCTAAATGCAAGATTAGCAGTTTTACCTAAAAGATTTTTTATTCTCATCGGATCATCTAAACCAGGTAATTCAACTAAAATTCTATCATTTCCTCTTT
>CACIWJ010000034.1 GCA_902590365.1 uncultured Pelagibacteraceae bacterium | reverse complement strand
TTCATAAATATTTTTATTTAAATCGATTACACCTGAGTGTTGTCCAAATCCATATTTAAATTTTTTTTTTATATAGTTTATTTGTTCTAAACTATACTCTCCAAAAGGATAAGAAAAAAATATAGGATTATAACTAAGTTCTTTTTCAAATATTTCTATTGATTTATTAATATCTTTTTTGAAATTTTCAAAGGTTAAATCTAACAAATAATCATGACTGTGAGAATGATTTCCAATAAAGGCGAATTTTTCTTTTTCAATTTCTTTAATTTGTTCCCACGACATATATCCATTTTTACCTACAGGTTCAGTTGATACAAATAATATAAATGGAATTTTGTTTTCTTTTAAATAAGGCCAAGCGTGATTATAAAAAGAACTAAATGCATCATCAATGGTAATTAAAACTTTTTTTTCAGTTTTTGGATTATTAAAATTTAAATCAAAATTTTTTGGATTTTCAAAACTATATTTTTTATCTTTTATAATATTGATTTGTTTTTTAAATATATCCATTTTTATATTTGTAGAAGGGTATTTGTCTTCATTAAACCTATGATACATTAATGAAATAGTTCCTAAATCATCAGAATAATATTTACTATCATTTTGCTCTGCATTAGAATTGTTAGAAAAAAATACTAATATTATGAATAGTTTAGTTATTGATGCCACAAGTACTAAAATTTTTTTAGTAATCATAAATAGTAAAAATATTTATACTAGTACCCACGAAAATAGTAAAAGTAATTTTGATAAATTAACCATATTCATTAATGATTTTCTAAAAAATAATGAAATTTCAATTAATAAAATTGATCAAATATATGTAAATAGAGGACCAGGGAGTTTTGCGGGTATTAGAAATTCACTATCAATAGTGAAAGGTATTCATTTAAGTAGAAATATTGATTATTTTTGTTTTAGTTATTTTGATTTTTTAGACAAAAAACCTAAAAATATTAAAGATTTATTGAAAAAAAATATAATTAAAACACCAAAATGGATTGATATACCAAATTTATGTAATAAATATAAAATTAAAAAAAATTTGATAAAACCACTTTATGTAAGTTAAAATATATTATGACAGATATAGAAGAAAAATGCATTTCAAAAGGAGTAAAACTTACTGGGCAGAGGAAAATAATAGCTCGTGTTATGTCTGAAGCAGAAGATCATCCAGATGTGGATGAATTGTATAAAAGAGTAACAAAAATAGATTCAAAAATAAGTATTGCAACAGTTTATAGAACTGTAAAACTTTTTGAGGAAGCAGGAATTTTAGCTAAACATGATTTTAAAGGTGGTAAAGCCAGATATGAAGAGATAAGTGAAAGTCACCACGATCACTTGATTGATGTTAAAACTGGAGAAATAATTGAATTTGTAGATGATGAAATTGAAAAACTTCAAAAAAAAGTTGCAGAAAAACATGGCTATGAATTAGTTGATCATAAACTCGAACTTTATGGAATTAAAAAAAAAAATTAATTAATGTCAAAGAAAATCTTTATTAAAACTTTTGGTTGTCAAATGAATGAGTATGATTCAAATCGTATATTAGATGTAGTTAAAAAAATTGGATTTGAAAAAACAAATGTAATTGAGGATAGTAACTGTTTTATTTTAAATACATGTCACATTAGAGATAAAGCTAAAGAAAAAGTCTATCATGAAATTGGAAGGGTAAAGAAAAAATTTAAGAAGAAAAGAAAGCCTATTGTGATAGTTGCTGGTTGTGTTGCACAAGCTGAAAATAAAGAAATGTTGAATAGAGAACCTTATATTGATCTTGTTATTGGTCCTCAGTCATATCATAAAATAAATAATACAATTTTAAATTTTATAGAAAATAAATCGAGAAATGAAATTACAGATTTTGACTCAATATCTAAGTTTGATTATTTAAGTAAGATTGAGAATAAAAAAAGCAAAGTGTCATCTTTTTTAACTATCCAAGAAGGTTGTGATAAGTTTTGTCATTTTTGTGTTGTTCCATACACAAGAGGACCAGAATATTCTAGACCATTTCACCAAATATTAGAGGAAGCAAAAATTTTAGTAAAAAAAGGTGCAAAAGAAATTATTTTGTTAGGTCAAAATGTAAATGCTTATTCATATTTTGATAAAAATAAAGAATTTAGATTGTCTAATTTAATTATGTCTTTAGAAAAAATTACTGGATTAAATAGAATAAGATATACAACTTCTCACCCAAGAGATATGACAGATGATTTAATTGAATGTTATTCAAAATCAAAAAAATTAATGCCATTTGTACATTTACCAATTCAGTCTGGTTCTAATAAAATTCTTAAATTAATGAACAGAAAACACAGAGTAGAAGATTATATTTTAGTTTATGAAAAGCTAAAAAAAATAAATTCAAATATAGAATTTTCTAGTGATTTTATTATTGGTTATCCTGGAGAAAATGATGATGATTTTAAAGATACTCTTGAATTAATAAAAAAAATTAAATTTATAAATTCTTATTCTTTTATCTTTAGCCCTAGACCTGGAACAACAGCTGCAAATTTGAAAATGATAGATGAGAAAGTAGCTAAAGAAAGATTAAAGATAATTCAAGAAAAACTATTCCAGCATCAAAGAGAAAAAAATAAAAGTTTGGAAAGTAAATATATAGATGTTTTAGTAGAGAATGAAACTAAGGACCAAAATAGATTATTTGCCAGAAATGATTATATGACTTCAGTAATATTTGATGGAAGTAAAAATTTAATTGGCAAAGTAGTTCCAGTTAAGATAAAAAATAGTAATCAAAATAGCCTATTTGGAGAAATTGATTTGAAAAACAAATTTATAGCGGCGTAAACTTGAATAAAATTCAAAGTAAAATTAATAACAATTTAAAATTTGTATATTCAGACAACAATACTATAAGTGTAATATTTCAAAATAACGATTTACTAATGGGGGTTCTTGGAGAATTTAATAAGAATCTTAAAGAATTAGAAAAATTAACTAACACAAACTTATATTTTAGAGGAAATTCTATTATTATTAAAAGCTTACCTAAAAAAAATGAAATTGTTAAAAATGCAATTCAGTTTTTATCTGATCAATTTATAAACAATGGATCTATAGAAAAAAAAGATATAATCTCATCGATAAATAAATTTATGATTGATGAAAATAACAGTTCTAGTCAGAACATTGAATATATAATAAAAACTCCAAAAAAATCTGTAATTCCAAGATCAGAAAAACAAAAGAACTATGTTAGAGCTTTAAAAGAAAGTGAAGTTATTATTTCTACGGGTCCAGCTGGAACTGGAAAAACTTTTTTAGCTGTAGCTGTTGCGCTAACTATGCTTTTAGAAAAAAAAATTGAAAGAATAATATTATCAAGACCAGCTGTTGAAGCTGGTGAAAGACTTGGCTTTTTACCTGGTGATATGAGAGAAAAAGTAGATCCATATTTAAGACCCTTATATGACTCTCTGTACGATTTATTGGATTATGAAAAAATACAAAAAAAAATTGAAATTGGAGATATAGAAATTGCTCCACTAGCATTTATGAGAGGAAGAACTTTAAAAAATTCATTTGCCATTCTAGATGAAGCACAAAATGCAACGGATACTCAAATAAAAATGTTTTTAACAAGAATAGGAGAAAATTCAAAAATAGTAGTTAATGGAGATCCATCACAAATAGATTTACCAAACAAATCTTTATCTGGTCTTAATAGATCAAAAAAATTATTAGGTCACTTAAAAGAAATTTCAGTTGTTGATTTTGATCATTCTGACGTAGTCAGACACCCTTTGGTTTCCAAGATAGTAAAGGCTTATTCAGATCAAAAAAATGATTAATGCTGAAATTGTAATTGATAACGTCAATTGGAAAAAAAAATTAAAAAATACTAATTTATTTATTAATAAAATATTAAAAAGTTTCCCAAAAAAATATCAGTTTAATGGAAAAAAAGTGATTCTAACAGTTTTACTATCAAACAATAAAAAAATTAAACAGTTAAATAAAAAATTTAGAAAAAAGGATAAACCAACCGATATTTTATCTTTTCCCTTTGGAAAAAAAATTTCAAAAAGTAAAGTTTATTTAGGGGATATTATTATAAGTTATGATTTTATAAACAAACCAAAATCACTAAATATTTCACAATTTAAAGACAAATTAGCCAAAATTTTTATACATGGATTTCTTCATCTTGTGGGATTTGATCATATAAAAATTTCAGAATTTAAAAAAATGAATAAAGAAGAATTAAAAATTTATAATTTGGTTAAAAAAAAAATTTGAAAGCTTTACTTAAAAATAAATATTTTAGTTATTTATATGTTGCCTCACTTGGAGGTATAACCTCGTTTAGCTTGCCTCCTTACAATTATTTTATAATTAATTTTTTCACTTTATCCTTATTTTATTTATTTATTATAAA
>CACIWJ010000033.1 GCA_902590365.1 uncultured Pelagibacteraceae bacterium | reverse complement strand
AGTTGAAGAAGCTTTGGAAGCTGCTAATAATAATGATTTATCTCCATTAATAAAATTAATTAAAATTTTAGAAAAACCTTATGATAAACAACAAGAAAACATTGACTATCAATCCCCCGCTCCTTTAGGAAATAAGAAATATCAAACTTTTTGTGGAACTTAATAATAATTTTATAAAACGTAAGGTTCAGGTCTAGCATTATTATCTAAAACTCTTTCGACTGCAAAATCACTAATATCTATAGTCTGATATGATCCAGTTGTAATTAGTTCTGTAAGTGCTCTTCCAATACCAGGTGCTTGCATTAATCCTCTACCAGTAAAACCCGATGCTAAATAAACATTTTCATACTTGGGATGTTTTCCAACTACTGCGTTATTATCTAGCTTATTACAATCATAATATCCTGCCCATCCACCAGTTAATTTTAATTCTTCAAAAGCAGGAATTCTTTGTGCAAGAGCAGGCCAAACTAGCTCTTCAAAATCATTCCATGCTGGCTCCAAATCTTTTGCGTCAAATACAGAATTAGGTGATCCAGCTAAATATTCTTTTCCTTCTGGTCTCCAATATACTCCTGTGGTCAAGTCGCCAGTTAAAGGCATTTCAGGTATATGTTTAGGACACTTAACTCTAAATACTGTATGTTTTTGTGGGACTACGGGAATGTCATCTAACAATTCTTTTGTCCAACAACCAGCCGCTGAAATAATAGTTTTAGCTTTTATTTCAGAAATACTTTTTACTTCACCTTTAATAAACTCTGCACCAAGTTCAATTGCTTTACTTTTTAAAGCACTGTGAAACATAAATGGATCAATCCAACCTTCGCTTTTATTATCAGTGAAGGTTGCTGTTTCAATTCCTTCACTATTAATATATGGAAATATTTTCATTAATTCAGAACCTTTAATATTTTTAGTTCCTGCTTCACAAGCTTTATGATTTTCCAATGCTCTATATTGCTCTTCTGCGTGTTCAGGACCGAACATTAATAAATATCCATTTGGAACCATGCTTGCAGTAGGGTTGGGATTTTTATCAGTTTTTAGCAATTCTGGTATTTGATAAATAAATTCTCTAGCAAATTTACCAAGTAAAATATTCTCTTTTTGAAAAAATTGTCTTCTAAAACCACCTAGAGATAATGGAAACGAAGCTTGTTTATAAGTTGGATCTCTTTCTATAACTTTTACTTTTCTACCTTCTTTAGATAAAAAATAAGCTGTAGAAGTACCTATTATTCCGCCACCAACTATTACAACATCATCCATAATTAATTTAAAATTAATAAACTAGAATTTAGAATTAATGCATAAAGACACCAAAGTAAATAAGGAATCATTAAAATTAAACTTATGTTGCTAACTTTTTTAAATTTAAACATTAAAAAAATAATAAACAAAATTAAGACTACAAGATTAAAAAGTGCGATTAAAATATTATGAAAAACAAAAAAAACAATACTCCAAGTTGTATTAAAAATTAAATGAATTAAATAATAAAAGACCAGATTTATGTCTCTGTAATTTTTATGCCACGCTGCCCATATTGCTATGGTCATAAATAAATACAATGTTGTCCATACAGGAGCAAATATCCAGTCTGGAGGATTAAAACTTGCTTTAATTAATGTTGAATACCATGGTTCCTTGTACGTTATTGTCGCTATGCTACCAACAAAAGATGCTGAAAACGTAATTAATGCAAAAATTAAAAAAGATAAAAATTTATTTTTTAACATAATAATATATATATCATTTGATTATGACGGATAAAGTAATATGGATAACAGGAGCTAGTAGCGGCATTGGCAAAGCCTTAGCTATTAAATTTGCGAAAGAAGGTTGGAAAGTTGCAATTTCCGCTAGAAGAGAAAATTTATTAAATGAAATTGCCAAAATACATAGTAATATTTTTTCCTATCCCCTTGATGTAACAGATAGCGAAAAATGCAAATTAGTATTTAATAATATTAAAGAAAAGTTTAAAAGCATTGATATTTCATTTTTTAGTACTGGAATACATGATCCGAAATCTGAAAAATCATTAGACTTAGATAAAGTAAGACAAATAATGGAAGTAAATTTTTTTGGTACGGTAAATTCTATCAATGCAGTTTATAAATATTATAAAGAAAGAAAATCCGGACAAATTTCAATTGTATCATCTGTTGCTGGATATAGAGGATTGCCTGCAGGTGGAGCATACTGTGCCTCTAAATCTGCATTAACAAATTTTACTGAAAGTTTAAATTTTGAGATGAAAAGAAAAAATGTGAGAGTAACCCTTGTAAGTCCAGGTTTTATTAAAACACCAATGACAGATCAAAATGATTTTCCAATGCCTTTTATAAAATCTCCAGAATTTGCAGCTGAACAAATTTATCAGGGTTTAGTTAAAAAAAATTCATTTGAAATTCACTTTCCAAAAACTTTTACTATTATAATGAAAATACTACAAATACTGCCTAATTGGATTTATTTTAGGTTGGTAGAATTAAGAACGAGAACAATTAAGTATAAGTAATTATTCTTTTACAAAAAATACTGTAAGTTCAGCAACTTTAAATCCAAATTTTGTCATTGTTGCTCTATTAATTGCGATTTTTTCATCTTGTTTAAATATCCAGTCATCAAAAGTAATTTTAATTTCTTTGCCTTTAACAGGTACTAATAAAACATACTCAAATTTAAATGCTGGACCATAAGAATATCCCTTGGCTGTACCAACAACATCTCCTGCAGTTCCATCATAGTGATGTTCATCGATCTTATTAATTTTCCATTGTCGAGTTTGTATCTCGCCATCATTCCATACAAATTTCTCATCAAGAATTAATTCCTTTCCATCCCATTTACCATTTAAATCAGCTGAAAACTGCCTTGTAACTTTTCCTGATCTGTTTTGTAAAATTCCCCAAGCTTTTACATTTCCTAATAAATATTCTTCAATAATTAGCCGAGGTTTCTGGTCTTTAAAATCAATTGGTTTCATATTATTCATTGAGCAACTAATTAACAAAATTGAAGTAGCTAAAGCAAATATAAATTTTACCTTTTTCATTTATTACACATTGAAAATTGTATTAAATCTATATTTTTAGATTTAAATCCAGCTTCACAGTATGAAAGGTAAAATTCCCACATTTTTTTAAATGTTACATCAAAGCCTTGATTTTTAATTAAATCCCATTTTTTATTAAACTCTTTTCTCCAAATTATTAATGTTTCAGAATAATGATTTGCATAAGAATTATATTCTTTAAACTTTAAACCATTTGACTCAGCGTGATCAAATAAACTTTTTTTTGAAGGTAAAAAGCCCCCAGGAAAAATATATTTTTGAATAAAATCTTGTTTAGTTTTATACCTATCAAACAAACTATCATCAATTGTTATGGCCTGAATACCTACCTTACCATTTAAAGAAAGATTATTTTTAATAGTTTTAAAGTAGCTTTCTAAATATTTTTGACCCACGGCTTCTATCATTTCTATTGATGCAATTGAATTATATTTTCCTCTTAAATCTCTATAATCTTTTATTTCTATATTTACTTTTTCATTAAGACCTGCTTTATGAATTTTTTTTTTGGCATACTCATATTGTTTTTGCGATATTGTAATACAGTCTAACTTAACATTATAATTTTTGCCTAAATATTCTGCAAAACCTCCCCACCCACAACCTATTTCTAAAACTTTGCTATTTTCTTTTGGTTTTAAAAGATTAATTAACTTTTGATATTTATTATTTTGAGCTTCATGTAAATCTTGTTTATCACTATCAAATATTGCACTTGAGTAAGTTAAAGTTTTATCTAGCCATAAAGAAAAAAAATCATTTCCTAAATCATAATGTTTAGAAATATTTTTTTTGCTTCTTTCTTTTGTGTTTTTTAAAAAAGTATTTTTAATAAAATTTATAATTGGAAAATCTAGTACACCTGAAAATCTATGTATCAATTTTATATTTCTTGCTGTTATCTCAATTAATTCGGATAAATTATCTGTCTCAAAATCTCCGCGCATATAAGACTCTGCCATACCAATGCTACCTTTATTAACAACATCAAGTGTAAAACCTGGTTTGTTAATCTTAATTTTTACTTTTAAGATTTCATTTTCTTTTCCAAATGTGTATTTTTCGCCATTAAAATTAGTTAAATAAATTCTACCATATTTTATATTTTTAAGAGCGTTAAAAACTATTTTATCTGAAATATTGCTTATCATTATCTTTTCTCGATACTTATGTTATTTTTAATTTTTAATTTTTTCTTAACTAAATTAATTCCTTTAATCCATAATCTTAATGCTTCAAAATGTATCGCGGCAATAATTTTAAAAGTCATCAATGGGTGCTTTAAATAAGAAAAAATCAAGTTTTTTGATGATAATTCTGATCTTATTCCATCTTGTGATGCATACAAAAGTTTCCCTTCTTGATCCCTTTGATCGATAATTACAGATAATTTATTTCCTGGATTTAAAATTTTAAAAAAATATTCTGAAGATAAATCCATAAAAGGTGATACATAAAATTTTTTTGCACAGCTATTTTTTATTAATTGTTCATTAGCATCTACTTTAAAAACATATGTGTGTTGTTCACCAAATGTATTTTTAACCTCATAAAGAATTGCTATTAAGGATGAATTTTTATTATAGACAAAAAAAATGCTTAAAGGATTAAAAACATAACCTAAAATCCTTGGATAACATAAAAGCTTTATTTTTATTTCACTTTTTTCTATCTCAAGTGAATTCA
>CACIWJ010000032.1 GCA_902590365.1 uncultured Pelagibacteraceae bacterium | reverse complement strand
ATCTAGTATTACTGGTGATAACTCTAGAGAAGTTGTTTCATTTGGAACAGAAGCTGGTTTATTTCAAGAAATAGGAATAAGTACTGCTGTATGTGGGCCAGGTTCAATTGAACAAGCTCACAAAATAGATGAATTTATTAAACTTGAAGAAATTAATAAATGTTTAAAATTTCTAGATGGTGTAAAGAATCAATCGATATCTAAATAAAAAAAAACCCGCCGTAAAATATACGACGGGTTTTTTAACTTAATTAGTTTTATTTGTTTTTGTTTGATATTGCGTAGTGAACTATAGCTCCTAAAGACGCTCCAATTATCCAAGCATAACCTCCGCCGCCACCTAAGTTAGCAAAGAAGTCACTTAATCCACCAGGTAAAATGTTTGGCCAAACTGAACCTACTGCAATGTAGCCTGAAATTATCCAAGCCACCATTCCTTTATGGTTAAAGCCACCATTGTAATGATATTTACCTTTTGGTTTGTCATTATACAATGCATTTACATCAAGTTTTTCATTCTTAATTACATAGTAATCAACAATCATAATTCCAAATACAGGTGCAAGAATAGCTCCAAGTGTATTTACAAATGGAAACATTCCCATTTGTGTAATAACTGAAACCCATAGACCACCTACAACAAAACCACATATAGCTGTAATTAATCCACCTGTTCTAAAATTAATTTTACTTGGCATTAAGTTCGCCAAGTCATATGCTGGAGGTATAAAGTTAGCAACCATATTTATACCAACTGTCGCTGCAAAAAATGCAAATGCCGCAACAAGTGTTAAAAGCATATTATCAACTTTTGCTACCATATCAGTTGGTTGAGCTACATATTCTCCAAATACAGCTATTGTTCCACCAGTAATCATCAAAGTAATAAATGAGAAGAAAACAACGTTACCTACTAAACCCCATAGGTTTCCTTTTTTCATTTCATTTTCGTTCTTAACAAATCTAGCGAAGTCACCGAAGTTAATTACTACCGCAGCAAAATAACCAACCATGATTGAAAATACAGCTAAGAATGCACCAAATGATCCTAACCCTTCAAAACCACCCGAACGTGTTCCGCCTGAAAATATATTTCCAACTTCTGATAAAAGTCCTCCACCTGCTTTTGCCCAAATAGATATCATTAAAACAATCATAACTACATATACAGCAGGGCCTGCAAAGTTTAAGAATCTTCTAATTAAATCAATACCTTGCCAGAACAAATAGATTTGGAAACCTGAAACAAATATGAATGATATCCACATTGTGCTGTTCATTCCCAAAAATTCACCACTACCCTTAGCACCTAGTGCTGTAAGTAATAAAGCCACTGCAGTCGATGCTGCGTAAGTTTGTGCTCCATACCAAAACATTGCTACTAATCCTCTGGCCATAGCTGGAAAGTTTGCTCCAAATACACCCATACTAACTCTAGCAAATACTGGATAAGGAATTCCGTGTTTAACACTTGGCTTTCCAGAAAGGTTTACTAACCACATTATAAAAAATCCTGCAAGAATTAGTGCAAGAAATACAGCCCAGCCATTTAATCCTGAAGCTAAGAAAAGCGATGCTGCCAAAGTGTATCCGAATAAACTTTGTACATCATTTGCCCATACGTTGAAAATTTCGAACCAACCCCAGCTTTTTTTACCTTTTGGAGTGGGTGCTAAATCTGCATTGTAAAGTTTTTTTGATCTACTCACGTGTCCCCCTTCGTGTTTTTATTAATATTCTAAAGGGTATTTTTTATATTGAGGAATTCAACTAAAATTAAATTTAAATGTTAATATCAAGCTATTATTGATTTTTTAAACCCATATTGAGCATATAAGTTTAATTCCAACCACCAACCGTTTTAACTTCTAAAAATTCTATAAGACCTTCAGTTCCAGCCTCTCTTCCAATACCGGAATGTTTATATCCTCCAAAAGGAGAAGCTACAGCTATACCAACTCCATTTACATCGACCATTCCTGATCGTAGTTTTCTTGCTACTCTTTTAACTTTTTCTTTATCTTGTGTTTGAATATAATTTGTTAAACCATAATCTGTATCATTAGCAATTGATATAGCTTCATCTTCATTTTCAAAAGGTATTATAGATAAAACAGGACCAAAAATTTCAGTTCTTGCTATTTCCATTTGATTATTAACATCAGCAAAAACTGTTGGCTTTACGTAATAACCTTTTTCAAAACCCTTGGGTTTGCCAGTTCCACCTGCAATTAATTTTGCTCCTTCATCTATCCCCTTTTGAATTAAAGTTTGAATTTTATTAAACTGAACTTCTGAGACTACAGGTCCAATATGATCACCATCTTTTTGCGGAGAGTCAACCTTAGTATTATTTGCTAGCTCTTTTACTTTTTCTACAGTTTCATTGTAAATAGATTTTTCAACAAGCATTCTTGTAGGAGCATTGCAAGATTGACCTGAATTTCTAAAACATCTTAAAACACCTCTTGCTACAGCTTCTGAGTCTGCATCTTTAAAAATTATATTTGCACCTTTTCCACCCAATTCTAAGCTTATCCTTTTAAAATCTTTTGCAGCATTTTGAGAAATTAATGCACCTGCCCTGGTTGATCCCGTAAATGAAATCATATTAATATCAGGGTGACTTGTTAAAGCATCTCCAGTAACAGCTCCGTCCCCGTTTATCAAATTAAAAACTCCTGGAGGAAATTTCACTTCATCAATCATTTCAGCTAATAACATTGATGATAAAGGTGCTACCTCAGACGGTTTTAATACTACTGTACAAGCTGATGCCAATGCAGGAATCACTTTTAAGTTAACTTGATTTATTGGCCAATTCCAAGGTGTAATCAATGCACAAACACCTTTCGGCTCATATAATAATTTTTGATTATTTTTTTCCTCTCCTAAATCTTTTTCAAACTTGAAATCTTTTAATATATTTTTAAATGATTTGATGTGGCTAGCTCCAGTTGCGGCTTGCATTTCTGTAGAAAATTTCATAGGTGCTCCCATTTCTAAAGAAATTAGTTTTGCCATTTCTGCCCACCTTTTTTTATAAACAACATACAATTTTTCTAATAAATCTAATCTTTCTTCTTTTTTTGAGAATGCCCAAGTTTCAAAAGCTTTTTTTGCAGCGCTAACTGCTTTATCTACATCTTTTTTTCCCCCAAGGCATATTTCAGCACAAGGTTCTTCATTTGATGGATCGATTACTTTGTGGCTTCTTGGCTCTGTTGCAGAAGTCCATTTACCATTAATATAAAAATTTTTTTTATCTATCATCGCGAGAAAATATATTATCTTTTTACTTTTGCAAATAAATTAGTTAATTCATAAATAATTGTTGCTGCTGCCAAAGATGTAACTTCGGCATGGTCATAAGCTGGCGAAACTTCTACAACATCAGCAGAAATTAAATTCATTCCTGACAATCCTCTTATAACGTTAACCATCTCTCTAGTTGTCATTCCTGCAATTTCAGGCGTTCCCGTTCCAGGTGCATAAGCTGGATCTAAAACATCGATATCAATAGATAAATATAAAGGATTTTTACCAACTCTTTTTTTTATTCTACTAACTATTTTATCAATACCTTCTGTTTGAAATTCGTCACAATGAATTATTTTAAAACCAAAACTTTCATCATTCTTGATATCGTCTCTACTATATAAAGGACCTCTAATTCCAACGTGCATTGAGGCGTTATCTAGAAATAAATTTTCTTCTCTTGCTCTTCTAAATGGAGTTCCGTGAGTATATGGAGCTCCAAAGTATGTATCCCATGTATCAAGATGTGCATCAAAATGCACAAGGGCAACTGGTCCATTATTAATTTTATTAACTGCTCGTAAAAGTGGGAATGCAATTGTATGATCGCCTCCCATGCTTATTATACCTTTAGTTTGATTTAATAAATCTAGTGCTCCAATTTCAATTTGCTTTATTGCTTCTTTAATATTAAATGGATTACAAGTTATATCCCCAGCGTCAGCAACCTGTTGAACTTTAAATGGTTCAACATCATAGCTTGGATGATAGTTTGTTCTTAAATGTCTTGAGGCTTGTCTAATACTCTGTGGTCCAAATCTTGCACCAGGCCTATAACTGGTTCCAGCATCAAAAGGAATTCCAACTATAGCAACATCGCAGTTTTCAACATCTCTTAGTTCAGGTAGCCTTGCAAAGGTACTAGCTCCTGCAAACCTTGGTACTTTAGTTCCACTTACAGGTTGAATTGGATTTTTGTTTCTCTTTTTTTTCATCTATATTGCCTTATGAAATTTTTAAAAATAATTCTATTATTGTTTATATTAATTTCACCTAGCAATGCTAACACAATATACAATTTAATCAAAATACCAAACTTAGAAATATATAATAATAAATCTATAAATGGCATCAAATATCTAAGGGCCAACAAACCATTTCAAGTAGGTGTAAGAAATGACAATGTAACTTGTTTTAATTCAAATATTCAAACTATTGATGAAAAATTTAAATTAATTGAAGAAAATTTTAATAAGTATAATTCTGACTTTTTAAAAAAAATTAATCTTAAATATGTAGTTATTTGCGAAAACCTTTCAGTTTCAGAAATTGATGCTGGAGGAATCCCCAATCATCGAATGAAAACTTTGATTATTAATATAAAATTTGAAAAAAAACATTTTCAAAGAATTTTACATCATGAAGTTTTTCATTTGATTGACGAAAGTTTCAAAGATTTGTTTGTATATGATGATTGGAAAAAATTTAATCATAATAAATTTAATTATGCTGAATGCTCAACCTGTTCTTTGGATAGATTAAATCTATCACTATTACAAGAAACAAAAGGATTTTTAACAGAATATTCAATGTCGACACCATCTGAAGATATGGCTGAAATATTTTCTTTTTTAATCACTG
>CACIWJ010000031.1 GCA_902590365.1 uncultured Pelagibacteraceae bacterium | reverse complement strand
TCGTCATCTCTATCTAGTCTTAGCTTAATGGGTTGTTTTGTTTTGTGAGATAACATTGCACAAATAGCTGATGTCAAGAAATTTGTTTCTTTGCCACCAAACCCACCACCAATTCTTCTAACCATAACTGTTATTGAATTACTTTTTTGTTTAAGCATCTTAGCAATGATCTGCTGAGTTTCTGAAGGATGTTGAGTTGAGCTGTATACTAATAAACTATTATCCTCTTTAGGTACAACTAAACAAACTTGTCCTTCTAAATAAAAATGTTCTTGGCTTCCAGTATTAAAGCTACCTTTTAATTTATTTTTTGATTTATTTATTTTATTTTGTGGTTCACCCTTTTTAATTATTCTGGGATCAAAAAGAAGATTATTTTTTTTTAATGCCTCTTCTATAGTTACAATTGGTGTTAAATCTTGATAAGTTACTTTTGCTTTTAAAACTGCCTTTCTTGCCAATTCAATTGAGGTTGCTGCTACTGCAAATAGTGGCTGGCCAAAATATTCAACTTTTGTTTTTGGAAATATTGGGTCTCCATCAAACACGGGTCCTACATCATTGCGACCAGGAATATCATTATAGGTTATAACTGATATTACCCCTTCGCTTTTTTTAACATCTTTGAGATCGATTTTTTTTATCTTTGCATGAGCCTTCTTACTCCATCCAATTGCTCCATATAAAGTGTTTACTGGTTCACTGATATCATCTGTATACTGAGCAAATCCAGATACATGTTTGCTTGCACTATCGTGCGGTATACTTTGTCCTTTTATTAACTCTTCATTTCTCATCAGTTTATTCTAATTATTTTTTTATTATTTATTTCGTGAAAAGCTTTCAGTAATAAGTTTTTCGCAACACTTAATCTATAATTTCTGCTAGCCCTCATATCATCTATAGGAGAAAAATCTTTATTTATAAGATTGACTGCTTTGTTAAATGTATTTTCTGAAAAATCAGAATTAATTAATTTTTTTTCAATTATTGATGCTCTTTTGGGAATTTCAGACATTCCACCATAAGAAATTGCAGCTTTTGTAATTTTATTTTTTTTAATTAAAAAACTGAATGAACCACAAACTGAGGAAATATCATCATCAAATCTTTTTGAAATTTTATATGCTTTAAAAATATTTTCTTTATTTATAGGTATTTTAATTGAATATATAAATTCACCTTTTTTTAACTTTGTTTTTCTATAAGAAATAAAAAAATCGTTTAGAGGGAAAATTTTTTTTTTATTTATTCCTTGAACAATAACCTTTGCATCTAATGTTAATAATATCGGGAGTGTATCTCCGATTGGAGAGGCTGTTGCAATATTTCCAGCAATTGTACCTACATTTCTTATTTGAAGTGACCCATATCTTTTTAAAATATTGTAAAAATCTAAGAAATATTTTTTAATAAAGTTTTGAAAATCAAAAAGTGAAGTAATGGCTCCAATTTCTATAGTACTTTTACTTTTTTTAATAAAATTTAATTTTTCAATAGAATTAAGAGAAATAATTGTTTTAAGTTGTTTTCTTAATTTGGTTACTTCAAGAGAAAGATCTGTTCCACCACTTAAAATTTTTGCATTAGGGTATTTTTTTAATATTTTTTTCAAATTAACAATTGTTTTTGGTGCAAAATATATTTTTCCCCTATTATTTATCTCAACATCAACGTTGTTAATTTTTTTTAATAAATTGATAGTTTTGTTTTGATTTTTTTTAAATTTATCTTGATCTTTTTTATTATTTAAACTTTTTGCAGCATCAATGATCGGTCTATAACCAGTACATCTACATAAATTACCTGACAAAGCCTCTTCAACAACCTCATTGCTAATTTTTGAATAATTTTTGTACATTGAAAATAAAGACATTGCAAAACCTGGGGTACAAAATCCACATTGTGAACCATGAAATTTAACCATAGCTTCTTGAACTGGGTGAAGTTTGTTATCTTCCTCAATTAAATCTTCAACTAAAATTAAGTGTTTGCCATTTAAAGTTGGTAAAAAACTTATGCAAGCATTTATAGCTTTATAAATTATTTTGTTTTTATTTAATTCACCTAAAACTATTGTGCATGCTCCACACCCTCCCTCTGCGCAACCTTCTTTTGTTCCAGTTTTTTTTAAATCATCACGAACATAATCTAAAATTGTTTTATTAGGATCAGGATTTTTTATTTTATAAATTTTATTTTCAAAAATAAATTGGATTGTATTGGAAACCATCAGCTTCCTCTATATGTTGAATAACTCCAAGGCGATACTAATAATGGAACATGGTAATGTTCGTTATTTTTTGCAATTCCAAATCTAATAACTACATCATCCAAAAATGGAGTAGTTTCTGATTTAAGAATATTTTTAAAATATTCACCTATATAAAAAACTAATTCATATTTACCATTTTTAAATTTATCTTTTTCGATAAGTGGGCCATCTGATCTTCCGTCGGAATTTAAGACTATAGAATTTAATTTTAATCTCTCTTGGCCATTTATGTAAAATAATTCAACTTTTATTCCTTTTCCAGGCTTGCCAGAATATACATCTAGAACATGTGTAGTTAATTTAGTCATATTGTTTGTTGTATATTACACAAAAACGAATAATTAATATATTAAAACTTAAAAAACGTCCACTATGAGGTTAGAAAACAATTTAAACAATTTAAATCGAGATCAATTTATATCTTTGTTTAGAGTTATTTTTGAAAAAACACTATGGATATCTGAAAAACTTTTTGAATTAAAACCATTTAAGGATAAAAATGATCTAATTTATAAAATGATTCAAATATATGAGTCATCATCTAATAATGAAGTTTTAAATATTTTAAGAGCCCATCCAAAATTAGCTGTAGAGAAAAACTTAACCGAACATTCTAGTGAGGAACAATCTAATGCAAATCTTAAAAATTGTACCAAGGAAGAATTTGATGAGTTTACAAATTTAAATAATGAATATGAAAAAAAATTTGGTTTTCCATTTATTATAGCTGTAAAGGGTAAAGATAAACTTGAGATATTAAATAATTTTAGACAAAGAATTAATAATGATGTAGAATTTGAATTCAAAGAGTCAAAAAGACAGGTTAAAAAAATTGCTCTATTCCGACTGGATGAATTATTTACAAAATGAAACAAATAAAATTTAGTGATACTGTAAATTTAGCTGAACCAAAATTTGGCTCTAGAGTTATATACAAAACTGATCAATTTTTTGGAGCAGCAAATAAAATATTGAATTCCCAAAAACCAATTTTTAAAGAAGGCGTTTATGATAATCATGGAAAATGGATGGATGGATGGGAAACAAGAAGAAAAAGAAAAAATGGTCATGATTTTTTAATCATCAAATTAGGTAGACCAGGAAAAATTTATAATGTGGACATTGACACATCTTTTTTCTCTGGAAACCAACCTGCGCAAGCATCATTACAAGCATGTTTTTCAAAAAAAAATCCTACAAAAAACACAAATTGGAAAACTATTTTGAAAAAAAAAAGATTGGGTCCAGATCAAAACCATAATTTTAAAATTAAAAATCACTCAACGTTCAATTTTATTAAATTAAATATTTTTCCTGATGGTGGCGTTGCAAGATTAAGGCTTAATGGAAAAGTGGATCTAGAAAAAATTAATCTTAAAGGAAAAAACGTAAATTTAAGCTCTATATTAAACGGATCTACAATTCTTGGTTGTAACAACGAACATTTTGGAAAAGCTGAAAATGTTCTTAGCCCTGGAGTTGGTGTTAATATGGGCGATGGATGGGAAACAAGAAGAAGTAGAGGAAAAAATTTCGATTGGATTATTATTAAATTTGGTATGCCAGGAATAATTAGAAAGTTAGAGATTGATACTCATCATTTTAAAGGAAATTATCCAGACTCACTTACAATCCAATCAGCTCTAATACCAAATAAAGTAAAATCAAAAAAAATCTTAGCTAGTTCAAAAAAATGGAAGCTTCTTTTAGGAAAAACTAAATTAAAACCACATAAAAAGCACTTATTTAAAAGTAAAGCATCTAATAAAAATAAAGTAAACTGCTTAAGGATAAATATTTTTCCTGATGGCGGTATTTCTAGAATAAGAGCATTTGGAAAAGTAGTTAAATGAAAATAAAAATAAAACCAAAAAAAATTAATAAGAAAAATTTTAATAAATTTGGACAAATCATAGACACTAGTAAAAAAAAATATTTTAAAATTAATAATGGTTATGCAAAAAGATACGATAATCTAGGGAAGATAAATACTTCTATAAAGAAGGGTAAAACCATAATTAGCATTTTTTCAGCAAAAACAAGAAAGTTTCCTATGAAAGTTGATATGATGGAAAAACACCCATTAGGAAGTCAAGCATTTATACCTATGAAAGAAACTTCTTTCTTAGTTTTTGTAGCTCCTAGAGGAAGTAAACCAAATTTGAAAAAAATAGAATCATTTAGAATTCCAAAACAAACAGGAATAAATCTAAATCCGGGAATTTGGCATTTTCCGTTAATATCTACTAAAAATATGAATTTTTTAGTTGTAGATAGAAAAGGTAAAGGAAAAAATTTAACTATTCATAAATTTAAAAAAGAAAGAATTTATCTTTCAAGATGAAAAAAAAATATCCACGAAATATGTTAGGTTATGGGTCAAGCCCGCCGAAAGTTAAATGGCCGAATAATTCAAAAATAGCAGTTCAGTTTGTATTAAATTATGAAGAAGGTGGTGAAAATTGTGTTTTACATGGAGATAAATATTCTGAAACCTTTTTATCTGAAATAATTGGAGCTAAGTCGATAAAAGGAAGGCATCTCAACATGGAATCGCTTTATGAGTATGGATCAAGAGCAGGATTTTGGAGAATACATAAATTGTTTAAAGAATATAAACTTCCTTTAACAATTTTTGGAGTTGGAATGGCTTTGGAAAGAAATCTAGAAATTTGTAAAGAAATGAAAAAATCTAATTATGAAATTGCTTCACATGGTTGGCGATGGATAGATTA
>CACIWJ010000030.1 GCA_902590365.1 uncultured Pelagibacteraceae bacterium | reverse complement strand
AATGTAAAGGAGATAGAGAAAATCTTAAAAACGAATTATTAAAAATAGAAATATACTCAAAAAATAAAAAAAATATATCTTCTCAAGAAATTAACAAATTAACTAATTTAGCAGAAAATTATAGTCATTCAGAACTAGCGGATTATTGTTTAAGTAAAAATTTAAAAAAAGTGATTCATATATTAAATGAAAATAATTATTCCTCAGATGACTCCGTTGCAATATTAAGGGTAATGTTGGCTAAAGCAAAACGTCTACTTAAACTTAAGGAAACAACTAAAAATCATACTAATATTGATAATGTTATATCTAATTATAAACCTCCAATATTTTGGAAAGATAAGGAAATAGTAAAACTACATATGAAATATTGGAGTTTAAAAAGTACGAATCATCTGATTTTTAAATTAAATGAAATAGAATTAATTATAAAAAAACAAACAGCAAATTCAATTAATATTCTCTGCGATTTTATTTTATCCCAAGCTCAGATTAATAATTAGATTTAATAATTTCTATTAATCTATTAAGTTGATCTAAATCTGTGTAATCAAAAATTATTGAGCCTGAATTATTTTTTTTATTTTTAATTAATACTTTAATACCTAATTTCTTCTCCAAAATATCCTCTAAATCTCTAAGGTTAGAAGAATTTGTAACAATTTTGGATTTTTTTGGATTTTTAAATAATCTTACAAGATTTTCAGATTGTCTAACGGAAAGTTTTTTTTCAATAATTTTTTTAGCAAATAAATAAGCATTTTCTAAACCAACTAAAATTTTAGCATGACCTTGCGATAATTGGTCAGTCTCTATTAATTTAATAACATCATTTGGCAATGTTAAAAGCCTAATACAATTAGCTACATGAGCCCTACTCTTTCCAATAAATTTTGCTACCTTGTCCTGGTCATAACCAAACTCATCCATTAATCTTTGGTAGCCTTGTGCTTCCTCAATAGAATTAAGATCATGCCTTTGTACGTTTTCAACTATAGCAAACTCAAGAGATTTTAAATCATCAGCTTCAATAATTACCGCTGGAATTTCATGTAGGCCTGCATTTTGAGAAGCTAGCCATCTTCTTTCACCTGCTATTATTTCATATTTTCCAGATGATTGATTTGATTTTCTAACAATAATTGGTTGAACTACTCCTCTTTCTTTTATTGAATTTGAAAGTTCTTCTAAGTGATCTTTATCGAAATTTTTTCTTGGTTGAAATCTATTTCTTATAATATCGCTTAATGATAATTTATTATTTACGTTTGTTGTTTTTACATCTCCTATTAATGAAGAAAGCCCTCTACCTAATCCTTTCTTATTTTTAAATGGATTCATCATGCAGCGCTCTCCACTATTTTATCTTGATTTAAAAACTCATCTGTGAAAGAAAAATATGACTTACTTCCAGGACAAGCTTTATCATAAAGTAAGACTGGAACTCCATGAGAAGGGGCCTCGGACAGTCTTACATTTCTAGGTACTACCGTTTGATAAACTTTTTCATTGAAATAATTCCTAGCTTCTTGTTCTACCTGACCAGATAACTTATTTCTCTTATCATACATTGTAAGAAGGATACCTCGAATGTTGAGAGATGAATTTAAGTTGGACTTGATCCTCTCAATTGTCTTCATCAGTTGAGTAAGGCCTTCTAACGCAAAAAATTCTGTCTGTAGTGGCACCACAAGCTCATCAGATGCAACCAATGCCATAATTGTCAGAAGGCTGAGCGACGGAGGGCAGTCAATCAGTATATAATCGTATGATGCTCCAGAATCATTTAAAATAGAGGCTAATTCGTCCTTCAATTTGAAGGCTCTGCGGCTGTCTCCGGCTGTCTCAACCTCTAAACCTGATAGATCCACATTTGAGCTGACCAAATTTAAATTTTCGAACTTAGTTGATTGAACTACTTCTGAAATTTTTTTATTTCCATTAAGTACACTATAAATTGTTAGTTCAGAATTTTCTGTATTGGATAATCCAAGACCTGTTGTGGCATTTCCTTGGGGGTCAAGATCTATTACTAAAATTTTTTTTCCTTTCATAGTTAAACCTGCAGCCAAATTAATTACTGTAGTAGTTTTTCCTACTCCACCTTTTTGATTAATTACTGAAATAATTTTTTTATCCATTTTTTTTTTCTAAATTCGAAATCTTTACTATTAACGACTCATCACTTGTTAAACTTTTTCTTTCTTCATAATCAAATTTCCATTTCTTTGATGCCTCCTTTAGAATTTCTTTTCCACTTTTTCCTAAGAATAAGATTATGTACTTAAATTTTTTAAAATTCTTTAATGCAATTTCAAAGATAACTGGCAAAGGTTTGAATGCTCTAGAAATTATAATGTCTGTTTGTAAATTTTTTTGATCAAAAATATTTTTTTGATTAATTTCTGTATTTAATTTAAATTTTTTTGAAACCTCTTTTAAGAAATTACTTTTGTGATAGCTTTTTTCATAGAAAATGACCTTAAATTCAGGTTTTTTGGCTTTCATCAAGATAGCTAAAACTATGCCTGGTAGGCCAGCACCTGATCCTAAATCAGTACATACCTTTACATCATTTATATCAATAAAATCAATAGTTTGCGCACTATCAGCAATATGCCTTGTATTTATTGACTTTTCTGTACTCGAGCTTATTAAGTTAATCTCTTTATTCTTTTTTATAATCGACAAACTATATTTATTAAGTTCGTCCAATGTTTCACGTGAAACATTTTGACTACCAAATTTTGAGTTTTTTATAAAATTCGAATCAATCAAGCTATATGCTTAATAGACTTTCTTTTTAGGTGAGACAACAAAATATATGCTGCTGCAGGAGTTATACCATCTATTCTAAGCGCTTGACCCATAGTTTTTGGCCTAATTTGCTTAAATTTTGATTTAACCTCGTTAGATAAGCCATTTAAATCATCATAATTAACATTTTGAGGTATTTTTAAATTTTCATCTCTTTTAAATGCTAGAATATCAGCGCTTTGTTTTTTTAGATAGCCTCTATAATGAGCATTTATCTCAAGCTGATTATCAATTTCCTTTGAAATGTAAGGGATTTCTGGCCAAATTTCACGTATTTTAGTCATATTAACACCTTTTTGGCTTAGAATTTGGATAGAAGATCTTGATATTCCATCTTTAGCTATATTAATACCAAAATTAGAAATTTTCGATGGTGAAACATTCAATTTTTCCATTTTAACTAAAGTTTTGCTTAAGTTATTTGATTTTTCATGGAATATTTTAGTTCGTTCCTTTGAGACAATTCCTAAACTAATTCCCTTGCCAGTTAATCTTAAGTCGGCATTATCTGATCTTAATGTTAACCTGTATTCAGCTCTGGATGTAAACATTCTGTATGGTTCAGCAACTCCTTTGGTAACTAAATCATCTATCAATACTCCAATATAAGCTTCTGATCTGTCTAAAATAAAAGGTTCTGCACCTTTAACGGATAACCCAGCATTAATTCCTGCAATTAGCCCCTGAGCAGCGGCTTCCTCATATCCAGTAGTGCCATTAATTTGACCTGCAAGATACAAATTTTGGATTTTTTTAGTCTCCAAAGTCAAAAATAGCTCCCTTGGGTCTACATAATCATATTCAATTGCATATCCAGGCCTCAATATAGAAACATTCTCTAAACCTTTGATTTTACTGCATATTTCATTCTGTAGTTCAGCCGGTAAAGAGGTCGAAATACCATTTGGATAAACTGTATAATCATTAAGACCTTCAGGCTCTAAAAATATTTGATGTCTATGCTTATTTGAAAATTTCACTATCTTATCTTCTATTGAAGGACAGTATCTAGGACCGACCCCCTTAATGCTACCAGAATAGATAGCACTTCTTTTTATGTTTTTAGAAATTATTTTATGAACCTCTTCATTAGTATATGTCATTCTACAAGAAACTTGTTTATTAAAATTTTTCTTTGTTAAAAAAGAAAAAAAATATGGATCATCGTCTGCGAACTGTTCCTCTAAGTTTTCAAAATTAATTGTCCTAGAATCTAACCTTGGGGGTGTTCCTGTTTTTAATCTTCCTATTTGGAAATTATTCTTTTTAAGTTCTTCACTTAAGCCAGTTGTTGGTTTTTCATTATATCTTCCAGCTGGGATCTTTTTTTCACCAATATGTATCAAACCATTTAAAAAAGTGCCAGTTGTTAGTATTAGCTTGGATGTTTTAATTTTCTTGCCAGAGCTAGTTATAAATCCATTTATGCTATTTTTTTCAAAAATAAACCCAATTACAGAGTCCGAAAAAACGCTTAAATTACAGTAGTTTAAAATTTTTTCTTGCATATATTTTTTGTATAGTGATCTATCTGACTGCGTTCTTGGACCACGTACTGCTGGACCTCTACTTCTATTTAAAAGCCTAAATTGTATCCCTGACTTGTCAGCAACTTCACCCATTACACCATCTAAAGCATCTATTTCTCTAACTAAGTGACCTTTACCAAGTCCTCCAATTGCTGGATTGCATGACATTTCACCAATTGTTTCTATTTTATGAGTAAACAATGCAGTATTAATTCCTAATCTAGCGGAGGCTGCAGCTGCTTCGCACCCAGCATGTCCTCCACCTATTACCACTACATCGAATGATAAATCATTTTTCATAGTTTTAATTTATATTTGATATTTTTTTTTACAAGAATTGTCTAAAAACAGTTTAAAAAGTCAATAAAATCAACGTTTATTTTCCTATACAAAAATCATTAAAAATTGAACCCAATATCTCTTCTACATCGACTTTTCCAACAATCATCCCTAGGTGCCTTGTAGCCAGCCTAATATCTTCTGCCGCTTTATCAAAATCTTCATTATCATCTTTTTTGTTCTCAAATTTTTGTAGGTGATGAACGCACTGCTCTAAATGTTGTCTATGCCTTTCCCTTGTGATTAAAATATCTTCTGAATTTATAAATTGATTTTTTAATTTATTTTTAATTGCAGTAATTAATTGATCTAAATTTTTTTCACTTTTTAACGATATATATATTGGATTATATTTTTTAAAATCATCAATTTTATCAATTCCTAAATCTAATTTATTTATTACTAAAATAGATTTTTGAGATGACAAATTTACCAAAAAGTCTTTAAAATCAACACTTTTAGGCTCAATTACAATAATATTTAAATCAGCATTTTCCCCCTTTTGAAGTGCTAACTTGATACCTTTATTTTCTATTTCATCTTTAGATTCTCTTATACCAGCTGTATCTGAAATTATTACTGGAAAGCCATCAATATTTAAATGTGTCTCAATTACGTCTCGTGTTGTTCCAGCAATTTCGGAAACAATTGCTACATCTCTTTTTGAAAGATAATTTAATAAACTAGATTTACCTGAGTTTGTGGGGC
>CACIWJ010000029.1 GCA_902590365.1 uncultured Pelagibacteraceae bacterium | reverse complement strand
TATTATCAGGATGCTCCTCAAGGAGATATTCTTTTTTATGAAGTCCCACACCATGTTCACCAGTAATTGTTCCATTTAATTCTAATGCTTTTTTAATTAATGAATCATTAAATGCTCTAATTTGTTTATACATTTCTTTTTTTTCTGGATCAAAAGGTAAAACTACGTGAAAGTTCCCATCCCCTAAATGACCAACCATTGGAGCTCTAACTCCAAATTTTTTTGCTTGTTCCTCTGCAAAATTTACACACTCTGTAATTTTTGAAATAGGAACACATACATCTGTTGAATAAACTCTGCCATTATTAATTAAAGCTTTGACAGAATAATATACATCCCATCTTGCTCTCCAAAGTTTATTTCTTTCTTCTAAATCTTTGGCCCATTTAAAAGAACTGCCCTTATTATCTTTTGATATCTCTTCTACAATTTTAATATTCTCATTATTTGAAGACTCTGATCCATGGAATTCAAAAAATAAAGTTGGTACTGCTTCAATATCTGTCAATTTAGAGTAGTTAATACTAATCCCCATCTGATCTTTATTAAGCATTTCAATCCTTGCAATCGGTATACCATATTGAATAACTTGTTGAGCTGTTTGAACTGCATCTTCAAGAGTGGGGAAATGACATACGGCACTCATTATACTCTCTGGTATAGGAGATAATCTTAAATGAACTTCAGTTATAATACCTAACGTACCTTCTGATCCAATAAATAAGTTAGTTAAATTATAACCTGCAGAAGTTTTTTTAGTTCTACCACCTGTATTTATTATATCGCCGTTTGGTAAAACTACAGTTAGACCAGAAATAACAGTTTTCATAGTCCCATATTTTACAGCCATTGTCCCTGAAGCTGAAGTTGAAGCCATACCACCAATTGCAGCATTTGCTCCTGGATCAATTGGAAAAAAAACTCCATCTTCTCTCAAATACTCATTTAATTGTTCTTTTGTAACACAAGCCTGAACTCTACAGTCAAAATCTTCAGCGTTTACGCTTAATACTTTATTCATTTTTTCAAGCGAAATCGTTATTCCGTTTTCATTTCCAACAACATTTCCTTCTAAAGATGTACCTGTACCAAATGGCACTACTGGAATTTTATGCTCATTGCATAATTTTAAAATTTTTGAAACTTCTTCGTTAGTCTCTGGAAAAACTACTGCTTTAGATAAGACTGGGTCATACGTGTCTTCTCCCCTAGCATAATTTGCCCGAGTAGACTCTGACTGAGAAAATCTACCATTCAAAATCTTTTTTAACTCACTTTGAAGCACTTCATTCATATTTAAATATTATAGAATTATATAAGGAATAAAGAAACTTAAAACTAGCCAAGCATTTTCTTTATATTTTCTAAGGCTTGGGAGATATTGTCTCTAGAAGCAGCAAAGCTAAATCTTACATAATCATTACATGTTTTACCAAAAGCTGTACCTGGAACTATTGCAACTCCAGCCTCATGCATTGCTTTTTTAGAAAATTCTTCACCATTCATTCCAGTACCAATTACTTTAGGAAATGCATAAAAAGCTCCGCCGGGCAAGCTACATTCAACACCTGGTAATTCATTTAATCCTTTATGGATTAAATTTCTTCTTTGTGTAAATTTTTCCATCATTTCATGGATAGGATCGTCTGGTCCATCTAATGCCGCTATTCCTGCAAATTGTGCAGCTGCATTCACACACGAAACACTATTAATTAAAAGTTTATTAACATGTTCAATTAAATTTTTTGGCCAAAAACTCCATCCTAATCTCCACCCTGTCATAGCATAAGCCTTACTCCATCCATCTAAGACTATTAATCTTTCTCTTAATTCTGGATAATTAAAAAATGTAGGCATTTCTTTACCATCAAATATCTGTCTACTATAAATTTCATCACTCAATATAGTTACATGGGGATGTTTTTTTAAACCTTCAGCCAAAACATCAATATCAGATTTTTCTACAAAACTTCCTGTTGGATTGTTTGGATTAATTAATATTAACAAACGGGTTTTGTCAGTTATTAAAGATAGTATTTTTTCAGGATTAAATTTTAAATCCTTATCTTTAGTTAAATCATAAGGAACTGGTGTTGAACCAGTATAATTAATCATAGACTCATAAATTGGAAAAGCTGGAGTTGGATGAATTATTTCTGCTCCTGGTTCTCCATAACATTGTATAGCGTAGTGCATCGTAGGTTTTCCCCCTGGCATAATTAGAATTCTTTCAGGGTCTATATCTACATTATAAAGTTTTTTAATTTTTCTTGTTACAGCCTGTCTACACTCAGGAATTCCATTAGACATTACATATCCGTGATGACCATCGTCTAATGCTTTTTTAGCTGCTTCAACAACATGTTTGGGTGTTTTAAAATCTGGTTGTCCTAAGCCTAAATGTATCATTGATTTTCCTTGGGCTTCTAGTTTTTTAGCTTCTGCTAGTACAGTAAATGCTGACTCAGTTCCTAATCTATCTAAACTCTTTGCTAATTTCATTTATCTGTACCTTTCTATTTTCTAAAAATTAATTTTGAACTATTTAATTCACCTAAATTTTTACAACCCATTAAAATCATATTTCTATTAATTTCATCATGCATATTTTGTAATAAATGTTCAACACCTTGTTGTCCCCCTGCGGCCAAAGAGAACAGAAACATTTTTCCAAAACTACATGCTTTAGCTCCAGCAGCTATAGCTTTTAAAACATGAGTTCCTCTTCTTACACCACCGTCTAAAATAATCTCTAGCTTATCACCTACAGCATCGGAAATTTCCTTTACTTGATCAAAAGGAGATCTAGAACCATCTAATTGACGGCCTCCATGATTTGATATCATTATTGCTGTGCAACCTATATCTATCGCTTTTTTTGCATCATCGATGGACATCACACCCTTAAGAGCAAATGGACCGTTCCATTTTTTTGCACAATACTCTGCATCTTTCCATCCCATAGTTGGATCATACTGTTCATTGATATATTCAATAACAGACTTAGCAATATTTGTTCCTTTATCAGTTTTTTTTTTAACATTTGATAGTTCAAATCTTTTACCTGTTAAATAATTAAAAACCCATTTAGGACGCATTGCAAAACTCATCAAACTTTGAAGTGTAAGCTTTGGTGGAGTAGTAAAACCTGTTCTATGATCTTTTTCTCTATTACCTGCAACTAAAGTATCTACAGTTAAACACATTGCATCAAAACCAGATCTTCTAGATCTGTCTATTAAATCATCAGAAATTGATCTATCTTTATGAACATAAAGCTGAAACAATTTTGGACCACTTGAAATATTTGCTACTTCTTCAATAGTATTATTTCCCATAGATGACATGCTATAAAAAGTATTAAATTTTTCAGCTGCTCTTGCAGATGCTTTGTCTCCATCTGGATGGTATAATCTCTGCATCGCTGCAGGAGAAAGAAAGATTGGCATATCAATTTTCCTACCAAATAAAGTAGTTGATAAATTAGGCTTACCAACGCTAGCCAAAATATTTGGAACTAGATCACAATCATTAAATGAGTCTGTATTTCTTCTTAAAGTTGACTCATCATCTGCTCCACCATCAATGTAATGAAATATTGGCGAAGGTAATTTTTTTTTTGCTAATTTTCTGAAGTCTTCAAAGTTATGGCAATTTTTTAAATTCACTATCTTCTGAATCTTAAATTTTTTCTATTTAAGTCACTTATCTTAGTACATCCCATTAATTTCATATCCCTGACTAATTCTTCCTTATACTTTTCAAGAGCTCTCTCAACACCTGCTTGTCCTCCAGCAGCTAAAGCATAAAGATATAGTCTTCCACCAGAGCAAGCTTTAGCACCCAAAGATAATGCTTTGAGCATGTGAGTTCCTCTATGAATTCCACCCTCACAAATCACATCAAGTTTATCACCAACAGCATCAACTATTTCAGCAAGTTGATCAAATGGAGATCTTGAACCATCAAGTTGTCTTCCTCCATGATTTGAAACCATTATTCCTGTACATCCTATATCAACTGCTTTTTTAGCATCTTCAACACTCATAACTCCTTTTAGTGCAAAATGACCACCCCATTGAGAACAAAGCTTTTCTGCATCTTTCCAATTCATTGATTGATCCAGCATAGTAGAAAAATAATTTCCAATCGAAGAGTTAGTACTCGTACCTTCTTTGACAAAATCTTGAAGATGAGGTAATTCAAACTTACCTTTTGTTAAATAGTTTATTCCCCACATCGGCTTTGTGGCAAAGCTAAATAAACTTGCTAATGTGAGTTTAGGTGGCGATGTAAAACCGGTATGTAAATCCCTTTCACGATTTCCGCCAGTTATTGTATCTACTGTTAATGCCATCACGTCAAATTTTGCTGCTTTAGCTCTCTCCAAGCAAGAATCATTTAAACCTCTATCTTTATGAAAATAAAACTGAAACATTTTTGGAGTATCAATCATTGCAGATATTTCTTCTACACTTACAGTAGCTAAAGCTGAAACACCAAACATTGTATTAAATTTTTGTGCTGCTTTTCCAACTGCTCTCTCACCATCGTAGTGAAAAAGTCTTTGCAGCGCAGTTGGTGCTAAATAAAAAGGTAAATCTAATTTTTTACCAAATATTGTAGTTGATAAATCAACATTCTCAACTCCCCTTAAAACATTTGGTACTAAATCAACATCGTCGAATGCACTTGTATTTCTTTTATATGTAATTTCATCATCCGCTGCTCCATCAATATAATGAAAAATAGGAGATGGTAACTTTTTTTTTGCTAATTTTCTAAAATCACTAAAATTGTGACAATCCTTAAGTTGCATTTTATAAACTAAAATTTTTTAAGAAAGTTAAACATATAACTATTTGCACCAGGATTTTTATCTCCTAAACTTGCATTTGATATATGATTATATGAAAAACCTAATTCAGAGTCTTTTAATAAATCAAAGGATAATTGTAATTCACTTTTAAACTCCACTAAATGACCCAAATCTTTACCATCACCTTGACCATACAATCCTGGAGTAAAACTTGGAGTTAAATTCATTTTACCAATATTATATTCTGCTTGGATACCTGTATATAGGTAGGTAGCACTATCTCCTGTAATTAAAAAACCTGACACTGGAGATATTGTTCCTAAAAAACTATCCCTATATAAATTTTCATTTTGGTGCTGAATACCTATTAAAGTGGACTTCTTGCCATCATCACTAAAATCAAACATTCCAGTAAAAAAATTATACTCATGTGGATCTGAGAGTTCTTTTATCTCGTCACTTTTCAATGGATGTGAAAAGAGTGACATAAAAAACCAAAATGTTCCAACAGTAATTTTTAAACTTTTATTTATCATAAAATAATTTTTTAAATATATTTATATAGTATTGTTAATTCTTTAAAACTGCTAATTTTCTCAAGATTATAGCGCCTCCTAAAAGGAATATTAAAACTGGCAAACCCCATAAAAAGTACGTTTTAGTATTAAATTCAGGATCATACGAAATCCATTCACCATACTGATCTTTAAAAAAAATATAGATTTCTTCCTCT
>CACIWJ010000028.1 GCA_902590365.1 uncultured Pelagibacteraceae bacterium | reverse complement strand
TTAAAGAGTTCAATCTAAAAAAAATGTGGCGATCTCCAAATGGTACAATAAGAAATATTTTAGGAGGAACAGTTTTTAGAGAGCCAATACTTTGTAAAAATATTCCTAAATTGATTCCAAGTTGGAAAAATCCAATTTGTATAGGAAGACATGCTTTTGGAGATCAATATCGAGCAACCGACTTTAAGGTTCCTGGAAAAGGTAAATTAGAAATTAAATGGACTTCTGAAGATGGAAAAGAGAAAAAAGAATATGAAGTTTTCAATTTTCCTGGACCAGGTGTTGCTCTATCAATGTATAACCTAGATCAATCTATAAAAGATTTCGCAAGATCTTGTATGAATTATGGACTAAACAGAAAGTGGCCTGTTTATCTTTCAACAAAAAATACAATTTTAAAAAAATACGATGGTAGATTCAAAGATTTGTTTCAAGAAATTTATGAAAAAGAATTTAAAGAAAAATTTGAAGAAAGAAAAATTACTTACGAACATAGGCTTATTGATGATATGGTGGCATGTGCATTAAAATGGAATGGAAATTATATTTGGGCATGTAAAAATTATGATGGAGATGTTCAATCTGATACTGTTGCACAAGGATTTGGTTCTTTAGGTTTAATGAGTAGTGTACTGATGACACCTGATGGTAAAACTATAGAAGCAGAAGCTGCTCATGGAACTGTGACTAGACATTACCGACTGCATCAACAAGGCCAAGATACTTCAACTAATCCAATAGCATCTATTTTTGCCTGGGCAAGAGGCCTTTATCATAGAGGGAAAGTAGACGGTAATGAAGATTTAAAAAAGTTCATAAAAACTTTAGAAAAAGTCTGTATAGAGACAGTAGAAAATGGATCAATGACTAAAGATTTAGCAATGTTAATTGGACCAACTACAAAATATCTAAATACTAATCAATTCCTCAATATTATTAATGAAAACTTAAAAAAAAAATTAAACTAAAGTCTTAAGTTTACTAATTGCATCATCAATTTTATCAAATTCTGTGCCACCTGCTTGGGCAAAATCAACTCTACCTCCGCCACCTTTTCCTCCTATTATTTCTGATCCAGTTTTGACAAATTTTACAGCATCATATTTATTTACAAGTTTATCTGTCACTCCTACTGCTAATCCAATTTTTTCATCTTTGCTAGCAAATATAATTACAATACCTTCTACTATCTCTTTTTTTCCACTATCTATTAATTTTCTTAGATCTTTTGGCGGAAGGTCTATTATTTTTTGAAATCTTACTTTAATATTATTTATAGTCTCATCTTTAATAATATTTTTTGATTTATCACTTAAAATATTTTTTACAGAAAGTTGATCAAATTGTTTATTTAAATCTCTTATTAGTTCATTATGGTTTTTGTTATCTAAATTTGGTTTTCCATCAAGTTTAATAATCTGCTCTGAAAGATTTTTAATAATTTCTTCATTTTTTTGTATTGATAAATCAGATAATTTTTCTTTTTTAGTTAAAAATTCTTCCAGTTGTTTATCTCTAAGTGCCTCTACCCTTCTAATTCCAGCAGCGATTGAAGACTGGCTAACAATTTTAAATTTGCCAATATCTCTAGTATTTCTAACATGAGTTCCGCCACATAGTTCTGTTGAAAAGTATCTATTTTTTTCATTACCCATTGAAAGAACTCTAACTTCATCACCATATTTTTCACCAAATAAAGCTAAAGCGCCGTTATCTACTGCCTCTTTTGGTGTCATTAATCTTGTTTTCACTTCAGATCTTGTTTCAACCATTTCATTAACAAATTTTTCTATTTTATTTATTTCCTCATTTGAAATTGGTTTCATATGACTAAAATCGAATCTTAGTCTATCCGGTGCAACTAAAGATCCTTTTTGAGTTACATGTTTGCCTAAAACTCTTCTTAAAGACTCATGAAGCAGATGTGTAGCTGAATGATAAGCTCTTATATTTTCTCTTCTTTCAATATCTATTTTCATTTCTACATTATCATTTACTTTAATCGTTCCAGCTTCAACTTTTCCGTAATGAACATATAGATCTCCAAGTTTTTTCTGAACATCTTCAACTTTAAATTTAAAATCACCAGAAATAATAAATCCGGTATCACCAATCTGACCACCCGACTCTCCATAAAAAGGTGTTTGATTTAAAATTATCATCGCTTCATCAGCTTTGTTTAAACTTTGTACTTCTTTATTATTTTTAATTAAAGAAAGTATTATTCCTTCTGCTTGGTTAGTTTCGTATCCTAAAAATTCAGTTGGTTTTAACTTGTCTTTGATGCCAAACCAGATTTCATCAACCGAACTATCACCTGAGCCTCTCCAATTTTTTTTAGCAAGTTCTCTACTTTGCTGCATTAATGATTTAAATTTATTATGATCAACAGTTAATGATTTACTTTTTAAAATATCTTCAGTGAGATCTAGAGGAAAACCATAAGTATCGTAAAGTTTAAAAGCTACTTCTCCTGGTAGAATTTTATCTACTTTGCTTACTTCATCATTTAAAATTTTCATACCTCTCTCAAGAAGAACTAAAAATTTTTCTTCTTCTGCTCTTAAAGTTTCTTTTATCAAAGACTCAGCTCTTTTAAGCTCAGGATAATTTTCAGACATTTCGTCCACTAATGTTTTAAAAATATTAAAAAATATTGGCTTTTTCGAACCTAAAAAATGAGAATGTCTCATTCCTCTTCTCATTATTCTTCTAAGAACATATCCACGACCTTCATTGGATGGAAGAACTCCTTCTGCAATTAAGAAAGAGCTAGCTCTTAAGTGATCAGCTATAACTCTAAAACTTGATATATTTTTATCATTAGGCTTTATTTTAACAGCGTTAGCAGTTGAATTAATTAATTTAATAAAATGATCTGTTTTATAGTTATCATGTGTACCTTGTAATAATGCAGCTATCCTTTCTAAACCCATGCCAGTATCAACGGAAGGTTTTGGGAGATTTATTCTTTTATCTTTTGAAATCTGTTCAAATTGCATAAAAACTAAATTCCAAATTTCTATATATCTATCTCCATCTTGATCTTTTGTGCCTGGTAGTCCACCCTTTAAATGATCACCATGATCATAAAATATTTCAGAACATGGTCCACATGGTCCAGTTTCACCCATAGACCAAAAATTATCTGATGTAGAAATTTTAATTATTCTATCTTCACCAAATCCAGTAATTTTTTTCCAAAGATTAAAAGCTTCTTCATCCTCATTAAAGACTGTAAAATAAAGCTTATTTTTATCTAGTCCAAAATCTTTTGTTATTAAATTCCATGCTAACTCAATTCCTCTATCTTTAAAGTAATCTCCAAAAGAGAAATTGCCTAACATTTCAAAAAAAGTGTGGTGCCTTGGTGTATAACCAACATTTTCTAAATCATTGTGCTTTCCACCCGCCCTAACACATTTTTGAGAAGTGGTAGCTCTTTTATAGTCCCTTTTTTCCAAACCTGTAAATACGTTTTTAAATTGTACCATTCCAGAATTAGCAAACATTAATGTAGGATCGTTATTTGGTACTAAATTGCTTGACTCGACAATCTTATGATCATTTTTCTCAAAATATTTGAGAAAAGCACTTCTTATCTCATTTAGTGATTTGTCAGCCATACTTTTAAAATACAGCTTTTTTTTTTGATGTCTAGGTACTAAAGGGAAAAAAGGCGCTTAAATAAGCGCCTTTTTAGATAACTAAAAGTTAATTCTTTTTAGATGGTGTTTCGTCTTTTTCTTCTGGTTTTACTTTTTCTTGATCGATAGGATTTCCTTCAATCTTTTTTGAAATAAGACCGGCTTTTTCTCTTATCGCCATTTCTATCTCAGCAGCAGCTTTTGGATTTTGTTCAAGATAAAGTTTCGCATTTTCTTTTCCTTGTCCAATTTTTTCACCTTTATATGCATACCAAGCTCCAGCTTTTTCTACGATCTCAGCCTTTGCTCCAAGATCTATTAGCTCACCAGTTTTACTAATTCCTTTGCCATACATTAAGTCAAATTCAACAACTTTAAATGGAGGAGCAACTTTATTTTTAACTACTTTTACTCTGGTAGAATTTCCAATAATTTGTTCTTTATCTTTGATAGCACCTATTCTTCTTATATCCATTCTAACTGATGAATAGAATTTTAGTGAATTACCACCTGATGTTGTTTCTGGACTTCCAAACATAACTCCAATTTTCATTCTAATTTGATTAATAAAAATGACCATTGTGTTTGTTCTAGAAATAGATCCTGTTAATTTTCTTAGCGCTTGAGACATTAGTCTTGCTTGAAGGCCTACATGATGATCTCCCATATCTCCTTCTATTTCAGCTCTAGGTGTTAAAGCTGCAACAGAGTCAATTACAAGAACCGACATTGAGCCAGATTTAATTAATGTGTCAGTAATTTCTAAAGCTTGTTCACCAGTATCTGGTTGAGAAATTAACAATTCTTCAGTATTTACACCTAATTTCTTAGCATAAACTGGATCCAATGCATGTTCTGCATCAACAAATCCACAAATTCCGCCGGCTTTTTGTGCTTCAGCAACAACCTGTAAAGCAAGTGTTGTTTTTCCAGAAGACTCTGGACCATAAATTTCTATAATTCTTCCTTTTGGAAGCCCTCCAATTCCAAGAGCAAGATCTAAGCTTAAAGATCCTGTTGAAACGGACTCAACATCCATAGCTTTTTGCTCACCTAACTTCATAACAGAACCTTTTCCAAAATTATCTGTAATTTGGCTAATTGCAGCTTCTAAAGCTTTATTTTTCTCTTTATTTTCTAATTCCTTATCTTTTGTAGATTTAACTACTTTTAAGTTATTTTTAGTCATTTTTGCCTCTTTTTTTTATGTTTTTTACCATTCGAATCATACTAATAAATGTACACATTTTGTTCTCATTGGCAAGAAATTAATTTATTACTTAAAAAAACCAATAAATATATAAGGTATTTGCTTAATTAAATCCTAAATAGTTAGCACTTAAAATTCCGATTGATTGCAAAAGCTTAAATTGCGATAACAGATATTCTCTTTCTGAATTGGCCAAACTAATTTTAGAGTTCAATAATATTGAGTTTGATTGAATAACATCAAGTGTTGATCTCCCTTTTCCACCTTCATACTCAGCTGTAATTCCTTCGTTCGCGATCTCTGCTGCCTTAACTTGTAGTTTTACTGACTCAAGCAAACTTCCATTTGATTTCATATTTGACCATGCGCTTGCAACATTAGTATCATTAACTTTTATTGCATTATTAAGTAATAATTTTTTTCTATTTCTAAGGTTTTTTGATTTACCTAAGCCAGCATAATTTTTTCCACCAGAAAATATTGGCCATGTAATAGTTGCTTGTACAGTTTCTTTATTTTGTTGATCGTATGTTGCGCTTAAATCATCTGTTTCCTTACTTTCAAAAGAAAGTGTAGCAGATGGTGATAGATCTGATTTTGCTATTTGAACATCTTTTTCAGATTGTTCATATTCTAGTTTTGCAATTATTAAATCAGGATTATTATTCTTTGACAACTGAATAGCATTTTCTAAATTCAATGGAATTTTTAAATCCAGATTAATATCTTTATTTAGATCAAAAGAATCTTGTATAGGACCAATAATATTTTCGTAATTAAGTTTAGCTGTAATTACATCATTTTTAGCCTGAATGAATTTAGCCTGAGCTTCAGCTAGTGAAGATTCGGATTGAGCCAAATCTGCAATACTTACTTGACCTCTATCTACTCTAATTCTATCAGTTTCTACTTGTCTTTCAGATAAACTGACATTTTTTTTATTTATAGAAAACTTTTCATTTGCAAAAATTAAGCCCGAAAAAGCTTCTGCCGCTTTTAAAAGAGTTGTTTGTTCAGTTTGTAAAAGTTTAGCATCAGCTAAAACTAAACCGATTTTACTTTTTTTATAATCCGCGATGCCACTAAAGCCTTGAAAGATTTTTTGCTCAATTTTAATTGATTTTGTCTCAGGATTTCTATCACCAATCCTAGCA
>CACIWJ010000027.1 GCA_902590365.1 uncultured Pelagibacteraceae bacterium | reverse complement strand
GGTTATGGAACTATAAATTCAGAATTAGATAACAGTTTTGATTTTAAAAAAGGTAGTGTTGCTTTATCAAGAACAGAAAAAAAAAATACTGAAGACAGTCAATTTTTTATACTACTCGAAGATGCGCCTTTATTTGAAGGTGAGTATTCACCTGTTGGAAAAGTAATTTATGGTTTAGAAGTTCTCCAAAAAGTTAAATACAATGATAAAGTTGAATATGTACTAAGGCCAGACTTTATTAATACTTTTAAAATGCTTAAATAGTTTAATTAACAAGAGGTTTTCCTGTTGCAAGTGTATGCTTAATTCTTTCTTGTGTTTTTTTGGTCTGAATAAGTTTCATGAATGAATCAAGTTCCAACTTATACAAATCATCTTCTGATAACGTTTTTTCAATTGTTGTATCTCCACCACTTAAAACATTAGCTAATTCTTTACCAACTGTCATACCATGGTCTAATATTACTTTATCATTATAAAGTTTTTCTAAAACTTTTATCATTTTTTCCTTTAACGGTTTGCCAGATAAATTAAATTTGCATACTTCCGGAGGTTTAAAATTTTTATTTTGCTCTATTATTTTTTTAGAAACTGAAAATAAACTATTTCTATTCATTATTTTTTTATCATCAGGTCTTAAATATTTTAAAGGTTCAGCCTCTATAGGAGAAGTTGCTGTTTTGGCATACCCAATAATATCAAATACTTTTAATGGAGCAAAATCAGGATCATTTTTTGCTTCATCCGATTGTGACCATCTCCATAAAACTTCCTTACATCCTCCACCTGCTGGAACTAAACCAACTAATGTTTCAACTAATCCCATCACAATGTTCGTGTGAGATACAACAAAATTACTCTGCAAAACAACTTCTTCACCTCCACCTAACGCCAATCCAGATGGAGCAGAGATAACTGGGTTCTCGCAATATTTTAAATGCTTACATGTTTCTTGAAAATATTTTATAAATTTTTCAATAGATTTAAAATCACCTTTGTCAGCAAAGTTCATTGTGTAAGTTAAATTTACTCCAGCCGAAAATTGCATACTTTCGTTTATAATTATTAATGGTTTATCTGTTGCTTTTTTCAAACAGTCCATTGAGTCATAATCTAAAACGTTTGCTTTGGTTGTAAATTCAACAATATTAAAATCTTTAAATCTATAAATTTCAGCTGATTTGTTTTTATCACTTTTAATTGCCTTAGGTTTTACTTTCCCTAATGTTTCTATCTCAGTATATAGTTGTCTTTCGCCATAAAAATTTTCATTTTTAGATTTATTTAAATCTTCTAAAAACTTATTGTTGTCGAAATTATCTATTTTTTTGAAAAAGTTCTTTACCCCTATTGCATTTAACATTTCGAAAGGGCCTTTTGCCCAGTTAAAACCTAACCTCATAGCTTCATCAATATCATTAAATTTGTCTGTTATCCCTGGAACTAATGAAGATGCATATTTAATTATTTTTGAAATTACTGACCAAGCATATTCACCATACTTATCTTTTCTATTGATTAAGCTATTTAAATCAACTTTTTCTGATTTTATATCTATTTTTTTAGATGCTGAATATTCTCCAGTTTCTAAATTGATAGCTTCTAAAACTTTTGCATTGTCAATTTTTTTCATTCTATAAAAACCACCCTTGCCTTTTCTTCCTGTGTAACCTGTTTCTATTAACTTTTTTACAAGTGGTATTTCTTTAGCAACTATTTGAAATTCATCTGTTTTCGGTAATTCTTTTATAAAACTTTTAAGTACATCGCTCATTAAATCAATTCCTATTAAATCATATAATCCAAATACTCCTGTTTTAGGTATTCCCATTGGTCTTCCAAATATTGCATCTGCTTCTTCAATTGATAATTTAAATTTAAATGCTTCTGTCATAGCAACTTGCATTGCATAAACTCCTATTCTATTTCCAAGAAAACCAGGTGTATCATTACAAACGATTGCGCCTTTTCCTAGTTCTTCTTCGCAAAATTTTTTTAATGAATTAATTTTATTTAAATCATTATTTTCGTTTTTTACAATTTCGAGTAGACCCATATATCTAACTGGGTTAAAAAAATGCGTAATACAAAAATCTTTTTTTTCTTCACTGGATAATTTCTCTGATAAAATTTTAATTGGAATTGACGATGTATTTGATGAGACTATTGCACCTGATTTTCTAAATTTAAAGATTTTTTCATAAATATTATGTTTAATATCAATTCTTTCAACTACTGCCTCCACAACCCAATCTGCATCTTTAACAGTATTAAAATCATCATTTATATTACCTACTTTAATATTATTGATTTTTGATTTATCGATCAATAATGGAGGTCTAGATTTAAGAATTCTTTCTCTTGCTTTTTCACTTATTTCTGTTTTTAAATCTAATAAAGTGACTGGAACATTTGCATTACAAAGTTGAGCCGCAATACCACTGCCCATTGTTCCTGAGCCTATTATCACTACTTTTTTAATTTCCATAAAACTTAAAGCTTAATAAAAAATTATCTGTTAATACCTCTTATTCTCTCAGATCTTCTTCTAAGAAGTTCTGCGGTAACAAGTATTAATGTTGAAAGAACAATTAAGCAAGTAGCAACTGCAAGAATGGTTGGACTTAATTGTTCTCTTAAGCCCGTCCACATTTGAATTGGTATTGTTGTGTTATCTAGCCCAGCCAAGAAAAGTACAACTACCACTTCATCAAAAGAAGTAACAAATGCAAATAAACCACCAGATATTACCCCTGGTAAAATTAACGGTAAAGTTATTTTCATAAATGTGTTAACAGGATCACTTCCAAGACTAGAAGCAGCCCTAGTAACACTATGATCAAAACCTGACAAAGTGGCTGTAACAGTAATCACTACAAATGGAGTTCCTAAAACAATATGAGCCAAAACAATCCCTGTGTGTGTTGCCGCTAAACCAACTTTGGCCATAAAAAAGAAAATTGCAACACCTGATATAATAAGCGGAACAATCATTGGTGAAATTAAAGTTGCCATTATAATTCCTTTGTAAGGCATATGTCTGCTACTTAATCCTAGCGCAGCAACTGTTCCAAGAAGAACAGATCCTAATGTTGCAAAAATTGCAATAATAAAACTATTTTTTGCAGCTAGCCCCCATGGGTTTTTTGTTCCATAAACCATGTCATGATACCATCTTAATGAAAAGGCCTCTGGATCAAGTCTCTTCATGCCTTCTGAAAAAACTAAAAATTCTTCTGCGTTAAATGATAATGGAAAAATTACAAACAATGGTGCTATTAAGAAAAAAAATACACAACTACAAATAAATATGTAGAAGTAGTGCCAAATTCTATAATGTGGTTCTGTATATTTTGGTAAGGCCATATTTATCCCAGTTTGATATTATCAACTCCTACAAGTTTATTATAAACCCAATAAATAGCTAAAACTCCGCTCAATAACATTAATCCCATCGCTGATGCAAAGCTCCAATCTAAAGTACTTTTCATATGAAACGCAATATGATTACTAATTAGCGTTCCTGATGCTCCTCCAACAAGAGCTGGAGTAATATAATATCCAATAGCAAGTATAAAAACTAATAAACAGCCAGCACCTATTCCTGGAATAGTTAGAGGAAAATATACTTTCCAAAAGGCTACAAATGGTGTTCCGCCTAGAGATTTTCCTGCTCTCATCAAGCTAGGAGAGATGGTTTTCATAACGCTGTAAAGCGGTAATACCATGAATGGTAAAAGAATTTGAGTCATTGCAACATATGTGCCAACCTTATTATACATCATTTCAGGCCTGTTATCGTCTGCCACAAGGCCTATCCATACAAAAAAGTCATTAACGATTCCTTGTTGCTGCAATAAAATCATCCAACTTGCAGTTCTTACGAGTAAGGATGTCCAAAAAGGCAAGAGGACACAAATCATTAATAAATTACTATATTTCATTGGAAGTGTTGCTAATAAATGAGCGATTGGATAAGCCATTAAAAAACAAAAAACTGTAACAAAAAAAGCTACCTCAACAGTTCTTAACCATAGAATTTTATGAATTCTTCTGTCCTCTGGAACTTGAACAATTTTACCATCTTCATTTTCATACATATCTACGCCCTTAAGATATTTTGAATAACTATAAGCAGGAGCTCTTCTTTTAAGTGCTCTCCAATATTCTACATCTGCCCATCGTTTATGAACTGACATTATTTGTTCTTTATAATTTCCTTCCTCAAATTTTTTCATTTTTCTTTTTAGTTTTTTCAAAATACTTTTAAAACCATTTTTTTCATAATTTAATTGAGTTGCTAATTTTCCAAAAGTCTTCTCTTCAACTAATTTTTTATAATCTAAATAAAACCCTTCGAAAACCTCTTCTGGCGGTAGTTCTTTTCCATCCCATTGTTCCATTGCTTTAAAAGTTTTAGGAAGCATATTCGTAACCATTCGATCATCCACACTTCTAAAAAGCATATCACCTATTGGAAAAACATATGTAATTATTAAAAATAGTAATAAAGGACATACAAGCAAAAAAGCTTTTATTTTATTTTTTTTCTCTGCTTTTTTTAGACTTTCCTCTAAAGGAATTCCGTCTGTTGTTAAAATTGTTTGTGTTTCGCTGCTCATAAATAAAAAAGGGCGGTTATAAAATAACCGCCCTAAATATATTATATAATTTTAAAGTTTAAAACTTAAAATTATAGACCTGCTTTCATAGCTTCCCATTTTTCACCAAGTTCTGTACCGTTATCAGCCCAGAATATTGGGTCAACTAGGAAGTAATTTTTAGTGTTAGCTGGTGCTGTTGGCATGTGTGGTACCATGTTAGTTTTACCATCTTTATACCAAGGCTCTCCTTTTTTCATAACATCAATAGAAGATTTTCTCCAAGGAGCGTAAGCAATATACTTAGCACTTCCCGCTAAACCTTCTGTACTTGTCATCATTGCAAGAGCTTTTTTAGCGTCAGCTTCGTTTGGTCCACCTTTAACAAGTGCGAAATATTCATAGTCAAGACCTTGTCCGTCCCAAACTTGAACGATTGGCGCGCCTTCTCCAACTGTAGCGTTAAAGAATCTTCCGTTCCAACCAGTTGCCATAACAACTTCACCACTCATTAGCAATTCTGGCGGTTGAGCACCTGCAGACCAAAATACACATCCACCTTTAGGGTCTGTGCAAAGTTTTTTGATCTTATCTAAAGCTCTTTGAACACCTTTTTCAGTTTCTAAAGCTTTATAGATTTTTGCTCCACCTTTACCTGGCTTAATACCATCTGCTGCTAAAGCGATTTCTAAATTAGTTAGAGCGCTTTTATAGATAGCTCTTTTTCCAGGAAATTTTTTAGTGTTAAAGAAATCTTTTATAGTTTTTGGCTTACCTTTAACATTGTCGCTGTTATAAGCATAATTCCAAGAATATAAAATATTTCCTACTGCACATTTAGAAGGCATGCTAGTAAAGAAGTCTTCACTTGCAGGAGTTCCATCTGGTGCTGCTGGAAAGTCTTTGTCGAAATCAAATTCAACAAATATACCTTCGTCACATCCAGTAATAGTATCCATAGCAAATACGTCTATGATATCCCATACGATTGCACCTGCTTCTTTTTGTGCTTTAATTTCTGATAATCCACCTGAATAGTCTACCCATTCAATAGGTACACCTAGTTTTTTTGCAGTAGGATCACCATATCCTAGCTTTTGAGATTCTGTATAAGCTCCACCCCAAGATGCAACAACTACTGCAAATGCTGATGAAGTTATAGAAAGAGCAAAAGATAGAACAAGTAACAATTTACTTAATTTTTTCATTTATCCTCCGTTTAAACGTTTTTTATAAAAACAGGATTACAGCAAGATATAATATAGGAGTCAACATGCCATTTGCATAAAAATGGGTCTATTTTACTGATGGATATTTGGTTTTTTTATAGTGGTTTATTTTGGATCTAAGGCTCTAGCATCAAAGCTATTCCAGCTAACATTAATTTGGTTTCCAAGTTTTATATCCATATTAGCGGAACTATTAGGAACTTTTAAAATAAAATCTTTGTTACCAAGCAAATTTAATCTAACTCTAGTGTGGTCTCCATGATAAATAACTTCTTCAATTTTTCCTTTAAAATTATTTTCCATT
>CACIWJ010000026.1 GCA_902590365.1 uncultured Pelagibacteraceae bacterium | reverse complement strand
ACACGCAAGAATTACACAGGAGTTTTTATGCTCCAGCTGTAAGCTTAACTAAAGATGGTGATTATAATGATATAAGATTTAGTGTAGCTACTATGGATGCATTAGATTGCGACCAGGATATCATGGATAGTGTTTATAAAGCACATCATAGATTTGGAAATCTTTTACATGATGATAAATTTCAAATTAAATTTAGATTAGAATCCGGAGATATATTTTCATTTAATAATAGAAGGCTTTTACATGGAAGAACAGAATTTGATCCAAACTCAGGAAATAGACATTTGCAAGGGTATTATATGGATAGAGACGAAATTATAGGAAGGTTAAGGTTTTTAAAAAAATAATTTATTTCCAACCAGTTATTGTTTTTACCTCAAGATATTCTTCTAGGCCCCATTTACCACCTTCACGTCCATTCCCTGATTGCCTATAACCACCAAAAGGTGTTCCAGAATCTGCTCCTTTTCCATTAATATACACACAACCTGACCTTAATTTTTTTGCAACTCTTTGTGCTCTTTCTTTATTTTCAGTTTGTAAATAATTTCCAAGACCATATTCTGTATCATTCGTAATTGTTATTGCTTCTTCTTCAGTTTCAAATGGAATTATTGATAAAACAGGACCAAAAATTTCTTGTTTTGCAATTTTCATATCGTTTGTTACATCAGTGAAAATTGTAGGTTTAATAAAATAACCTTTAGTTAAATTATTTGGAAGTTCAGGACCTCCAGCGGCTAAAGTGGCACCTTCATCAATACCATTTTTAATTAAATTTATAATTTTATCATATTGAATTTTTGAAACTACTGGTCCAATGTGATCACCTTTTTTTGAAGCCAAATCTACTTTTATTTTGTTTGCTTCATCAACAGCTTCTTCAATCGCTTTTTTATAAATAGATTTTTCTACAAGCATTCTAGTAGGAGCATCGCATGATTGACCTGAATTACTCATTACATTTCTTATTCCATCCCTAACAGCATTTGTGTATGCATCTGCAAAAACAATATTTCCACCTTTTCCTCCTAATTCTAAACAAACTCTCTTAATTGTATTCGCTGCATTTTTAGAAATTAATTTTCCTGCTCTTGTAGATCCAGTAAAAGAAATCATATCGATATCAGTATGACCAGACATATGTGTTCCAACTCCATCTCCATTTCCATTTACTAGATTAAAAACACCAGGAGGAAAGCCAGCTTCCTCTATCATTTCAGCAAACAACATAGCTGAAATAGGAGCTATCTCAGATGGCTTTAGTATCATTGTGCAACCAGTTGCAAAAGCTGGAATAACTTTTAGTGCAATTTGATTAATAGGCCAATTCCATGGAGTAATAAGACCACAAACTCCAATTGGTTCATAACTTATTAGATTATTTGATTTTGAATCAAATTGTTCTTCAAATTTAAAGTTTTTTAATCTTAATATAAAATCTTCTATATGTGATTGACCAGATGCTGTTTGCACTTGTGAAGACCAGTCTATCGGCGCTCCCATTTCTGTAGAAATGGCATCAACCATTTCATTAAATCTTTTTTTATAAATAATAAGTAATTTTTCTAGAAGAGAAATTCTTTCTTCCTTAGATGTTTCTTTCCATGTTTCAAAAGCTTTCTTTGCTGATTTAACAGCATCATCTATATCTTCTTTAAACCCAAGAGATATAGTAGCAAATGATTCTTCATTTGATGGGTTTACAACTTTAAAGTCATTTGGTTTAGAAGGGTTTACCCAATTTCCATTTATATAGAATTTTCTTTTATCAAGCATAATTATTTATTATCACATTAATTAGATTTCATAACCTTTTTCTTCTTTTTCATCATCTATTAGTTCATTTGGAAAACCAGGTGCTCTGAAATCTAAATTAAATTTATCCTCAAGTCTTTTAACAACCATTGAAGACCAAGCTCGTGATCCATATTTTTTTTGAGCATCATTAAATATATCCAAAACAAATGGAGATATTTCTAGAGGAGTTTTTAATTTTTTTGAAAGCTCATTAAAAAGATTCATATCTTTTTTAACTAGGTCCATAGTAAAATTTATATTGTATGAACCATTCAGAATTACTTGGCTTTCAGTTTCATGCACGAAAGAATTGCCTGAAGAAACAGCTATACCTTTAAACGTTTTATTAAGATCTAAATTTGATTTTTTTGCTACAGTCCAAGCTTCACCTAAGGCTGCTAAATGAACTGACGCAAGATAGTTTGTAATAACTTTTAATATTGATGCAGTACCTAAGTCACCTGTATGGAGTATTTTTCTACCCATACATTTTAGGGCTGGTAATATTTTTTCAAAAGCTGCTCTATCTCCACCCACAAAAATTGCTATATTTCCTGTTGCGGCCCTATGACATCCTCCGCTTACTGGACTATCTAATGGTATTCCACCTTTTTTTGATATTAATCTTCCAAGTCTTTTGACCTCTGATTCATCAGTAGTACTCATCTCTAACCAAATTTTATCTTTACTAATACCTTCTAAAATTCCTTCTGGTGATTCCATTACTTCAGCACAAATCTCTGGTGACGGAAGACAAGTAATTATTAAATCTACATTTTTTGCAAGTTCTTTTGGAGTATTTGTTATAGAAGCACCTTTTTTTTCAAATTTTTTCATTAGTTTGCTGTCTAAATCTAAAACTGTAAGTTCAAAATTGTTTCTTAGTAAACTTCCAGCCAACTTTCCCCCAACATTACCTAATCCAATAAACCCTATTTTCATTTGCGTCCTTATTGTAAAGTTAATTTTTATTTAAATATGATATATTTATTTTTATAAAATGTATTTATCAAAAAATTTAATAATTAAGTTTATTATATTAAGCTCCTTACTTACTTTCTTCATTTTTTCAAAATCAGTGGCAGTTTTAGTAAAGCCTAATAACGGAATTGAACCTATTCAGGTCGTTAAAATTCAATTGAGAGGTTTAAAAACCAATGACGAACCATATAAAGATGTTGGAATTGAACAAACATGGGAATTTGCGCACCCCAAAAATAAAAATGTAACAGGGCCTCTTGAAAATTTTAAAGACATGTTAAAGGGAGATTCTTATTCAATGCTTTTAAATCATATCGAGCATAAGGTGAAGCAAATATCTGTATCTAAGAATGTGGCATCTTTTGAAGTAACTGTGCTTGATGATAAAAAAAGATATTATAAATTTAAATGGATAGTAGAAAAATATGTTAAAGATGGCCCGTTAAAAGGTTGTTGGCTTACTAGCATCGTTTCCCAGCCAGTGTCTTTAGGCTCTTCTATTTAGTATATAATTTTGTTTCGCAAAGATTAAAAATTTAGTAGAAATCCTCCTGATGAAAAGTAAAGCAAAAGTAGTTGTTGTTGGTGGTGGAGTAGTTGGAGTTAGTATGCTTTATCATCTGGCAAAAAAAGGCTGGTCAGATGTAGTTTTGGTTGAAAGAAAAGAGTTAACATCAGGATCTACTTGGCACGCTGCGGGACTACTTCCTCTTTTCAATATGAGTTATTCTGTAGGACAACTTCATCAGTACGCAGTTAATTTTTATAAAACTTTAGAAAAAGAAACAGGAAAAAATGTTGGTTTTAGTGTTGTGTCTAACATTAGGTTGGCAAGTACAAAAGATAGAATGGATGAATATCATCAATACGCAGGTGTAGCTCAGACTATTGGTGTTAACTATAAATTTTTAACTCCAGATCAAGTAAAAGAAATCTGGCCTTTATGTAATACTAAAGATTTAATCGGTGCAATTCAACATCCAGAAGATGGATATATTCAACCAGCAGATTTAACTCAAGCACTTGCAACAGGTGCAAGAAATAGAGGAGCAGAAATTTACAGAAATACAACGGTAGTAGGAATTAAACAAACTAAAGATGGATGGGTAGTTGAAACAGATAAAGGAACAATAGAATGTGAACATGTTGTTTCCTGTTCGGGAAACTTTGCAAGACAAACAGGCAAGATGGTTGGTATTGATATACCAGTAATACCTGTTGAACATCAATACATAGTAACTGAACCACATCCTGAAATACAAAAAAGAAAAAAAGAAGGTCTTCCTGAAATGGGAGTTCTTAGAGATAGTGATAGTCGTTGGTATATGAGAGAAGAAGCTGGAGGTTTAATATTAGGACCTTATGAAGATGGTGCACCTTGTTGTTATGTTGATGGACCATCAAAAGATTCAGAATACGAATTATTTCAAGAAGACCTAGATAGATTAGCTCCTCATATTGAAGGCGCTATTCATCGTGTACCTGCTTTTGGAGAAGTAGGTGTTAAAAAAGTTTATAATGGCGCCATATGTTATACACCGGACGGTAATCCAATAGTTGGACCTGCTTGGGGTTTAAAAAACTTTTGGATAAACGAAGGTCATAGTTTTGGAATTACAGCAGCAGGTGGTGCTGGTTGGCAATTAGCAGAATGGATTATAGATGGTGAACCAACTGTAGATATGCTTGGAGTTGAACCAAGAAGATATGGTGATTATTGTTCTAAAGCATATCTAAAAGAAAAAAATGAGGAAGCTTATAGAAATGTTTTTATTATTCATTATCCAGATGAAGAAAGAGAAGCAGCTAGACCATTAAGACAAGCTCCTTGTTATGACAGACTTAAAAAATTAGGAGCTGTATTTGGACAAAAATTTGGTTGGGAAAGAGCTAATTTTTTTGCAACTGACGGCATGGAACAAAAAGATGATTGGTCATTTAGAAGATCAAAATGGTTTGAAGCTACTAAAAAAGAATGTCAGAATGTGAAAGATAATGTTGGTCTTTTGGATATGACTGCATTTGCGAAATGTAGAATTAAAGGACCAAAAGCAGAAGAATTTTTAGATCATCTAGTAGCAAATAAGCTTCCAAAAAAAATTGGTAGAGTTAATTTATGCCATGCTCTTAATACAAAAGGAGGCGTTCATTCAGAGTTTACAATAATGAAGGAAGCAGAAGATAGTTATTATTTAGTTTCAGCAGGAGCTTTTCAAAGATTAGATCATGACTGGATACAAAAATGGATGCCAAAAGATGGCTCTGTCCAATTTGAAAACATAACTAATTCAGTTGGAGTTTTGGTTGTAGCTGGTCCAAAAGCTAGAGAATTAATGCAAAAAGTTTCCAAAGATGATTTTTCTAATGAAAATTTTAAATGGTTAAGTTCAAAAAAAGTTGATATTGGGTACGCACCTTGTACCGCTATTAGAGTTAACTTTGTAGGAGAACTTGGATGGGAACTTCATCATCCTCTTGAGTATCAAAATCATATTTTTGATAAATTAATGGAACATGGAAAGGATCTTGGTTTAAAACCATTTGGAATTAGAGCAATGAATAGTTTAAGAGTTGAGAAATCTTACAAACTTATTGGTACTGAATTATCAATAGAATATTCACCTTACGAGTCAGGTTTGGACAGATTTATTCATCCAAATAAGGGAAATTTTATAGGTTTAGAAGCACTTAATAAATGGAGGGAAAAAGGTTTCCAAAATAAATTAGTAACAATGGAAATTCATAATGTTACTGATGCAGATGTATTAGGAAACAATCCAATCTACAAAGATAAAGAAGTAGTTGGAAGAGCAACAGGAGGAGATTTTGGTTTTAGGTTAAATAAATCAATAGCAATTGGAATGGTTAAACCAGAGATTGCGACAACAGGGCAAAAATTACAAATTGATATTTTAGGAAAAATGCACGACGCTACAATTCTTGATGAAAGCCCGTACGATCCAGAAAATAAATTATTAAGAGCATAATGAAAATATTAGTCGCAGTTAAAAGAGTTATTGATTACAACGTTCAAGTTAGAGTTAAAGAAGATGGAACTGGTGTAGTTACTGACAATGTAAAAATGTCAACCAATCCACCTGATGATAACGCTATTGAAGAAGCAGTCAAAATTAAAGAATCTGGAAAAGCAAAAGAAATTGTTGCAGTTACAATTGGTGAGGAAAAATCACAAGAAACTGTAAGAAAAGCTTTAGCAGTAGGGGCAGACAGAGGTATTTTAGTTAAAGCTGATGGAATAATTGAACCTTTAGCTGTTTCAAAAATTTTGCAAAAAATTGTAGAAAAAGAAAAACCAGATTTAGTGTTTATGGGAAAACAAGCAATTGATGATGATTGTAATCAAACAGGTCAGATGCTTGCAGCTCTTTTAAATTGGCCACAGGCAACATTTGCATCAAAGATTGAAGTTAAAGATAAATCTTTGGAAGTTACAAGAGAAGTAGATGAAGGTTTAGAAGTAATAGAAGTTAACACACCATCTATAGTTACATGTGATTTAAGGTTAAATGAACCTAGATATGCCT
>CACIWJ010000025.1 GCA_902590365.1 uncultured Pelagibacteraceae bacterium | reverse complement strand
ATGTTTACCTCATGAAAAATATTTTTAAAATATTCTGGTCTTATAGTATCAAAAATTATAATAGTTTCATTGTTTGAGGCTTCTTGAAAATATTTCCTATAAAGTTCAAAATTATAATGAAAATCCAGTGAATATATAGAAATAATTAAATCAAATTTTTCTTTTGGCAGTTTATCTTTATCAAAATCAAAAATTTGGAAAGATTTTGGCTCCATATTATTTTTTAGTAAAAATTCCTCTAATAAATTTAAATTATTATAAGCCTCTAAGTTACTATCATCCCAACCATATATAATTTTTTTTGATATATAATTCTTCTCTACAAAACTAACTTTGGTATTTAAGTTTTTTTTACTAACTAAAAGCTCAAGACCTCCAATGCCAGATCCAACACTTAAAATATTTTGTCCAGGCTTTAAAAAATTTTGAATAACTTCATACTCATTTTTCATTAATAAATAATATTTATGTCCAATTTCTGAAATATTTATAAAATATTTTGAAAAAAAATTAGAAAAAATATACCTACCAAATAATTTTCTTAGTCTTTTTAAAAATGGACTTGCAAGCTCTATTCTTTGTAAAATAATTAATTGTGCAATTTTCCTATTAACTTTAAAAACTTCCATAAATATTCAGATAATATTATAGACTAGCTTTCTAAAAAACTTTTTAATTGTTTTGATCTGCTTGGATGTTTTAATTTTCTTAATGCTTTTGCTTCAATTTGTCTTATTCTTTCTCTTGTAACAGAAAACTGCAAACCAACTTCTTCCAAGGTATGGTCTGTGTTCATGCCAACACCAAATCTCATTCTTAATACTCTTTCTTCTCTTGGGGTTAAAGTTGATAAAATTTTAGTAGTCGCTTCGCTTAAATTTGACTTTATTGCTTGCTCTAATGGTGCAAGCGCTTTTGTATCTTCTATAAAATCTCCTAAGCTACTATCTTCTTCATCTCCTACCGGTTTTTCCAAAGAAACTGGTTCTTTTGAAATTTTTAAAACTTTTCTAACTTTTTCAAGTGGCATTCTTAATTTTTTAGCTAATTCTTCTGGTGTTGCTTCTCTTCCAAACTCACTTAATATTAATCTTTGCGTCCTTACAATTTTATTTATAGTTTCAATCATATGGACAGGAATTCTAATTGTTCTGGCTTGATCAGCAATTGATCTAGTGATTGCCTGTCTGATCCACCAAGTTGCATAAGTAGAAAATTTATAACCCCTTCTATATTCAAATTTATCAACAGCTTTCATAAGTCCTATATTTCCTTCTTGAATTAAATCTAAAAATTGAAGTCCTCTATTTGTATATTTTTTTGCAATTGAAATTACTAACCTTAAATTAGCCTCTACCATTTCTTTTTTTGCAATTCTAGATTCTTTCTCTCCTTTTTGAATTCTGTTTAACAATTTTTTAAATTCAGTTACTGAAATTCCTAATTTATTACTTATTGAAACTAAACGTTCTCTAATATTTTTGAATTCTTCCTTATTTTTTTGAAAAAATTGTTTCCATGTAGCATTTGTATCTAAAAAAGATTTTAAATTTGGGTTAATTTCATTTCCTACATAAAATTTAACAAACTCGGTTCGTGATATTTTATGATTTATAGCCAACCTTAATAAATTTCCTTCGAGGGAAATAATCCTTTTATTTTCTGAATAGTGTTTTTGAACTAAATCTTCTAATACAGATGGTGATAGCTGAAGTGACTTTATATCTTCCAAAATAGATTGTACAATTTTTTGATAATTTTTTTCTTTTGATGATGAAAAAGTATTTGAATTTAAAACACAATCCAGTCTTTCTTTTTGATATTTTATTAATTTGTTATATTCTTTTGTAAGGTTATTAATTGTTTTTAAAACTTTCGGTTTAATCTCATCTTCCATAGCAGCCAGAGTTGGATTAAATTCATCTTCTTCAACATTTTTACTATCATCTTGGGATGTATTATCTTTGTTTTCTTCACTGCTTTCTTTTTGTTTTGAAGAAAGTCCAGTACTCTCATCCTCCATATAATTTGTATCAATATCAATAATTTCTCTTACCAAGATTTGATCTTTTTGAAGTTTTTCATCCCACTCAAAAAATTGCTGTGCAGTAATAGGACTCTGGGATAGTGCGTTTAACATAACATCTTTTCCAGCTTCAATTCTTTTTGCTATTGCAATCTCACCCTCTCTAGATAGAAGTTCTACTCCTCCCATCTCCCTCAAATACATTCTTATCGGATCATCACTTTTTTCACCTGATTTACCTTCTTCTTTAGATTGGCTATCTCTTTTTTTAAGAACTTTAAAATCTGATTTTTTTTCAACAAGTGTTACTTTTTCATCCAAAATATGGATGAATGCTTGAGCCAAATTTTCACTAGACAAATTTCTTTTTCCTAATGATTTGTTCAATTCTTCATGAGTTATAAAACCCCTATGGATACCTCGACCCATTAATCTAGCAAATGATTTTGTAATTATTCTTTCCACAATAAAATAGTTAGGAAGCCTTATATAATATCAATTTTAAAAAAATCCATTAATAATTTTAATCATTTAATTGATATTTTCCTTTTTTTTTTGCTCTTTTAAATTTTTAATTTCATTAAATGTCGTTTCACTCATATCTTTTGAAAATTTCGATTCTAACTCCTCTATTCTAGCTTCTAAGCTATGAATTTTAAAACCATGAACAAATTCTTCAACTAATTCAATAATTCTATTTTGATCATTTTTAAATATATGTTTTATTGAAGCAAATTTAATTATTTTATCAATCAACTGTGTATCAATCTCAAGATCTTTAATTGAAGGTCTTTGTTCAGTTTTTAATTTAGATAAAATAGCATCAAAAATTATCTTATTTTCTTTTGTAAATAATTTTATGTTATCTATTAGATTAATATTTTCTTTAAAAAATATAAGATTATTAATTATTAAATATAATAAAGAATATTCTTGCAATTCTACTTTAGTTATAGATTTTGTTTCATTGATTATTTTTTTCGTAGAAGAAAGAGAAGCAACATGTTTGATCGCAAACTTCTTCCCTTTACTTAAATTTGGTGTTAGCTCATAAATTTTTCCTAAAAAAAAATCCAAAATATATTTTTTTATAAATTCATCCTTAATAGTATTCGTTATACCTCTTAATTTTTTTTCAAGAGTTGCGAGTGAAGAAGGTGAATTTGTTGTTTGTTTTTTAAAATGATTAAATAAAAAATCATGTATTGTTATTTTATTTTCCTTAAAATAATTTAAAAACGAATTTTTTCCATTTTTACTAACATAACTATCTGGATCCTCTCCATCTGGTAAAAATAAAAAAGAAATTTGTTTTTCTGTTTGTAGTTCTTTAATTGAATTTTCTGCTGCTCTTACAGCGGCTTTATAACCACTCTCATCACTATCAAAACAAATAACTATTTCATCAAAAAACTGGTTTAAAATAGATATTTGTCTATCAGTTAGTGCTGTCCCAAGATTTGCAACACAATTTTCAATTCCACTTTTATTCAAACCAATAACATCCATGTAACCTTCAACCAAAAAAATTTCATTTGATAAATTTGAAAACTTTCTTGCTTGATCAAGATTATATAAATTATTTCCTTTTTTAAAAAATTGTGTCTCTGGAGAGTTAATATATTTTGCTAAATAAGAATTTTTTTGAATTGTTCTTCCTCCTATAGCAATTGGTTGTCCTGTAATTGAATTTATAGGAAAAATAATTCTATCTCTAAATCGCTCGACATAAATATTTTTTTTTTCATCATAATAAAAAAGACCACATTCTTTCAAAATTTTATCATCAAATTTTTTTATCAATGTTTCATAAAAGTTTGGATTTTTTTTTACATAACCAATATTAAATTTTTTAACTATTTCAGCTGTTAAATTTCTTTCTTTTAAATAATCTTTTGCTAACTTTGAATCTGAATTTTTTAAAAGTTCTTCATGATAATAATTAATATAAGTTGAATAAATTAAAGTATATTTTTGCCAATTATTTTCTCTTTCTTCATCTTGTTTTGAAAAAGTATAAGGTCTTATTCCGGCAAGATTGGCTAAAGTTTTTACAGCTTCACCAAATTTTAAATTCTGAGTTTTCATTATAAAATCAAAAATATTTCCATGTTCAGAAGTACTAAAGCAATGATAAAATCCTTTTTCATCATTCACTGTAAATGAAGGAGTTTTTTCATTTTTAAAGGGAGAAAGTCCCACAAATTCTTTTCCTCTTTTTTTCAAATTTACATATTTTGAAACAACTGTTGAAACTTTAAGTCTTGTTTTTATTTCATCTAAATATTCTTTTGGATACTTCATCATTTATTTAAAACTTCCTTTAAAATTACCCCAGCTTTTGAAAAGTCTAAATTATCAGAATAATTTTTTTTTAACTCTCCCATAACTTTACCCATATCTTTTATACTTTGAGCATTTATTTTTTTAACAGTTTCTAAACATATATTTTTTGTTTCTTCATCGCTAAGTTGTTTTGGTAAATAATTTGATAATATGCTAACTTCATTTTCCTCTACTTTTAGCAAATCTTCTCTATTGTTTTTTTTATATATTTCAATTGATTCTGATCTTTGTTTAATCATTTTTTTTAAAAGCTGCTTAACATCATTGTCATCCGTCTCCTTCTTTTTTGGTCCAGATCTATTTGCAATATCAAGATCTTTAATAGATGCTAAAATTAACCTATAAGTTGATATTTTCCCCTTATCTTTAGATTTTAAAGAATTTTGATAATCACTTTCTATTTTACTTTTGAGAGACATTTTTTTTTACACTTTATACAAAATTACCTAAAAGAAAAAATTGTATTTTAAAAATTTTTCATTACATCTGTTGCGAAAATTTAGCTTTTAATGTATTAACCTTTAACTCATGAGTTGTAATTGATCAAAAAACGAAAAACAAACTCAACAAAAAATTCAAAATTTACCTCAGGCGTTTTAGTTCTTGAAAATAGACAGGTTTTTAAAGGAATCGGTATTGGTTATGAAGGCACAGCTACAGGTGAAGTTTGCTTTAACACATCCATAACTGGTTATCAGGAAATTATATCTGATCCTTCCTACTCAGGACAAATTATAAATTTCACTTTCCCACATATTGGAAATGTTGGGACAAATAAAGAAGACCATGAGTCAGATAAAGTATGGACAAAAGGCGTTATTTTTAACTCAGAAATTACAAACCCTTCAAATTACAGATCACTTAAAAATTTAGATCTATGGTTAAAAAAAAATAAAATAGTAGGATTAACTGGCTTAGATACTAGAAGTTTAACTAATTTTATTAGAGATAAGGGTGCACCGAAAGGTACCATCTCAAACAATAAAAAGGGTAATTTTAATTTAAAAAAATTAATTAATATTTCCACGAAATGGCCTGGACTCAATGGTCTCGATCTTGCAAAAAATGTAACTACACAAAAAAAATATATCTGGAGCGGTTTTAAAACTTGGAATAAAAAAAAAGGGTTTGAAAAAAATAAAAATAAAAATTTTAAGATTGTAGCTATAGATTATGGAATTAAAAAAAATATTTTAAGATATTTTTCTAATTTTAAATGTGATGTTATTGTAGTTCCATGTCAAACGAGTGCTGAACAAATACTAAAACTAAAACCTGATGGCATTTTTTTATCCAATGGTCCAGGGGACCCTGCTGCAACAGGAAAATATGCAATAAAAATTATTCAAAATTTAATTAAATCTAATATTCCAATATTTGGGATATGTCTTGGCCATCAATTATTGGCTTTAGCATTAAAAGCAAAAACAAAAAAAATGAAAATAGGACATAGAGGTGCAAATCACCCTGTTAAAAATTTAGTAAATGATAGAGTTGAGATAACCAGTCAAAATCATGGGTTTGAAGTAGTTAAAGAAAGCTTACCAAAAAATGTTGAAATGACTCATAAATCTTTATTTGATAATTCTGTAGAAGGAATAAAATTAAAAAATAAACCTGTTTTTTCTGTTCAATATCACCCAGAGTCAAATCCTGGCCCTCAAGATAGTCATTATTTATTTAATCAATTTATTAACTTAGTAAAAAAAAATGCCAAAAAGAAAAGATATTAAAAAAATTTTAGTTGTTGGAGCAGGACCTATAATAATTGGGCAAGCGTGTGAGTTTGATTATTCTGGAACTCAAGCATGTAAAGCACTCAAAGATGAAGGTTATAAAGTTATTTTAATTAATTCTAACCCTGCAACTATTATGACTGATCCAAATGTTGCGGATAAAACTTATATTGAACCAATTACTATAAAAATTTTAGAAAAAATTATTCAAAAAGAAAAACCTGATGCAATTCTTCCAACTATGGGGGGACAAACTGCCTTAAATTTAGCAATGGAAGCTGAAAAAAAAGGTATTTTAAAAAAATATAGAATAGAGCTTATTGGAGCAAATTCTAGAGCTATTTCAAACGCCGAGGATAGAAAAAAATTTAGAAAAAATATGCTGGATATTGGTTTAGATCTACCAAAATCAAAAGTTATTAATCATTATAAAGATGCACTTAAAGTTTTAAGAAAGATTGGTCTACCTGCAATAATCAGGCCTGCATTTACATTGGGAGGACTAGGCGGTGGTATTGCAAAGAATAAAAAAGATTTTCTTAAGATAGTTAAAAATGGTTTACACGAGTCTCCTGTTGGACAAGTTCTAATAGAGGAATGTCTTGAGGGATGGAAAGAATTTGAAATGGAAGTTGTAAGAGACAAAAAAGATAACTGTATAATAGTTTGTTCAATAGAAAATGTGGATCCAATGGGAATTCACACTGGAGACTCTATTACCGTTGCACCTGCTTTAACTCTTACAGATAAAGAATATCAAGTTATGAGAAATGCATCTATTGCATGTTTAAGAAAAATTGGTGTTGAAACTGGAGGATCAAATGTTCAATTTGCGATCAATCCTAAAAATGGCAGAATGGTTATAATTGAAATGAATCCAAGAGTTTCAAGATCATCAGCTTTAGCATCTAAAGCAACAGGATTTCCAATCGCAAAAATTGCTGCAAAATTAGCAGTTGGATACACCCTTGACGAACTAAAAAATGAAATAACAAAAATAACTCCTGCTTCATTTGAGCCAACAATTGACTATGTTGTAACTAAAATACCAAGATTTACTTTTGAAAAATTTTCCCAATCTCCTGCTATTTTGGGAACCTCAATGAAATCCGTTGGAGAAGCAATGGCAATTGGAAGAAACTTTAAAGAATCTTTTCAAAAAGCACTATCATCTTTAGAAATTGGCTTTTCTGGATTAGACAGAATTTTTGATTTAAATAAAAAAGAAATTGAAAAAAAACTAAAAATAAATATCCCAAATAAGTTACTTT
>CACIWJ010000024.1 GCA_902590365.1 uncultured Pelagibacteraceae bacterium | reverse complement strand
TTGTTCATGTAAATGGAAAATCTATAAAAAGCTGTACGGCTTTAGCAACAGATGTTGATGGTTCTAAAGTTACTACAATAGAAGGACTTGCAACAAATGGTAAAATGCACCCTATGCAAGAGGCATTTAAAAAAATGCATGGATTACAATGTGGGTTTTGTACCCCAGGAATGGTTATGAGTGCTGTCGATCTTTTAAAGACTAAAAAAGATCCATCAGAAAAAGAAATTAGAGATTGGTTAGAAGGTAACATATGTAGATGTACGGGTTACCATAATATAGTTAAAGCAGTTAAAGAAGCTGCTTCAAAAATGTAATAAATTTAATTAAGGAGAAAAATGGCAAGTTTAGTTGGATCAAGAGTAGAGAGAAAAGAAGATAAGAAATTTCTAACAGGTAAAGGAAGATATACAGCAGATATAACTTTAGCACACCAAACCCATGCTGTTTTTGTAAGATCTCCTCATGCACGTGCACAAATAAAGAAAGTTGATACATCAAAAGCGGAAAAAGCTTCTGGTGTAGTTGCGATTTTTACTGGTAAAGACTTAGCTGATGATAAAATTGGTGGATTAATTGCTGGCTGGAAAATTGTAAGTGAAGATGGAACAGATATGAAAGTTCCTGCACACCCTGCTCTAGCAACTGAGTCAGTAAATTATGTTGGTGATCATGTAGCGGTAGTGATTGGAGAAACATTAGCTGATGCAAAAAATGCAGCTGACATGGTTAAAGTTGACTATAAGGTTTTAAAAGCAGTTGTAGATACAGAAAGTGCAATGGACTCAGAAGCTATATATAAAGATATACCAAAAAATTTATGTTACGATTGGCTATTAGGAGATAGAGCAAAGACAAAAGAAGCTTTTGACAGTGCAGATAAAATTATTAAAATTGATTTAAGAAATAATAGATTAATTCCAAATGCAATGGAACCTAGAGCATCACTTGGAGATTATAACTCATCAACAGAGGAAATAACTTTATATACTGCAAATCAAAATCCTCATTTAACAAGATTAGTTATTTCAGCATTTAATGCTGTTGCTCCAGAACATAAATTTAGAGTTGTCGCACCGGATGTTGGTGGTGGATTTGGATCAAAGATTTATCCTTATGCCGAAGATGTGGTTATAGCTTGGGCAGCTAAAAAAGTTGAAAGACCTGTTAAGTGGGTTGCCGAAAGAACAGAGTCATTCCTTTCCGATTGTCATGGTAGAGACCATGTAACTCATGCTGAATTAGCAGTTAAATCAGATGGAACAGTTGTTGGGCTTAAAGTAGATACTATTGCAAATCTTGGTGGGTATGCATCTCTGTTTGCAACAGTTACTCCAACTTATTTATATGGCCCACTAGTACTAGGCTTGTACAATATTCCAGCTGCATATTGTAATGTAAAAGCTGTTTATACTAATACTGCTCCAGTTGATGCGTATAGAGGAGCTGGAAGACCAGAAGCAACTTATATGATTGAAAGATTAATGTCTAAAGCTGCAATGGAATTGGGTATGGATCAAGCTGAGTTCAGAAGAAAAAATTTTATTAAACAATTTCCACATCAACAAGCCTTAGTGCATAATATTGACTCAGGTAACTATGATGCTCATTTAGATAAAGCACTTGAAATTGCTGATTATAAGGGTTTTGCAAATAGAAAATCAGAATCTGAATCAAAAGGAAAATTAAGAGGTATTGGTTTTTCAACTTACATAGAAGCTTGTGGTATTGCACCTTCAGCAGCTGTTATGTCTTTAGGAGCTGGAGTTGGTTTATGGGAGTCAGCTGAAGTAAGATTTAATCCAACAGGAAATGTTACAGTTTTTACTGGAGCGCACAGTCATGGACAAGGTCATGATACAGTATTTGCTCAAATTGTTGGAGACAAATTAGGAGTTCCACTTGAAAATGTTGAAGTAGTTCACGGTGATACAGACAAAGGACCATTTGGCATGGGAACATATGGCTCTAGATCACTTGCTGTAGGAGGAACTGCTATAGATAAAGCTTGTGATAAAATTATTGCAAAAGGAAAACGAGTTGCAGCAAAAATGCTTGAAGCAAGTGAAAGTGATGTTGATTTTAAAGATGGAGAATTTGTTGTAGCAAAATCAAATAAAAAGAAAACAATAGGTGAGATTGCATTTGCTTGCTATTTACCTGGACAGTATGGTGAAGTAAAATCTCCATTACCAGAAGGTGATGAACCAGGACTTAAAGAAACTGCATTTTACGATCCTATAAACTTTTCTTTTCCAGCAGGAACACATATTTGCGAAGTAGAAATTGACCCAGAAACAGGACATACAAAACTAGATAAATATACTGCGGTTGATGACTTTGGAACAATAATGAACCCAATGATTGTCGAAGGGCAAGTTCATGGAGGAGTAGCCCAAGGTGTAGGTCAGGCATTATATGAAAATGCACATTATGATGAAACAGGACAACTTATAACAGCATCATACATGGATTACACAATGCCACGAGCTGATAATTTTCCAGAGTTAAAGATTGATTATACATGTACACCAGCAACATCAAATCCTTTAGGAGCTAAAGGATGTGGGGAAGCAGGAGCTATTGCTGCTCCACCAGCAGTAATGAACGCTGTGGTAGATGCAATTGGAACAGATATTTCAATGCCTGCAACTGCAGAAAAAGTTTGGAAAGCTTGTAAAGACTCAAAAAAATCTAATTCTAAAGCAGCTTAAGGAGGAAATATGAAAAATTTTACTTATCATTCAGCAAAAGACAGCAAAGAAGCAACTAAGTTATCTTCTTCTAACTCTGCTTTTTTAGCAGGAGGTATGACAACAATTCCTTCTATGAAGTTAGGTTTAGCTTCTTATAAAGATATAATTGATATAAAAGGTATTAAAAAATTATCTGGTATTAAAGTTAGTGGTAAATCAGTTACTATTGGTGCCATAACTAAACATGCTGAAGTAGCTAATTCTAAAGAAATTAAAAAAGCAATCCCATCACTTGCTGATTTAGCCGAAGGTATCGGAGATCCTGCAGTTAGAAATAGAGGAACAATAGGTGGATCAATTGCAAATAATGATCCAGCTGCTGACTATCCATCAGCATGTATTGCATTAAATGCTACAATACATACGAATAGTAGAAAGATTGAAGCAACTAAATTTTTTAGTGGAATGTTTGAAACTACGCTTAAAAAAGGTGAATTAATAGAGGCTGTTGAATTTCAAATACCTAATAAATCAAGTTACCAAAAACATCCTAATCCAGCTTCAAGATATGCTGTAGTTGGGGTTTATGTTGCTAAAAATAAAAATGATGTAAATGTAGCAGTAACAGGAGCAAAATCCTGCGTTTATAAAGATGAAAATTTATCAAAAGCTTTATCGAAAAACTTTTCAGTTTCTGCAGTAGATGGAGTTAAAGTTAGTAGCTCTGGAATGAATACAGACATACATGCATCAGCCGATTACAGAGCAAGTCTCGTTGCAACATACGCTAAAAAAGCTATTGAAGCTTGTTAAGTAAGATCTATATTTCATTAAATGAAAAATTCATTTGATGAAAAGATTCTAGAGGAAGCTAACGATTGGATTAAAACAAATCAAAAAGTAGTTTTAGCAACTGTTATCCAAACTTGGGGATCTTCACCTCGACAAGTAGGCAGTAGAATGATTGTTAATGAAAAGGGAGATTTTTCAGGATCAGTTTCTGGCGGATGTGTTGAGTCAGCAGTTGTTAGAGAATGTATTGGTATTATAAAAGACAATAAACCTTTTAAAAAAATTGAATTTAAAGTTTCTAATGAAAGTGCTTGGGAAGTGGGACTTGCATGTGGGGGTGAAATTGCAGTTTATTTAGAACAATTAAATTAATGAAAATAAATACATTAAAAGAAATTATAAAGAAAAAAGAAAATAAAAATGAATTTGCTATTGTTACAAATCTTAATACAGGTGATAGCGAAATTTATGAAACTGGAAAAAAATTAAGTAAAGATTTAGAAAAATATTCAGATCAAATAAAAGATTTTTATAATTCAAAAAAAAATGGAATAATAGAAGATACAGAAATATTTATTGAAACATATGTAAGACCAATAAAAGTCATTGTCGTCGGAGCTGTCCATATTGCACAGTATCTTGTTGATTTTGCAAAAAGTTTAAATTTTGAAATATCTATTATTGATCCCAGAGGTTATTTTGCATCAGCAGAAAGATTTCCAGATTTAAATATAATAAATAAATGGCCTGATGAAGCTTTTAAAGAAATAGAAACAAATTCTAATACAGCTTTAATAGCACTAACTCATGATCCAAAAATTGACGATCCAGCATTACAACATGCATTAAATAAAAAATTTTATTATATTGGTGCACTTGGCAGCAAAAAAACACATACCAATAGATGTGAAAGATTAAAAGAGGCAGGTTTTAATGAAGAACAAATAAATTCAATACACGGTCCAATAGGAATAAAATTAGGTGGAAAATCTGCTCCAGAAATAGCTTTATCAATTATTGCACAATTAGTATCTGTTACTTACAGAAAATGATTAGAGCAATTCTTTTAGCTGCAGGTCAATCTAAAAGATTAAAGGGTGAAAATAAATTAGTAAGAAAATTTAAAAATAAGCCACTTATAAACCATACTATTAATTCTTTAATAAAAAGTAAGATTAGTAAAATTATAGTTGTAGTAGGTCATGAAGATAGAAAGATTAAAAAAATAATAAAAAAAAATAAAAAAATTATCTTTATATTAAACAAAAAATATAAATCAGGTATATCTTCATCAATTAAAGTAGGATTAAAAAAAATATCAAAAAAAAACAAAGGATTTATTGTGGTTCAATCTGATATGCCTTTTATAAAATCATCAGATATAAATAAAATTTGTAATTCCATCAAAAAAAGAAAATTTTTGGTTCATGCATTGAAATTTAAAAATAAAATAGGCAATCCAATTGGTTTTGATATTTTAGTAATGAAAAAATTTAAAATAATTAAAGGTGATATAGGTGCTAAATTTATGGTTAAAAGACTTAAAAAAAGAACAAATTTTATAAAAGTTACTTCAGGTAAAGTTTTTAAAGATTTTGACTTTAAAAAAGATTTTAATTAGTCTGAATAGGGTTGCCTTTTAACCATTCACCTTCTTTATCTTTATAGTGTTCTTTTTTCCAAATAGGAGATCTTTTTTTTATTTCTTCTATAATGTATCTAGATAAATCATATGCTTCAACTCTATGAGGGCAGGCAACAGCAATGATGATACTAATTTCTCCAAGTCCTACATAACCTTTTACGTGTTCAATAAATACAGATTTATTTTTGATATGTAATTTTTTATCAGATTCTTCGTATATTTCTTTAAAGCTTTTTATGACTAAATCATCATGACTGTCGTAAGTTATTCCAGTGACTTTTTTATTTTCATTATCTTCTCTTACGGTTCCATAAAATACTATCGAAGCACCAAATTTAGATGATGCAATAAACTCTTCAGCATTTTCGGGTCTAATTTTTTCTTTTGTAAGATCTATTATTTTTGTGTGAAGCATTAACCACCTCCTATAGGTGGTATAATTCCGATTTTTTGATCTTTAATAATTTTATAGTTATCTGAAACGATATTATTATCTTCAGTACAAAATGCAGATGTTTCGATTATTTTTTTAAAATTTTCATTTCCTTTAAATTTATCATCTACATAATTTATTATTTTTTTTCTAAGTTCTTTAATTGAGCTTTTTTCCTCAATATTAAATTCTATAAATTCTTTACTATTTAAATCTCTAGTAGCACCAAATAATTCTAATTTTATTTTCATTTTTTAAGTTTTGATGAGAATTTTAAATCATCATTTTTAAATTTATCTTTATTTTTTTGTATGTAGTCATTCATTATTTTTAATTTTTCTTCTTCAAACTCTGCAACTTTTCTCTGGCCTAAATCAACATATAATGCAAGAATTTCGATTGTTGATGCTAAGTATTTTTTTTCTTTATGCACCATTTCAAGTTTGTATTGAAGTCTTTTTTTATCATGATCAAAATAAATTAAATTTACATCAACCTCATCTCCTTGTTTAACTTCTTGATTGTAAGAAATGTGAGACTCAACGACCATGGTACTTTTTTTTGTAGTTTTTGCTGATTGTTCTCCCATATTAAATATGTCCATAAGTTTTTCAGCACCATAAATATCAAAAATTAAAACATAATAAGCAACATTCATGTGGTTATTATAATCTGTCCATTCCTTAAGTATTTTTTGTGATGTTAGGTGTATCGACATAAAAATTTTTAAAAAATATTTTCTAAAAATTTAGGCAAACCATCAGGATTGGTCCAGAGGCCGCTTTTACCACCTTCTTTTATCAAAAGTTTAACATTATCGATTTTAAGATGTGGATTTACAATTTTACTAAGATCGTAAATTGTAATTAGTGCAGCATTAACACCCATAATTGCTTCCATCTCAACTCCAGTTTTAGCAACAGCGGACACAACACAAAAAACTTCAAGAGAACTATCTTCTTCATGCATTATTATTTTTGTAGCTGTATGATCTATTGGTAGAGGATGACATAAAGGAATTAGTTCACTGGTTTTTTTAACACCTAGAACTGCAGAAACTTCAGCTAAACTAATAGGGTCACCTTTGGGCATATTTTTATTTTTAATTAGATTAAAAACTTCATTACCTACATATATTTTTCCTGATGCTAGAGCTCTTCTAAAAGTTTCTTTTTTTGAAGAAACATCAACCATGTTAAAAGAATTTTTTTTAAAAATTTCTTTTGCCCAATCTTTTAATTCATCTTCGCTTATTACTTTTAATTTAGTCAATTATCCTCCAGTTTTAGATAAATTTTTAGTTGATCCTGTATTTCCAAGTTCCAAATAGTGTGACTCTTTTTTAAATTTCATTTGTCCTAGGATAAGATCTTTTAATTCTTCTAATTGATCGTCTTTTTGTAGTAAATGTCTAATGCTTATCCCAGTATTTCCAAATAAGCAAAGTCTTAAATCTCCCCTAGATGTAATTCTTAATCTATTACAAGTTCTACAAAAATCTTTTGAATAAGGAGCAATAATTCCAAACTTACCTTTATAGTCAGGGTTTATATAATTTAAAGAAGGACCCGAATCTTTTCCTAAAGTTTGGTAAATCCATTTTTTTTTATTTAAATAATCTTTAAAAAGTTTGGATGAAACATGATATTTTTTGAAATACTCTAAATTATCACCAGTCTGCATTAATTCTATATATCTAAAATCAACTTTATTTTTTTGAATAAAGTTTGACCATTTATCAAAATTTTTTTCTGATGAGTTAATTCCGTTTAGTAGTACAGCATTAATTTTAATATTTTCAAAACCTAGATCTTGTAAATTTTTTATTCCTTGTAAAATTTCGGGCAGCCTGTCATGACCAGTAACATTTTTAAAAGTTTCACGGTCAAGACTATCAATACTTATGTTAATTCCATTTAAACCACTATCTACTAATAACTTTGCTTTTTTATCCAGGTGATAACCATTTGTAGTAATTACAATTTTTTTAATTCCTGTTTCATATTTTAAAACTTTAATAATTTCAAAAAAATCTTTCCTTACTGTTGGCTCTCCTCCAGTAATTCTAATTTTACAAACTCCTAATTCATGAAAGCATTTTGCAAGACGTTTAATTTCATCTAAATGAAGAAATTTTCTATTATCACTTTTGTCGACTTGATAACCATTAGGTAAACAATAACCACACTTAAAGTTACAAACATCAGTAATTGACATTCTAATGTAAGGAAATTTTCTACCAAAAGTATCTTTAAGCATTTTAATTTCTTTTTTTTTATTTTAAGCTATCATAAATCATATCAGGAGAAAAATCTTTAAATGAAAAAAAATATACATTTATCAAATTTAATTATTTATTTTTTTTGTTCTTTGTCTTTACTTTTAAGTTTTTACTTCAATGAAGATGGCTCATATACACCTTTTTCATCAGATTTTAGAGAGACATGGCCATATGTATTAAAATTAAAAGAGAGTTTTTTATCAGATCCATATCCACATACTGTCCATTACCCTTTACATTATTATGTTCTATCAAGATTAGATTTAATTTTTAATGATCCATTAATTGTAAGGTTAGTTATATGTTTCATATCGATGATAGTTCCTTATATTTTTTTTGTTGCTTTAAAAGAAAAATATAAAAAAAAAAATATTAATATTTTATTTATAATTTGTTTCAGTATTTTTTTTATTCCAGCGTTTAGATATTCATCTGTTTGGGCAAATGATCGAATAACTACTGATATATTTATACTTTTAGGATGTTATTTTTTTTTCAAATGTGAATTTTCAAGAATAAAAAATGTAAAATATTTATACATTAGTTTTTTACTTTTTGCGTTAGCTTGTTATTCAAGACAATTTTATGCAGTCTATTATGCATTATTTATAATTTATATTTTTAGAAACAATTCATTAAAAAACTTCATAAATTTATCTATTTATTCAGCAACATTATCTTTGCCTGGATTTTATTTATTATATAAATTTCCTTA
>CACIWJ010000023.1 GCA_902590365.1 uncultured Pelagibacteraceae bacterium | reverse complement strand
TACTCCTAATAAAGCATTGAGATTAGAATTATTATTTACTGGAAGAGTGCTATACAAATTAAATGATAAAGACTCTGTATCTAGCTCAATACCATTTGGTGTTATATTTTCAATTTCACCTTTACCAAATCTAATGGCTGCACCAAAAAACTTATTTTTATTTATCTTTTTATCTGCTCCAAACATTATGCCTGAAACTCTTATTTCGTTCGGTTTTGACGTTGCGGTATCCCCTTTTCTGCCAAATGAAATGTCGCCATGGGACCAGTAAGACCAATTTTTATTTTTAGTTTTTATAGTTTTTTTATCTTTACTTGACTTCTCTTTAAGGAATGCTTTATGTGCGGTTATTTTTTCTGGAAGTTTATTCATCCAAGAATTTAACAACGGATTATCTGATTTAATGACAGTCGTAAAATTATCTAAGTTGTTACTATTTTTATTTTCATGACCAATAGTTATAGACCGACCATTTTCCACTGCACCATTAACTGACTCTATTTTGGTAGGAAGTTTTTTAATCCAGTAATTTAACAATGGGTTACCTAATTTGATGGAAGCAGTAAGATTATTAAGGTTATTTTTACCCTCATTACGTCTTAACCATTCAAATCTTTTAAAAACAGTAGATGTATTTTGTTGTATTACATGTTTTGCAAATTCTACTTGTGCACCAACATTGGTAATGGAATCTGTCTCACAAATTACAATTCCATAAGGACAACTTAGATCAAACTCATAAATATAATCATCTAAACTTCCTACTGCTGAGTCCTCATTAGTGGTTAAGTATAATTTTTTTCCATCATTTCCACCAAATGCCCATGTAAACATTGTTCCGCCGTCAGAAGCACTCTCTAGATTTAATGTATGAGAACCAACAAATGCAGCAGATGAAATTGAGAATGGTGTTGATAATTTATAAACATAAATCTTATATGTAGTGGCTGCACCATTATTTCCTTCTCCAAAATACATCCTTGTTCCATCGTCATCAAAAGCAAGCTCCATACCATATTGAGCAACACCATCTGTTTCTGTATTTAAAGTAGTGTTATAAGATGCTGTACTTGGATCAAAAGGGGTACTAAGATTATATTCAACTACATTTGTAGCATGTATCTTTCCATCAAGTAAATACATTTTTGTTCCATCATTATTAAAATCAGCATCGTGTAATCTGATCGATCCATCTGTATTTATAGGATCGCTACCAAGGTCTAATTCACTATAGTTTATCCCATCATCTGCAACTTGTGTTGAAGCAGAAACACTTGAAATATCATAAGGTGTAGTTAAATTATAGACTGAGAGCGTTCCACCAAAAGTTCCAAATATAAAAAATTTTTTTCCATCATTATTAAAGAGAATGGGTTTTTTTGAATTTGCAGAATGGTTATCACCAGTATTGATATCTATACTTGTTCGAGTAGATGCATCTAAAGTGCTGATGTCCCATGGTGTTGAAAGTGTGTACTGATGAAGACCATCGTCATAAGGGTTAGATGCATGGTAAGTGTTATCATGATCCGATACAAAAACTTTTGTACCATCAGGACTAAATTTAATTCCAGCAATATCAGGTTTTTCCGTTTCACCTGATAAATTTGTATTAGCTTTTTTACCTGTGTATGTTCTCGTAGGTTCGCCAGCTTTTAAATTTGTAAATTGAAATACAAGTAAAAGTAATATTAGAAAGTTAATTATTTTTATATATTTCATAAAATTTAAATAATTATTTCGATTTACTTTAAAGCAGGTCTTAAAAGTTTTAGAAATTTTCGGTGAATAGTTTTATTTGCAGAAACTAAAACATTGCCAGCATATTTGGCATCTTCATTTTTCCATGTAGTAACTGTGCCACCTGATGCTTTGATTATTGGAATTAATGGATGAATGTCCCATATTTTATTTTGACATTGTATAACTACATCAATTTTTCCTTCACATAGATGTGCATAACTTAATGCATCCGAGCATGGAAACTGCATAAGTTTTAAAACTTTAGGAATTTTACTTTGTTTTTTTGCAGACAACCAACCATGAAATGCTCCCGAAACTTTCATATTGCTAAAACTTGCTTTTTTATTAACTGATAATTTTCTTTTTTTTCCATTTTCTATTACAAATGCATTCTTGTGTGAAGTATTTAAATAGTACTTATTTAACTTTGGAAAATTAGCTAAACCGACAATTGGATTCCCTTTATAGTTTAATGAGATTAAATTGCTCCAAGATGGATTTCCTATTACAAAAGATCTCGTTCCATCTATTGGATCAATCACCCAAGTAAAGTCACTTTTAGTTTTTTTACGACCAAATTCTTCACCTATAATTTCGTGAGTTGGAAATTTCTTTTTAATTTTAATTCTTATAAATTTTTCAAAAGCTCTATCTGCTGTAGTAACTGGGTCATAACCTTTTCCCTTTAATTTATTATCAACTTTAAAAGGTTTGTTAAGTTTAGAGTAATAAAACCTTGTCATATCCTTGGCTAATCGATTTAAAAAGTCAGCAAAAACTCTGATATTTTTTGAATTTAATTCAGACATTAAACGATCACATACTATTTTATTTATCTTGATTAAAGGATAATTTTAAATAATGCTCAAAAAACCTTATGAAAATTGAACTAAACGAAAACAAAATTTTTTTCAATAATGGAAAATCTGTTCAAGAAATTCATCCTTTCTGGCTTAGAGAAAGAGTTGATGGGGATGATTTTTTGGATAAAGGTACTCAGCAGAGATTATTTGACCCTTCACAAATGGATGGAGAAATAATTATAAAAAAAGCTCAAATTAAAAATGGAATTCTTGAAGTTGATTTTAATGACGGTGTAAACTCTAAACTTGATATAAGTAAATTAGAAACTGAATTCTCAGATAAAGATACAGTAATTAAATCAATTCCTAAAAAAAAATGGGATTCAACTTTAAAAAATATTAAAAGTTTTGAATACAAAGAAGATTTTTTTGAGTCAAAAGAAATGTATAATTTATTAATTTCTTTTTATGAATATGGTTTTGTAGTTATAAAAAATGTCCCGACAGAAAATAACTATATTGTTAAATTTGCTAATTCCATAGGAAGTGTAAGACGGACAAACTTTGGTGAACATTTTAATGTTAAGTCTAAATCAAGTCCAAATGATTTAGCTTATACAACTTTACCATTAAGTCCACATACTGATAACCCATATAGAAATCCAGTTCCTTGCATTCAATTGTTACATTGTATTGAAAATGAAGTTAAAGGAGGTTTTTCAACATTAGTTGACGGTTATACAGTTACTGAAGATCTTAAGAAAAGTGACCCTGAATTTTATAAAATTCTATCTCAAGTAAAAGTTAGATTTAAATTTATTGATAAAAATGTTGTATTAGAAGATTGGTCAGAATTAATTCATCTAGATGAAGAAAAAAATTTTAAACAAGTAAGATTTAGCCCAAGACTAGATTATGTTCCTATGTTAGAAAAAAATAAACTAGACTTATACTATAAAGCACGTAAAAAATTATCTGATTTATATAACTCTGAAAAAAATAGAATAGAATTTAAACTTGCCCCCAAAGATCTTATGATGATGGATAATTATAGAGTCTTGCACGGGAGAACAAAATTTGATCCAGAAGAAGGAAAAAGATTTTTACAAGGTTGTTATATAGATTTTGATAGCACTGAAGGAAAATTAAGACATTTAAAAAGAAAATTTAACCTTTAGGCTTTTATTGACCCTTCGAGATTCATTAATAGCTGCAATAGTACCAATCTTTTTAGGCTTTGGTTTTGTTATTGCTAAACCAGCCATGGAGCATCTGCCTCCTTTTCTATTAATGGGTTTAAGATTTACTTTTGTGGCATTACTTTTGGTTTGGTGGTTTCCAATACCAAAAGCTTTTCTTAAAAAAATATTTTTAGCTTCTCTTGTAGCAAATACTACACAGTACAGTATTACTTACACAGGCTTAAGTTTTATAGATGCTTCAGCAGCTGTATTACTTGTTCAAACTGAAGTTCCTTTTGGAGTTTTATTTGCATATTTTATGCTTAGTGAAAAACCAACAGTAAGAGCTTTAATAGGAATAGCAATTGCATTTGTTGGTGTATATATCCTAACTGGCTCACCAAATTTAGACGGAAAATTCATTGGGGTAAGTTTAGTAATAATAGGTTCAGCTGTTTGGTCTTTAGGACAAGTTCTAGTAAAACCATTAAGTAAAAAAATTAATCCATTGGCACTTGTTGCTTGGTTGGGTTTATTTTCTGGTCCAATATTAATTGGACTTTCAGCTATTTTTGATGGAAATCCAATTGACTACTTTAGGGCTGCACCTTTTGAAACTTGGATGATTGCAATTTATTTAGGATTTATTATGCAGCCAATAACTTATGGTTGCTTTTATTATGTTTTAAAAAATAATCCTCTATACAAAGTATTACCTATAGTTACTATGGGTATCCCTCCTACTGGACTATTAGCTGCAATTTTTCTTTTGGGTGAAGAGCCCACTAAAGAGTTATTCATTGGTGGAGCTATAATTATTATTGGAGTAATGTTAATAGTGTTTACTAAACCAGAAAAAAATAACTAACCAATCGTTTCTAAGAACGGCAAATAATATAAAATATAAAATCCTAAAGCTTGAAGCTTATTAGTAAGTATTAAAATACCAGTTAAAAGTAATAAAATTCCACCTATTTTTGTAATTAAATTCATTTTCTTTTTTATATTTTTAGAAACTAGAATAAATTTTTGAATTAAATATCCAGATAAAATAAAGGGGATAGCAAGACCTAAAGAGTAAAAAGATAATAATAAAATTCCTTTGTACATATTTTCAGTAGTTGAGGCTAAAACTAAAATTGAGCCAAGAATTGGTCCAATGCAAGGTGTCCAACCAAATGCAAAAGCCATACCAATTATAACTGGACTAAAAATTTTATTATTTTTATTAGTATAAAATCTTTTTTCATAATTTAAAAAATTTAATTTAAAAACATCAAGAATATGTAAAGAAAAAATTATAATTATTAATCCTGCTATAATTCTTAGAGGAAAAGAATTATATAATAAAAACTTACCTATAAATGTTGCTGAGGCACCAAAAGTAATAAATACAATTGAAAAACCAACTGTAAATAAAAATATTGGTAATAAATTTACAGTTTTTTTCTGAAGCAACTCTTCTAATTTATTTCCTGAAATGAAGGCAATGTAACCTGGAATAAGTGGTAAGACGCATGGAGATAAAAAACTCAAAAGACCAGCACCAACTGCTAAAATTATTTCTGGCATTAAATTATTTTATAATTTTATGATTCTGTTCACCTAGTTTATCAACGCCGAGCTTAACTTTTTCACCACCGAGTAAAAACTTTGGTGGTTTCATATTTTCACCTACACCTGGTGGTGTACCAGTACAACAAATATCTCCAGGATATAAAGTCATTAACGAACTCATATAGGAAACTAATTGGCTTATATTAAAAATCATTTGATTGGTATTACCTGTTTGCATTCTTTTTCCATCTACTTCTAAAAACATATTTAAATTTTGAAAATCTGGTAGTTCATCAATAGTAACAATATATGGTCCAATTGGACCAAAAGTATCAAAACCTTTTCCTTTGTCCCAAGTTAATCCTCTATTTTTTTGAAATTCTCTTTCGCTTACATCATTTACCAAAAAGAAACCTAAAACATAATTTATTGCATCTGCTTCACTCACATATGAAGCTTTTTTTCCAATAACAAAACCTAACTCTACTTCCCAATCAGTGTGTCTAGAGTTTCTAGGAATTTTTATGTCATCATTTGGTCCAGAGATACAACTTGTAAATTTAGAAAAAATAATAGGTTCTTTTGGTATCGGTAAATTTTGTTCTATCGCATGATCTTTAAAATTTAGTCCTATACCAATAAATTTTGAAGGATTAGATACACAAGCACCTACTCTTTGACTTTTATCTAATATAGGTAAATTTTTTATATTTTCTTTTTTTATTTTTTCTAAAGTTTCAAAATTAAGATTGCTTGCATCTAGGTCTTTTATTATTGATGATAAATCTCTATAATTATCTTCGCTATCAATTAGGACAGGTTTTTCATTTCCATTTATGCCTATTCTAGATAATTTCATTTTATTACAACTATTAAAATAACTATGCCTATAGCAATGGCATAATAAAATGGCATGGCTTTTCTCCATGAAAACAAAATTTTAGCTGCATTTTTTGATTCTTTTTTTTTCATTATTTATCCTTTAATTCCAAGGTGAGTATACTTTACATTCAAGTAATCTTTAATAGACATAGAGCCGCCCTCCCGTCCATATCCGGCCTGTTTTATTCCACCGAAAGGCGCCTCAGCAATTGCAACAACAGGTGTGTTTACCGCAACAGTACCTGTTTCCATCATTTCAGATGCTCTATGTGCTTTTTCCATTGAGTTTGTACAAATATAACTTGCAAGACCAAGCTCATGATTATTTGCTCTCTCAACTACTTCATCAAAAGTTTTAAAAGATAACATTGGAACTAATGGACCGAATGGTTCTATCTTCATTATCGTAAAATCATCTTTTACATTATCAAATATAGTTGGTTCGTAAAAATAACCTTTATTAAATCCTGAAGGTCTTTTGCCGCCTAATAATACTTTTGCTCCTTCTTTTTTTGTAGTTTCAACTAATTGCTCTATTTCATTTAGTCTTTTTTTTGTTGTAATTGGCCCAAGCTGAACATCTGGATCCATACCATTTCCAATTTTTAATTTTTTTGTTTTTTCAATAAATAAATTAACAAATTCTTCTTTTTTATTTTCTTGTATATAAAATCTATTTGGTGAAATACAAACTTGTCCTGTATTTCTGAACTTAGCTGCAATAGCCATATCTGTTGCTTTTTTAATATCCGCATCATCAAAAACTATAAAAGGAGAATGACCACTTAACTCCATAGTTACTCTTTGAACTTTATCTGCTGCTTGTTTTAATATTAACTTACCAACTCTTGATGAGCCAGTAATTGAAATTTTTTTGATTATGTCCGATTGAATAAGTTGTGAAGCAATACTTGGTGGATCTCCTGATAATAAATTAACTACACCAGGTGGCACTCCACATTCTCTACATATATCAACTAATTCCATAACAGTTCCTGGAGTAATAACATCAGGTTTAATAATTACCGAACATCCGGCTGCAAGAGCAGTAGAAATTTTTCTAGAAGATAATACTAATGGAAAGTTCCAAGGGGATAAAGCTGCAACTACTCCAACAGGTTGATAGTAAACATGTACTCTTGTGTCTGCAAATCTGCTTTCTACAGTTTGACCATAAATTCTTTTTGTTTCTTCAGCATTCCATTCAAAAATATCTGCCGAACCTCCAACTTCTGCTTTTGCCTCTGAAAAAGGCTTGCCTACTTCAAGTGTCATCCATTTGGCTAAGACATCTTGCTTCTCTCTCATTTTATCTGCAATTTTTCTAATAATATATGATCTCTGCCACGGAGGGGTTTTTTTCCAAACTTCTAAACCTTTTTCTGCAGACTTTAATGCTCTATCAACATCTTGGGGTGTTGCTTTTGAAGCATTTCCTATTACTTCTTCGTTTGCTGGATTAATTACCTCATAAGTTCCTTTGTCAGAAGATTCTTGCCATTTACCATCAATGAACTGACCAAATTTTTTATACATAATTCTAATCTAGCATTACTTCAGGTTGTGTCTACTATGCAATTTACTCATTAGAATATTTTTGTAATAATGTTATTCTAATATTTGAAAGGAGGTTATATGGCTAAATTTTATGGCATGGGAAACTATACGGCTAAAGCTTTTCAAGGATTTATTAAAGATCCAGGTCAAGATAGATCTAAAGCAGTAGAAGCAGTTGCAAATTCTTTAGGTGCGAAGGTTCATGGTTTTGATTTATTAAGAGGACCTTATGATTTTGTAGTTATACTGGAAGGAACTTTTACACAAATGGCAGCAGCAAAACTAGCTGTTGAAGCTACTGGTGCAATTTCTAATTTTACTATAAGTGAAGCGATAGATCTGAATGCAGCTGCAAAAGAGGCAGGAAAAGTAGCAGCAGCATATAAACCAGCGGGTTAATTATATTTAATTTAACTTCTGGTCTAAAGACCAGAAGTTAAGTTCTCTCATATAAGATTGGAAACATTTTTCCACCTAATGGATCTCCATTTTTATATCCAGCATCTTGCATTGCTTTCCTATAATTATAGCTAGTCCAATCACCTATATAACTAATTTTTGAATCTTCCTTAGCAACTCTTAAGGTATAACGACTTAATGTTTTTTTAGGTATCAATGAGCTTAGCGTTCCATGAAGTGTTCTCATGTCAAATATTACACAATCTCCTAATTCACAATCCCACTTTAAAAATTCATATTTATCTTTATTTCCTAAAATATCAGGCGGTAGTTCATATTTTTTCCCATCGATAACACATTCTTTTCCCTCAACTTTATGTCCATCTTTGAACAGAACTCTTAAAAAAAGTTTATTCCATAAATGAGAGCCTTTGACCCAAACAACTCCTTCATTTCTTTTTGTTGCTTGTAATGGTAGCCAAAGTACACACATAGTGCCTTCCATATCAAAATAACTTACATCGTGATGAAACGGAGTAGAAGATTTTGATCCCGCTTCTCTTAAAAACCAATTATCCATAACTAGATTAATTTTTTTGGCAGACATTAGTTCTGAAGCTATTTTTGCATATGGTGAATTAAAGACAAAATCCTTAAATTCAGGAACCAAATCCCAAGTCCAATAATCTTCTAAATAAGCTGGAATTCCTTTTTTAACAGTGTGCGATTTAAATCTAGGGCTTGGATTTTTTATATCTCTTTCAATACCTTTTTGAAGTTTTTTTATCCAAGTTTTATCAAATTTTCCTTTTAAAAAAATTGCACCATCTTTTTTGAACTTGCTCACTTCTTCTGATGATAAAATTTTTTGCACTAATATAAATTAATACAGTTTAACTTTATGCGCAATATCTGTAACAGCTATTAGATAGTACATAATGTAGTATACTAAAAGAGCAAATGAAGCATTTTTATTTTCTAAAAATATATTTTTAAATTTACTTTCTGCAAATAGAAAAAAGTATAAAAAGATTAAAGGCTCATAAACACTTTGTGGTACAATTAGTGAA
>CACIWJ010000022.1 GCA_902590365.1 uncultured Pelagibacteraceae bacterium | reverse complement strand
CTGCATTTACAAGACCTGGGGTAATTCAAGCTGCAGTAAGTAGAATGAGTAATGGAGAAAAATATGTTTGTATAGCGAAAACTGTAGAAAAAGGAGTTGGAAAATTTGGTCAATCAAAAAGTATTTTATCAATAGGACTTGGTTGTGAAGCTAAATATGCAAAAGATTTTGTCTACACTGAAAATTTAAATATTAATGATAAAAAAACTGAAACACCTGTAGGTGTTTCTTGTAGAACATGTGATAGACTTGATTGTTCTCAACGTGCTTTTCCTCCTTTGCATAAAAAATTTGATGTAGATGTAAACTCAAGAGGAATTTCTGTATACGTTAGTGAATAGGCGCTACTAAAAACAAACAATATGATCTATATAAATTGGTCTTTTTATACCAAATTTTTCATCTACTTCATGTTGATGAATATGATGAGAATGAACAAAAACTGGTATCAATAAATTGCTTAAAGTTTTTAAAGTATAAATAAAATTTGTACCTCTAAATTTTCTATCTACAACTTCTAACTTTAAGTTGCTTTTATCATCATGTTCTAAATCTTCAGGCTGAATTAATAACTTAACATTAGATCCTTTTGGGTAGTGTTTTATAAAATTACCCTTAATTGTACCTAAATCATTACTTTCTAGACTATTTTCGCCTGTAACTTTCGCCGGAATTAATATTCCTCTATTCAAAAAATTAACAACTTCAATAGAATTTGGAAAATGATAAACATTATAAGGGTCATCGTATTGCTTTAATAATCCATCAAGAATAATTCCACACTTAGATCCCAAATAAAAAGCCTCATAAGAGTCATGTGTAACAATAATTGTTGTTATTTTTAAATCATTAAGAATTTGTTTAAGTTTAACTTGTATTTCTTCTTTAAAACTTTGGTCAACATTTGAAAGAGGCTCATCTAATAATAGTAAATCAGGTTTAGATAATAAGGATCTTGCAAGGGCAGCTCTTTGTGACTCACCAGCACTAATTTGATGAGGAAATTTATCTTTTATATGATTTAAATGAAGAAAATTAATTATTTCATCAACATCTAATTTTTTTTTACTTTTTTGGTTTCTTGCAGCACCAAATTTTATGTTATCTAAAACGTTATAGTGTGGAAATAAACAATTATCCTGAAAGGAAAGTGATATATTTCTATTTTCAGGCTCAACATGAACTTTTGAAGATGAAATAATTTTATTTTTTAATGAAATTTTTCCTGAACTAATTTTTTCTAAACCAGCAATTGTTCTTAATATTGTTGTTTTACCAATACCAGAGGGTCCAAGTAAACATATCACATCACCTTCATTCTCAATTTTTAATGAAAGATTTTTTACTTTGGTTCTACCTCCTGTAGAAAAATTTACATTTTCAATTTCAAAGAAATTCTTATTCATGTTTTAATCCTTAAGGATATATCTATATGTAGTTAAAATAAATAAACTTGCAATAACAATTAAAAAAAGTGAAGGTGCTGCAGCAGCTTCTAATAAATCTTGAGATGCAAAAATATATGCTTGGGTAGCAAATGTTTCAAAATTAAATGGTCGCAAAATTAATGTAATTGGGAGTTCTTTTATAATTTCTATCGCAATCAAAATACCTATCAATAAAACTGAATTTTTTAAATAGGGTACATGAATATTTAAAAATGTTTTTAATTTTGAATAACCAAGTAAGTAAGAACTTTCATCGATAGAATAATTTATCTTAAGGTATCCTGATTTAATTCCATTGCTTGCCAATGAGTAAAATCTAACAAAGTATACAACCACTAAACCTATTATGGATCCAATAAATATAGATTTTATACTTTTTATTTCAAAAAAACTAATAAAATTATTGTCAAACCAAGAAACAAATGAAATGTAGGCAACAGCAAGTATTACGCCTGGTATAGCATATCCACAAACTGAAAATGTTGTTAGAAAATTTAAAAATTTGCTTTTTGTTACTCTATTTCCAAAATTAGATATAAATGCAAATATTATTAACACACTACTTGCTAACGCAACTAGTAAAATTGTATTTAAAAATAATTCTATAATTTTAAGGTCTGCCAAATGTTTTGGGAAAATTATTGTCCAATACATCATTTGTAACACAGGAAATAAAAAACTTATAAAAAATACTGTTCCACAAATCAAAAATGCAGTTAATGCTTTATAACCATTTAATTCTATTAAAGACTTTGACTTAAAACCTGCTTTGACCGGTGTGTGGTATTGTGCTTTTCTTCTAGATATATTTTCAAGTGTAAACAAACCTAAAATAAATATTAATAAAAAGAATGATAATCTATTTGCTAAAGCCAAATCATCAAATGATACCCAGGCATTATATATACCTGTTGTTAGAGTGGAAATTCCAAAAAAGGATACTGAACCAAAGTCAGATAATGTTTCCATTGCAACCAATGAAAGTCCAGCAACTATGGCAGGCCTTGCTGAAGGTAGTATAATTTTAAAAAACGATTTTTTCCTTGAAAAACCTAGGTTTTTACCTAGTTCTATCAGGTTTTGCGATTGATGATAAAATGAGGCTCTAGTTAATACATAAACATATCCAAATAAAGAAAATGAAATAGCTATAATTGCTCCCATCATTTCATCAAACTTTGGAATTTTAGAGTTATATTCCCCATCCCCAAAAATATTTTTCAAAATAGAATATGCTGTTCCATAGTTTTCAAAAAATGCAGTCAATGAATAAGCGTATATATAAGATGGTACTGCAAAAGATAAAATCAGCGCCCATTTAAAAAAGTTAGAGCCTGGAAATTTATAAAATGAAACAAGGTAAGCACAACCTACACCAATAATAAATGTAAAAACCAAAACACCACTTAATAGTAATGCTGAGCTATAAATGTAATCAAATAAAAAAGTATCTTTAATAATAACAGAATACTTTCCAGTACTTTCAAAAAAACTTGAAAATACTGTTACTATAGGAATAGCTACAATAGCAGATATTAAAAATGAATTTAAATACCAAATATTAAATTTTTTATACAACATATTACCCTTATATTGTCATGTGCTTGTAACTCAAAGGGGGTAATCCAATTAATTACAAGCACAATATTAAGAAAGTTATTCGCTATCTTCAAAAATTTTTAGGATATGTGAAACCTCGTCATTTTTGAGTTCAGAGAACTTTCTATTATTTATTTTAAGATTAATTTTTTTACACTCTGAAGCACACGGATCGCATGCTTTAGAAGATTTATTATAATCTATCTCAAATAAATTCTTTTTGTTTGTTAACATCATCAACTTATTATTTCCAACCAGCTGCTAACATTACCTCTAGTGCGTCAGCTTGTTTTTTACCATAGTTGACAACTTTAGTTTTTAGATCTTGTTTAAAATCTAAGCCCATTTCAACAACCAATGGATGGGGGGAAACTCCTGCAATCATTGGATATTCAAAAGTATTGTTAACTATATGCTCTTGAGCTTCAGTGCTTAGTAAAAATTCTACTAATGCAACTGCATTTGCTTTATTAGGTGCATTTTTTACTAAACCTGCACAACTAATATTCATGTGTGTTCCTCTGTTATCTTGGTTAGGAAAAAATGGTTTAACTTTTTTAGCAGCTTCTTGTTGTTCTGCTCCTTTTTTACCAGATAACATTAAAGCTAAGTAGTATGTGTTAGCTACTGCAATATCAGCCTCTCCTGCTGCTACTGCCATAATTTGTGCTCTGTCGTTACCTTTTGGAGTTCTTGCCATATTTGAAACAACACCTTCTGCCCACGCCCCCGCAGCTTTTTTTCCATTATTTTTTACTAATGAAGCTACAAGTGATTGATTATAAATGTTATTTGATTTTCTTATAACAAGTCTGCCTTTCCATTTTGGATCCGCTAAACTTTCATAAGTTAAACCTGAAAGCTCTGCACCAGTTACTCTCTCGGGTGCGAAATAAACTATTCTTGCTCTTTTAGCAATTCCTACCCATTGTGGAGTTCTAAAGTTAGCTGGAACAGCTGCTTTGATTGCTGCAGATGTTAATCCTCCTTGAAGCATTCCTTTTGCTTTAAATGCTCCACATCTTCCAGCGTCTGCGGTAATATAAAGGTCAGCTTTTGAGTCAGCTCCTTCTTCTATTATCCTTTTTTCTAATGCTTTACTCTTACCAGATACAACATTTACTTTAATTCCTGATTTGGCAGTGAATTTTTCATAAAGTTGAATATCTGAATCGTAGTGACGTGCGCTAAAAACATTAACTTCATTAGCTAACGCAAAACTAGAAATAAAAGTAAATAGTATTGAAATTATAACTATTCTTTTCATAATATTTGTCCTTCTGTTAAACGTATTAATTGTACTTTAATGAGATTAGTAACTATTATCAATGAGAATGATTATCAATTGCAATATTGTCGCTGTTTAAATTTATTAGATATTTACTATGTTTTTAGAGCTAAAATTCCCATTCTGAGATTTTACTATATAGAAAATTCCTAAATGCTTGAACTCTAGCCACATTTTTCAATGATTGAGGATAGACAAAATGTGCTTCTGTAATTGGTCCTTCTATACTTGGTAAAACTTTAACTATATTTGGCTGTTTCACTGTCAAATAGTCAGGAAGTGCGGCTAAACCAACACCACTTTGAACTGCAAGAAGCAATCCATAAACGCTGTTAACCTTCATAACGGTCTTCCTCTTTTTATTATCTTTCATTCCAAGTTTTAAAGCCCAATCTGGATTAAAAACGGGTGAAGGTGCACCTTTACCAAAAGATATAAACTTATGTTGATTTAAATCACTTAGTTTTTTTGGGTATCCGTGTTTTTCTAAGTATTTTGGTGATCCATATATATGATAATTAATATCAATTAATTTTTTTTGAATATAATTCAGTTGTTTAGGTCTTCTGGCCCAAATTCCAATATCTGCTTGCCTTGTACTTAAATCTAACTCCTTATCATCAAAAATAAGTTCAACCTCTATCTCAGGATTTAATTGCATAAATTCTTGAATTCTTGGAGTTAACCATGTTGTCCCAAAACTTACAAATGTAGTAACTGTTAATTTTCCACTAGGTTTATTTTTTTTATCACCTAAAGATGTTTCAACTTCTCTTAATTTGGTAATTACTTCATGTGCTGTTTTAAATACGTACTCACCATTTTCCGTCAAAGTTAAACCTCTAGCATGTCTTTCGAATAATTTAACTTTTAAATCCTCTTCTAAAGATTGAATTTGTCTACTTATTGCTGACTGACTTAAATTAAGATTAACAGTTGCACTTGTAAAACTTCCCGCCTCTGCAACAGCATGAAATATTTTTAATTTATCCCAATCCATTATTTATTTAAGTTAATTATATATCTTCCAGAAGTTTTACCTTCAAGCATTTTTGAATATTCTTCTAGTAATTGTTCTAAACTAATTTCTTTTATAGATTTATCTAAAAGATCAAAATCAACTAATTTTGATGCTTCGTCCCAAAGAAATTCTCTTCTTTTAATTGATACACTAACTGAATCAATTCCCCAAAGTTTTACACCTCTTATAATGAAAGGCATTACTGTAGTATTAAGCTTTATACTCGAAGCATTTCCACATGCTGCTACAATTCCATTTGGCTTAATATGTGATAAAATATTTGTTAAAATATTTCCACCTACTGTATCAACTGCACCATCGTATAAACCTTTATCTAAAGGTCTTGCTTCTTTGTCTAAATCACTTGATTTTATTATGTTTTTTGCACCTATTGATTTTAAATAATCTTCATTAGGTTTTGAAGTCGCTGCTGTTACTTTACAACCCATTTTACTTAACATCATTACTGCAATACTACCAACACCTCCGGAAGCTCCAGTAACAACTACATCATTTACCTTTTCACCTAATAACAATACCTCTCTAGTTTGTTTCGTTGTAAAGGCACATTGAATAGCAGTTAATCCTGCAGTTCCCAACATCATTGCTTGTCTTGTAGAAATGTTTTTTGGTTTTTTAACTAAAAAATCTGCATTAACTTTTGCGTACTGAGAATATCCACCATAATAAATTTCACCTACCCTCCAGCCCGTTTGAATAATTTCATCTCCTTCTTTAAATTTATTACTTTTACTTTCAACCACTTTTCCTGAAAAGTCTATTCCAGGAATATGAGGAAATTCTTTTACTAATCTCGCACCATTTTTTAGAATTAATGCATCTTTAAAATTCAAACTTGAATAATCAACTTTTACTAAAACATCTCCATGTTTTAAGAAACTTTTATCTATTTCTTTAATTTCTCTTGAAAATTTTTCACCCTCTTGATTGAGCAATATAGCTTTAAATTTTTCTGACATAACAGTAAAGGAATATAGTCTAGATTTATTTGCTAATAAATCTTAAATATCTATTTTGACAACTTAAATCTTCTTTAAATTTTCCTAAGTAGTAATTTGTTACAGTTGTAGCTTGTTCTTTTTTAATTCCTCTCATTGTCATACAATGGTGCGTTGAATCTATTGAAACTGCTACACCTTTGGCATCTAATGAGTCCATTAACGTATTTGCAATTTGCATAGTTAATCTTTCTTGTGTTTGAAGTCTTTTTGAGAATACATCTACAACCCTTGCGAGTTTACTTAATCCGACAACTCTATTGTTAGGAATATACGCAACATGAGCTACTCCAATTATTGGTGCCATGTGATGTTCGCAATGGCTTTGTACTGATATATTTTTTTGAATAACCATATCATCATAACCCTCAACATCTCCAAAAGTTTTTTCTAAAATTTTTTTTGGATCTTCGTTATATCCTTTAAAATATTCTTTAAATGCTTTAATTACTCTTTTTGGAGTCTCTATTAGACCTTCTCTGGAAGGATCTTCTCCCATCCATTTTAAAATTTTTATAAATGCCTCTTCTGCTTCTTTTTCAGAAATTTGATTTTGCTGATTTTTGTTGTTTTCGTTTTTTACTAATTTCATCGCGATGGTTATATATATAAATACTAATTTTTAAAATATTTATTATATTCCTGAATATGTTACATAATACCACATAATGTTTAAAAAAAGAGAAAATGTCGCTGATATTGAAGAGGGAAACCTTTTATCGCCCAAATTTGATAATGATGGCTTAATTCCAGTAGTTACTACTTGTGTGAATACCAAAGAGATTCTAATGCACGGATACATGAATGTCGAAGCGTTAAGACTTACAATAGAAACAAAGGAGGCTCACTATTGGAGTAGATCTAGAAAAGAAATTTGGCACAAAGGAAAAACAAGTGGTTTTGTACAGAAGGTTAAGGAAATAAGAATTGATGATGACCAAGATTCAGTTTGGTTAAGCGTAGACTTGGGAAATGGTGCTAGTTGTCACGTAGGATATAAATCTTGTTTTTATAGATCAATTCCACTTGGAAAAATTGAAAATGGAAGAAATGTTGAAATGAAATTTGAGGAAAAAGAAAAAAAATTTGATCCAGACAAAGTTTATAAAGGTCAACCAAATCCAACCAAAATTTAATGAGTGAAAAACAAAAAAATGTTCTAGGCGAAGATCTAGAAGAATGTTCTCAAGAACCTTTAACAGGTTGGTTTAGAGATGGCTGTTGTAATACAGATGAAAATGATCATGGATTACATACAGTTTGCGTAAAAGTTAATGATGAATTTCTAGAATGGTGTAAGCAAGCAGGTAATGATTTGATCACTCCTCATCCAGAATTTGGTTTTCCTGGATTAAAGAATGGAGATAATTGGTGTGTATGTGCAGGATGGGTAGCTAGAGCAATCGAAGCTGGTAAAGGATGTTCAGTTTATTTAAAAAAAACTCACGAAAACACTCTTAAAGTTGTTCCTATAGAAAAATTAAAAAAATTGGCTATAGATCTTTCTTAACTACATATTACCATATTTAGGACCACCTCCACCTTCAGGAGTAACCCAATTAATATTTTGTGAAGGTTCTTTAATATCGCAAGTTTTGCAATGAATACAATTTTGAGAATTTATTACAAACTTTTTTAAATTATTTTCTGTCTGAATTTCATAAACTCCTACAGGACAATATCTTTGTGCAGGTTCATCAAATTTTTCAAGTGTATAACTTATAGGAAGATTGTGATCTTTGAGTTTTAAATGTACTGGTTGATTATCAGTGTGATTGGTTCCAGTAAGATATACAGAGCTAGTTTTATCAAAAGTAATTATGTTGTCTGGCTTTGGATATTCTATTTTAGGCATTTCATTTGCAGGTTTTAAAGATTCATGGTCAGCGTGTTTATGTTTAAGAGTAAATGGTAATTTTCCTCTAAATAAAATTTGATCTATACCCGTAAAAATTATTCCTAAAATTAAACCCCAGCTAAAACTTGGTTTAACATTTCTAGCTGCATGTAGCTCTTTGTAGACCCAGCTTTTTTTAAATTTATCTTCATAAGAAGATAAATCTTTATTTTCTTTTAAATTTTCAATAATTGTTTCAGCTGCAATCATTCCACTTTTCATTGCTGTATGAGAGCCTTTAATTTTTGGCATATTTAATGTGCCTGCATCACAACCCACTAACAATGCGCCTGGCATAAACATTTGAGGTAAACTTTGAAGACCTCCCTCGATAAGAGCTCGGGCTCCATAAGAAATTCTTTTACCCCCTTCAATTATTTTTTTTATTGCTGGATGAGTTTTGAATCTTTGAAATTCATCAAAAGGTGATAGATGTGGGTTTTGATAATCTAAACCAATTACATAACCTAAAAAAACCTGCTTATTTTCTGCATGATAAACAAAACTTCCTCCATAAGTATTTTTATCTAACGGCCATCCAGCCGTATGCATCACCATACCTTCTTCGTGTTTTTCTTCATTAATTTCCCATATTTCTTTAAAACCTATTCCATATTGTTGAGGATCTTTTCCTTTGTTTAATTCAAATTTATTAATCAATTGCTTTCCTAAATGCCCTCTGCATCCTTCTGCAAATACAGTTACTTTTGCATGCAATTCCATACCTGATTCAAAACTATCTTTCTTATTTCCTTCTTTATCAAGACCCATATCTTGCGTAGCAACTCCTTTAACTGAACCATCTTCATTATATAAAATTTCACTTGCAGGAAAACCAGGAAATATTTCTACACCCAGAGCCTCGGCTTGTTCTGCTAACCATCTACATAAATTTGCAAGGCTTATTATGTAATTATTTTTGTTATGTTGTACTTTTGGCAACAACCAAGTAGGCCAACTTAAAGATTTTGTTTTTCCTAAAAATAAAAACTTTTCTTTTGAAACTTTAGTTTTTATTGGTGAATTTAACTCTTTCCAGTTAGGAATTAATTCGTCTAGTGCCTTTGTTTCAAAAACATTTCCTGACAAAATATGAGCACCAATTTCAGAAGCTTTTTCTAAAAGACAAACATTTATATCTGAATTAAGTTGCTTTAATTTTATTGCGGTTGCAAGTCCCGATGGTCCACCACCAACAATAACAACATCGTATTCCATTACTTCTCTGGACATA
>CACIWJ010000021.1 GCA_902590365.1 uncultured Pelagibacteraceae bacterium | reverse complement strand
GCGTTTTTTCGATTAAATTTTTTTCTCTTATTTCTGTTGATAAAATTATTGAAGATGGAACACTTTTATTTTCGTAAAATTGAGATACAAATGAATTTAAAATTTCACCAAGGCTTTCATCAGGATCATGCTTTGGAAAAAAAGATTGATTTCCCCAATTTTGTTTTGATCTATAAAAAAAAACCTGAACACATGTTTTACCTGACTCTTTGTAACCGGCTATTACATCTGCCTCTACTAAGTTTGATTCATTAATTCTTTGAGATGATTGAATTATGTTTAATGATTTTATTCTATCTCTCAAAATTACAGCTTTTTCAAAGTCAAGTTCTTCACTAGCTTTTTCCATTTGACTTGAAAGATTTTTTTGAATTCGTCTTGATTTGCCAGAGACAAATTCAATTGCATCTTTTACTGTTTGTTTATAATCATTTTCTTTTATGTAGCCAACACATGGCGCTGAACATCTTTTTATTTGATATAAAATACATGGTCTTTTTCTATTTTTAAAAACAGTATCATCACAAACTCTAAGATGAAAAATTTTTTGTATCATTTTAATAGTCCAATTTGCAGAACCTGCAGATGCGAAGGGGCCAAAAAAAAATCCTTTTTTATCTTTTTTTCCTCTATGTCTTTTAATTTGAGGCCACTTATCTTCTTTGCCAATAAATATGAAAGGAAAAGATTTGTCATCTCTTAAAAGAATATTAAATCGCGGTTTATGTTTTTTTATTAAATTAGCTTCTAACAACAAAGCTTCACTTTCATTAGAGGTAGTTGTTATTTCAAGCTTTTTAGTTTGAGATAACATTCTTTCAGTTCTTATAATATGATTTTTTTCTGAAACATAACTTTGTAATCTATTAGGTAAGTTTTTAGCTTTACCCACGTACAAAATCTCATTTTTGGAATTTAACATCTTATAAACCCCAGGCAGTTTTGGTATGAGCGGTAATTCTTTTTTAATTACATCTTTTCCGATATCAGGGCTTGTCATGACTTCTCTTTTTAGCAATTTGAATACCAACTGATGAACAATCTTTCATAATTTCCAATTTTTCAATTTTAAGTGATATTTTATCTATTCTCTTATCTTTAAATAGTTCATCAAAAACATCTTCCGCTAATGTTTCAAGAAAGTTATAATGTTTATTTTTAACTAATTTTTTTATTAATTTTACAAGTTTAGCGTAATTGACAATTGACTTTAAATCTTTGTCATTTGTTGGTTTTTTATCTTCGTAGTTTGCCTCTAAACTGAATTTAACTTTCTGTGGTGTCGCTTTTTCAAAATCATAGTATCCAAGTTTAAGATTTAAAATAAGTTCTTTTATAAGAACCTTTTTTTCATAATTAAATAAAGTTTTATTCCTGCCTATTTTTACAACTTTAAGATTATTTTTTTTCATTCTTTGCCTATAACATCTGGTGTTTGCCAATTAAGATTTTGACCACTATCTATTGCTAAAACTTGACCAGTAATAGATATATTTTTTATGAAAAAGTCAACTGCATTGCATATTTGTTCAACATCTACTTTTCTTTTAAGTGGGGTAGCCATGTATTGTTTTCTAAAGTGTTTTTTGCTTTGCCTTTTATTTTTTAAAGTAGGCCCAGGTGCTATACCATTGACTCTTATATTTGGTGCTAAACTCATAGCACTAGTTTTTGTTAAAGTATAAAGGCCAGTTTTACTAATTGTATAAGAGAAGAAATATGGAGTTAGTTTAAATACTCTTTGGTCAATTATATTAATAATATTGTTATTTTTTCCTCTAGTATTTTTTGAAAATTCTTTAGATAAAAGAGCAGGGGCCCTTAAATTTACTCTTAAATGGTGTTCCCATCTATCAGTTGTAAAATTTTCAAGTTTATCATTTTCAAATAATGAGGCATTATTAATTAAACAATCAAAATATTTTAATTTAGATTTTGCAAATTTTACTATTTTTTTTATATCTGTTTCTTTGCTCAAATCACCTTTAACTAAATATACTTTAGTTAAATTTTTAGATAATTCTTTTTTTAATTTTTCGGCATTTAATTTTGAACTTTTGTAATGAATAACGATTTCTGCTCCTGGCCCTGATAATTTTTTTGCAATAGCTGCCCCAATTCTTGTAGCACCTCCAGTTATAATTATTTTATTTGCTTCCACTTTTTTTTACCTTTTTGAGCCCTTGTTCCTGGCATTCCCATCTTAGATCTTCCTTCTGGGTACTTTTTATTTTTTAAGCTGTATCGTTTTACTTTTGGGTTTAGTGTAATCTCTAGTTCAGTACTTTCAAGTTTTCTTATTTCATCTCTAATTTTTGCCGCTTCTTCAAACTCAAGGTTTGTTGCAGCTTCTTTCATTTTTTTATTTAAAGCTTTTAGGTGTTTTTTAAGATTTCCTCCAATATTTTCACCTGTTCCAATTTTTACATAGTCCTTTTCATAAACACTTTCCAGTATATCACTAATTTCTTTTTTAACCGTTGTAGCGTTTATCTTATTTTTTTTATTATAATCTAACTGTATTGATCTCCTTCTGTTTGTTTCTTCAATCGCTTTCTTTATACTTTTTGTTTCTTTATCGGCATACAATATAACTCTGCCATCTAAATTTCTTGCAGCTCTTCCAATTGTTTGTATTAGAGAAGTTTCAGATCTCAAAAAACCTTCTTTATCTGCATCTAATATTCCAACTAGAGCGCATTCGGGTATATCTAATCCTTCTCTTAAAAGATTGATTCCAACTAGTACATCAAAGACACCGAGTCTTAAGTCTCTCATGATTTCAATTCTTTCAAGAGTATCTATGTCAGAATGAAGATACCTAACTTTAATTCCATTTTCGTGTAAATACTCTGTTAAATCTTCAGCCATTCTTTTTGTTAAAGTTGTAACTAATACTCTATAATTTTTTTCTACAGTTTTTTTACACTCGTGCATTAAGTCATCAACTTGATTTTTTGCAGGCTTAATTTCAACTGGTGGATCAATTAATCCTGTTGGTCTTATGACTTGATCTATAAATTTCCCTTTTGTTTGTGCCAGTTCCCATGGGCCAGGTGTTGCAGATACAAATATAGTTTGTGTTCTCATCAAATTCCATTCTTCAAATTTAAGAGGCCGATTATCCATACAAGAAGGAAGTCTGAATCCAAATTCAGCTAGAGTACTTTTTCTTGATCTATCACCTTTAAACATACCATTGAGTTGTGGTACAGTCACATGAGACTCGTCAACAAATATTAAAGTGTTATCAGGAAAATATTCAAACAAAGTAGGAGGCGGTTCACCAGCCTTTCTACCAGATAAAAATCTTGAATAGTTTTCAATACCAGCGCAAGAACCTGTTGCTTCTATCATTTCTAAATCAAATTTAGTTCTTTCCTCTAATCTTTGAGCTTCTAATAATTTATTTTCAGCTTTATGTTTTTTTAAAGTTACTTCTAATTCTTTTTTAATATTTATTATTGCTTGTTCTATAGTTGGTTTTGGTGTGATGTAGTGACTATTTGCATATATTTTTATTAAATTTAATTCTTTTACTTGATCTCCAGTTAATGGATCAAATTCTTCAATATTTTCCAGCTTATCTCCAAACAAACTTAATCTCCAGGCTCTATCTTCTAAGTGGGAAGGAAAAACTTCTAAATATTCTCCTCTAGCCCTAAAGGTTCCTCTATAAAAATTTTGGTCATTTCTTTTATATTGTAAATTTACAAGTGATTTTATTATTTGTTCTCTATTATATTGATAATTTTTTTGTAGAGTTAATGTCATTTTACTATAAGCCTCAACGGAACCTAAGCCATAGATACAAGATACACTTGCAACAATTAAAACATCATCTCTTTCAAGAAGTGATCTAGTAGCAGAGTGTCTCATTCTATCTATTTGTTCGTTGATCGAAGCTTCCTTTTCGATGTATGTATCTGATCTGGGGACATAAGCTTCAGGTGTGTAATAGTCATAATATGAAACAAAATATTCTACAGCATTATCTGGAAAGAAAGTTTTCATCTCACCATAAAGTTGAGCAGCTAGTGTTTTATTAGGTGCTAAAATTAAAGCAGGTCTGTTGGTCTGTTCAATAATTTTTGCCATAGTAAAAGTTTTTCCAGAACCGGTGACACCTAGTAGTACTTGACTAAAGTTACCTTTTTTTGCACTTTGAACTAACTTCTTTATAGCTTCGGGTTGATCGCCAGCTGGTTTAAAATCAGATTTAATTTTAAACTTTTTACCACCTTCAAGTTTTCCACTAATTTCAGGGTTTTTGCTTTGTATATCAGTAATTAAATCTTGATAAGTGTTTTGCATATATTAAACAAAGTAATAAAATAAGAAATATATTTCAATGAGCATAATATCTAACAATTTAAAAAGAATAAAACCTTCCCCAACTATAGCAGTTACCCAAAAAGCTAGAGAATTAAGAGCTGCTGGGAAAGATGTCATTGGCTTAGGTGCAGGCGAGCCTGATTTTGATACACCAGACAATATCAAAGATGCAGCTATTAAAGCTATTAGAGACGGTGATACAAAATACACAGCTGTTGATGGGACTCCAGAATTAAAAAAAGCAATTGTAGATAAATTTAAGAGAGAAAATAAACTAGATTACACAACTGACCAAATAACAGTTGGAACTGGTGGAAAACAAGTTCTCTATAATGCATTTATGGCAACTTTAAACAAAGGTGATGAAGTAATAATTCCAGCACCCTTTTGGGTTTCATATCCAGACATGGTTTTGCTTGCAGGAGGAAAACCAAAAATAGTTAAATGTGAAGAAAAAGATGGTTTTAAATTAACTCCTAAAAAACTTCAAAAAGCTATTTCAAAAAAAACTAAATGGTTAATTTTAAATTCGCCTTCAAATCCAACAGGAGCAGGCTACACAAAAGATGAAATTGAAAGTTTGGCAAAAATATTAATAAAAAATAAAAAAATTCATATTTTAAGTGATGATATTTATGAGCATATTAAATATGATAATTTTAATTTTTTCACAATTGCGCAAGTTTCTATATTAAAAGATAGAACATTAACAATGAACGGTGTCAGCAAATCATACGCAATGACTGGTTGGAGAATAGGATATGCAGCTGGCCCAAAAGATATAATTAAAGCAATTGGAAAAATTCAATCTCAATCGACTTCAAATCCTTCATCAGTAAGTCAAGCTGCTGCAGTTGAAGCTTTAAATGGTTCTCAAGATTTTATTAAAGAAAGATCAGATGCATTCAAAGAAAGAAGAAATTTCGTAGTAAAAAGCTTAAATAATATTAAAGGCATTAATTGTTTAACACCTAACGGTGCATTTTATGTATTTCCAAGTTGTAAACAGCTATTAGGAAAAAAAACAAAATTAAAAACAGATTCTGATTTCGTTGAAAAATTATTAGACAAAGCCAATGTTGCTGTAGTCCAAGGATCTGCTTTTGGCTTAGATGGATATTTTAGAATTTCCTATGCGACTTCAATGGAAAAGTTAAAAGTTGCAATGGAAAGAATAAAATCTTTTTGTGAAAGTTTAGAATAGTATTATTTAGTGTTCGTGCTTTTCAATACCGTGTTTCTCTAAAAGTTCATGCATTCTTTGATGTTCTTTATAAGTTAATCCATAAAAAACAATTATAGTAACAATTGAACCAACGACTACACCTTGAATAAACCTAAATATTGTTTTTTTATTTTTATCTTTTGTTTCATCACTCATTTTTTTCCCTCTATTTTTAGCTTCATAAAATTTATAACCTGCGTAAGAAATTAAAATAATACTTAAAATCCAAGATATTGGATGATTTGCAACAGCTATAAAAGATCCTCCCAATAATGCAGCTATAAATCCACTTATCCAACATACAGGGCACATAACTTAGTGAGATAAAAATTTTTCAGCTTCAAGTGCAGCCATACATCCCATTCCTGCAGCAGTTACAGCTTGTCTAAATATTTTATCTTTAACATCTCCTGCAGCAAAAACACCAGGTATATTAGTTTCTGTAGAGTCTGGTTTTGTATTTAAATACCCTTCTTTGTCCATATCTAGTTGATCTTTAAATAATTGGGTTGCTGGATCATGACCGATAGCAATAAAAAGACCATCAATTTTTAATTCTTCAATTTTGTTTGTTTTTACATTTTTAATTTTTAATCCTTTAACATTTTTTGGCTCGTTATCTCCGATAACTTCTTCAACAACACTATCCCAAATAATTTCAATTTTTTTGTTAGCCATTAATTTGGCTTGAAGCATTTTCTCAGCTCTTAAAGAATTTCTTCTATGAATTAATTTTACTTTTGATGCAAATTTTGTAAGAAACATAGCTTCTTCTACTGCAGCATTCCCACCACCGACAACTGCAACTGTTTTCTCTTTAAAGAAAAAACCATCACATGTTGCGCATGCAGATACTCCAAATCCTCTATATTTCTGTTCAGATTCAATATTTAACCATCTTGCTTGCGCTCCAGTTGAAATAATAATTGAGTCTGCCGTATATTTTTGGCCGCTTTCCGCAATAGCTTCAAATGGTTTAGATTTTAAATTTACAGATGAAATATGATCCTCAATTATTTCAGTTCCAACAGCTTTAGCTTGTTCTCGCATTTCTTCCATTAGCCAAGGACCTTGAATTACTTTTGCAAATCCAGGATAATTTTCTACATCAGTAGTAGTTGTTAATTGTCCTCCTGGTTCCATACCAGAAATCATTACAGGTTTAAGCATTGCTCTTGCAGCATAAACTGCAGCGGTGTATCCGGCAGGCCCAGATCCAATTATCAACACTTTTGTGTGTTTAGATGGATTCTGATTCATATCAAAGCTATATAGTAATTAATGAGCAAATTAAAAGGGTTATTATTGACCGAAGGAATGCATGGCATGATAAGCCAAGTTGAAGGTTTGGCTAAAGCTTTAGATATTGAATTTACTCACCAAAAAGTTGAACTAAATAGTTTTTGGAAATTAATTCCTCCAAATTTAACTCCTGTTTCAAAGTTAGTTTTTAAAAAAATTGATATTTCAGATTTTGATATAATTATTTCTTGTGGAAGAAAAAGTGTAATTCCCTCAATATATCTAAAGAAAAGTTCAAAAAAAAAAGTTTTTAATATTCATATTCAAGATCCAAAGGTTTCTCTAGGTAATTTTGATTTAGTAATTGCTCCAGAACATGACAATTTAAGAGGAAAAAATGTTATTACCTCACAAGGTGCAATACATTATTTAACTTTAGATGAAATTAAAAATAATCATAACTATCTAGCAGACAAGCTAAGCAAAAATTATGAATATCTATTATTAGTTTTAGGGGGACCAAATAAATACTATGATTATGAAGATCAAAATTTAATAAATATTTTTGGCATAATTAAAAAAATTTTGAATAACAATAATTTGCAAGCAATTGTAATTCCTTCTATGCGAACGCCTAAAAAAACAATTAACTTAGCAAATGAACATTTAGGACCAGAAAATCTTGTAATTAATAATGTAGATAAAAAAGCCTATCTTTCTGGATTATCCTTGGCAAAATATATTATTGTTACCTGCGACTCCACTTCAATGATATCAGAAGCAGCTTTAACTGGAAAACCTATTTATATTGCAGATATACCTGCTAAAAGAAAAGATGAAAGGTTTAAAAAATTTAGAGATTTATTTAGTGAATTAAATATAACAAAAAATTTAAATGAAAAACTTGAAATTTGGTCTTATAAAAGTTTAAATGAAACTACTAGAATAGCCGAGGAAATTAAAAAATATATATCTTAATGTCATTTTTAAATTCAATAGAAAAAAAATCAAAAAAATTTGAAAGTCCATTTACACATTGGGAATTGAATGAACCTTTAACTAAAGAACAAATTGCTGAAATTATAAATGCTGATATTGATAATCCAACAGAACATAATCTTAATTATGACGGAACAAGAGCTATTGATGGTGGAGAAGGTAAGTTTAGAGAAGGGATTTCTGAAGGTGGAAAAGCTTTAAAATTTAGATGTTTTATAACAAGAGAAAACTCAAATGATTTTCCAAATTTAACAAATTTTATAAAAGAACTTCAAAATAAAAAAACTTATGAAAAAATTTCAAGTTTAATTGGAAAAGATTTATCCAACTCTTATGTTAGGGTTGAAGTTATATGTGATAGGAAAGGTTTTTGGCTTAAACCACACTGCGATATTAAAGAAAAGCTTATTTCATGCTTGCTATTTGTTAACAAGACAAATGAAAGTGAAGATCTGGGAACAGATTTTTATGATAATGAATTAAAAAAAATTAAAACTCTTCCTTATAAAGATAATTATGGATATTTTTTTTCGAGCGGTCCTAATACTTGGCACGGTATGGAAAAAAAAGAAATAGTTAAAGAAAGACGCTGCTTACAAGTAAATTATGTTACTTTTCCAACTGACTGGAAAGTAGAATAATTAAATATCTTGAAGAGAAGTTGCTGTAATTGCTTTTGTTTTTAAGGATTTTATTCCTTTTAAACAAGCCTGAGCAGTTGACATATTTGTACAATAAGGCACTTTGTTTATTAAAGTTCCTCTTCTTAAAGCGATTGCATCATTAAGACGATGCTCACTTTTTCCACCTCCCGTATTTATTACTAAAGCAATTTTTTTAGAATTTAATACATCAACGATATGTGGTGAGCCTCCACTAACTTTATTTATTTTTTTACATTTCATTCCGTGTTTTCGGATGAAATTTGCTGTTCCTTCTGTAGCAGAAAGTGTAAAATTTAATTTTAATAATTGTTTAGCTAAATCTATTCCTTCTTCTTTATGACTATTTTTTAAGGAAATAAATGCTAATCCTTTTGTAGGTAATGAATTGGACGCAGCAATTTGACTCTTTGCATAAGCAAGGCCAAAATCTTTATCTATTCCCATAACTTCCCCTGTAGACTTCATTTCAGGTCCAAGCAAAACATCTACATTTGGAAATTTATTAAATGGAAAAACAGCTTCTTTAACTGCATACATTTTTTTATTTTTATTTTTTAAATTAAATTTAGACAATTTTTCTCCAGTCATTACTCTTGAAGCTATCTTAGCTAATGGAATTCCTTTAGCTTTCGATACAAATGGTACAGTTCTGCTAGCTCTTGGATTAACTTCAATAATAAAAATCTGATCTTTTTTTATTGCAAACTGGACATTCATGAAACCTTTTACTTTTAATGCCAAAGCTAATTTTTTAGTTTGATTATTAATTTCTTCAATTAGTTCTTTTTTAATGGCAACTGGTGGAAGACAACATGCAGAGTCTCCAGAATGTATACCTGCTTCTTCTATGTGCTGCATTATACCTGCAACAAAAACTTCTTTGCCATCCGATATAGCATCTACGTCAACTTCCATTGCGTTATTTATAAATTTATCAATTAAAATAGGATTGTTTTCTCCAGCTTTAAATGCTTCTTCGACAAAATCTTTTAGTTGGCTTTTTTCGTAAACTATTTCCATTGCTCTTCCTCCTAGCACATATGATGGTCTAACCATTAAAGGTAATCCAATTTTTTTGAGCAATTTTAATTGCTTCATTGTATGTTTTTGCAATGCCACTTTCTGCTTGTTTTAATTTTAATTTAATTAAAAGTTTTCTAAATCTATCTCTATCTTCAGCTAGGTCGATGGAAGAATACTGAGTTCCTATTATTGGTAATGAATTTTCATTGAGAAATTTTGCTAATTTAATAGGAGTTTGACCTCCAAATTGTGCAATTATTCCTACCAAGTTACCCTTTGATCTTTCTTTTAATATTATGTTATGAACATACTCTTCAATTAATGGCTCAAAGTATAATCTATCACTTGTATCATAATCAGTTGAGACAGTTTCGGGGTTACAATTTATCATTATTGTTTCAAAATTAGCTTCTTTCAAAGCATAGCTAGCTTGACAGCAACAGTAATCAAACTCAATTCCTTGACCTATCCTGTTTGGTCCACCTCCTAGAATTATAATTTTTTTTCTTGGAGAAGGATTAGCTTCACATTCAGTTTTTAATGAAAAATTTCTTTGATATGTGGAGTACATATAAGGGGTAAATGATTTGAATTCAGCTGCACAAGTATCCACTTTCTTATAAACAGGAAGCACATTAAGAGCTATTCTTCTTGACCTAATAATTTTTTCATTAGTTTTAGAAAGTTGAGCAATTTTTTTATCTGAAAAACCAATAGATTTTAACCTATTAAATTCATCGAATTCTTTTGGTATTCCCCTTTTCTTTATTTGATTTTCTGCTTTTATAATTTCTTTAATTTGTTCTAAAAACCATAGGTCAATTCCAGATAATTTTTAGATTTTTAAACATCATTATGAATATAAGTGACAAAAGTATTATTGTGCCTACCGCTCCATGTTCAGACAAAAATTCAAAATAAATTTGATGAGGATGTGTGCTCCATTCATAATCATCTCTAATATTTTCATCTCTACTACTTACAACTCTATAGTTTTTATTTCCAACTCCAAAAAATGGATAATCTTTAAATATTGCAATTCCAGATTTATATAATTTAGAGTAATGCTGCTTTTCTAAAAAGATTGATAATCTTTCACTATCAGTAAAATGATATACAAACATATTATAATATCTATTTTTTAAATAGCTTGAATTTAGTATTGAAAATAAAAAAATAGTAATAACACTTAATAATGTAAATATTTTATAATTAAAATTTAATCTTTTATTTAAAATAAAAAATAAAATTAATCCAAATGTCACTTTAATTCCATTTGATCTTTCTCCAGTTATTAAAACAGCCGAAAATAAAAGAAATATTATAAAAACTAACAAAATTTTAAATCTTAAATCTTTTTCAAAAAATTTATCAAAAAAATAACCTATAATTATAAATATAAAGGCGTTTAAATATCCACCAACAATTGGTTCATCTTTAAAAAAACTAACAATTCTATCTCCATAAAGTTCTCCGTAACCTAAAATATTTCTTCCCAAAAAAAACTCTATGAATGAATCAAGTGCAACTATAATTATTATTAAAGACCAAAAATTGAATATATTATTTGCTTTATTAGATAAATTAAAAAAATAATTAACTACAATAAAAAATAAAATAAACCTAA
>CACIWJ010000020.1 GCA_902590365.1 uncultured Pelagibacteraceae bacterium | reverse complement strand
AAGAAAATTTCATTGCTATTTAAATCCAGAAAGAAAGGTTTCTGAACAAGCATTTAAAGTTCATGGATATTCAGATGAATTTCTTTCGTATCAAAAAAAATTTAAAGATATTGTTGATGAATTTCTAGATTTTATAAAAGATAAAAAATTAGTAATTCATAATGCAAGTTTTGATTTGGCTCATTTAAATAATGAACTTTCGTTAATCGGAAGGGAAAAAATTGATAAGAATACAGTTATAGACACTCTTCAGATTGCTAGAGAAAAATTTCCTGGATCACAAATTAATTTAGATGCACTTTGTAAAAGATATAAAATTGATAATTCAAAAAGAAAAAAGCACACTGCTTTAATTGATTGTGAGTTACTTACAAAAGTTTATATAAATTTAATTGATCAAAAAGAACCGTTATTAAATTTTCAATCGGATGAAATTAGTGAAATAAATAGTGGAAAAAAAAATATAATCTCTTATTCTAAAAAAATTGTAAAACCAACAAAAGAAGAAGAAGAACTTCATAAATCATTTTTAAAATCCAGTCTTAAAAAAAATTTTTTTAATTAAATTTTTCTTTAAAAAGGTTATTAAAATCAATTTTTTTATCAAATTTTACACCGGGATATCCTGAGTCTGATAAAAGATTTAATAAAATTTTTTCAAGTTTTGTGTAAATTTCTGTTGGAACATCACATAATATTATTTTTTGGAGGTCTTTTTTTTCTTTTACAACATCTTCTATTCTAACTACCGATGTATAAATTACTTCAAAGTAAGATTTTTTCTCTTGTTTGGTTTTATCATGAAATTTTAAACAAGTATTAACTTCGATTAATTTATTTTTTAGTGGGTTAGAATTAATGTCAATATCTAATTCATATTTTGAAATATTATCTTTTGTAAAAAGAAAACTTTCTACATCAGGAGTTTCACTAGACATATCTTTAATGAAACTAGATAAAATTTTATATTTTTCGCTCATTTTTTTTCATCTATATCTTCAGATTCACCTTCAATAAAGTCTTCTTTTATATTTTTTTTTTGAGAATATTCTTTTTTAAATTTTTTAAAGAATAGTTTTCTTGTTAAAGGAAAAATAATTAATAGACCTAAAAAATCTGTTGCGAATCCTGGAATTATTAATAATAAGGCTGCAAACGCTAAAGCTGCACCTGATATAATTTCATAAACTGGGAGTTCGTTTCTTACAAGTTGGGTCATTCCTGATTTTAAAGTATTAAATCCTTCATACCTTGCATATAAAACTCCAACAATAGCCGTTATAAAGATCAAAGATATTGTATTAAAAGCTCCAATTTGGCCTCCAATTTCAATAAAAAGATAAATTTCAATTATAGGAATTAATATAATTAGTAATAATATTGTGTTCATTTGTCATTAGTCTAATTTGCCAGTTGAAATTAAGCAACATACTAAATATTATTTAATTATGAGTTATAGTTTTGAATATATAGATATTATACTTCTAGCAATGATAGCTGGATTTATATTTTTGAGATTAAGAGGTATTTTAGGTAGAAAATCAGGATTTGAAGATGAAATTCAATCTAATTATGAAGAAAAGTTTTCACAAGAAACAGTTAAAAATACACTTAAACAAAGTAACTTTGATGAAGCAGCAAAAAAGAATTTTCTAATTGGAGCAAAAATAGCCTATGAAAATATAATTACAAGCTTTTCATCTGGGAATCTTAGTAGTGTAAAACAATTATTAGATAAAAAAGTATATAAGCAATTTGAAGAAGCTATAAATGATAGAAAAAAAAATGGACAAATTTCTGAAACTACTTTTATTGGTATTAATTCAGCAGAAGTTAAAAATCATGAAAATAATAAAGATTTTTTGGAAGTAACAGTAGATTTTGTAAGTGAAATTATTTTATGTGTAAAGGATAAAAATAATAAAATTTTATCTGGAGATCCAAAAAAAATAAAAAAAGTTTTTGATACTTGGAAATTTTCAAAAGATATTAATTCAACAAATCCAAACTGGTTATTAATTGATACAGAGAGTTGATTGAAAAAAATCACAGATAAAGATAAAAAAGATTGGCAAAATTTTACATCTGGTAAAGATAAAATTGTAGATAAAGATAATTTTAATATTCAATTTAAAGAAAAAGATTTTTCAAAATCTATAGATTTACATGGATCTACGTTAGATCAAGCAAATGAAATAATTACTCATTTTATAAAAAAATGTTATATTGAAGGTGTAAGTAAGATAACCGTTATTACGGGAAAGGGTTCTAGGTCAAAAAATAAAGAAGATCCATTTAGATCTTCTGATCTTGCAATTTTAAAATATTCAGTACCAGATTTTATTAAAAATAATTCAGAATTAATGCAAAAAATAAAAATGATCGATTTTGACTCTGTGAATAGTTCTTTAAAAGGAAGCTTTGATATAATTTTAAAGAAAAAATTATAAAATAAACTTTGATAAATCAGTATCTTTAACTAGTTCACCAATATTTTTCTTTATATATTCTGAGTCTATAGTAATTTTTTCACCAGATCTGTCAGTTGCAGTAAAGCTAATTTCATCTAAAACTCGTTCTATAATTGTATGAAGTCTTCTAGCGCCAATATTTTCTACTGTTGAATTTACTTCAGTTGCAATAGTTGCAATTGTGTCTATTCCATCTTCAGAAAATTCTAAATCAACATTTTCAGTTTTCAATAAAGCTTTGTATTGTTTTATTAAACTGTTATCTGGTTCTCTTAAAATTTTTTTAAAATCATCACTTGTAAGTGCATCCAATTCTACTCTTATTGGTAAACGACCTTGAAGTTCGGGTAAAAGATCTGAAGGTTTGGCAAGCTGGAAGGCTCCTGATGCAATAAATAGAATATGATCAGTTTTTATTGGACCATATTTTGTGCTTACTGTGGTTCCTTCAATCAAAGGTAATAAATCTCTTTGGACTCCTTCTCTTGAAACATCTCCACCAACTCTATCTGTTCTTGCAGAAATTTTATCAATTTCATCTAAAAAAACTATTCCATTATTTTCTGTAGAATTTTTTGCTGATTTTATAATTTTATCTTGCTCAATTAATTTATCTGACTCTTCATTTATTAAAATTTCATGGGATTCTTTCACAGTCATTTTCTTTTTTTTAGGTTTATTTCCCATATTTTTACCAAGCATTTCACCAATATTTATCATTCCAACGTTTGCTCCTGGCATTCCTGGTATTTCGAATGAAGGCATATTGTTAGTTTCACTTATTGCAATTTCAATTTCATTATCATCTAAGTCACCATTTCTTAGTCTTTTTCTAAAACTTTCTCTAGTTGCTACACTTGCTTTGTTTCCTACAATTGCATCAAGAACTTTTTCTTCAGCTTGTTTTTGTGCTTGAGTGTATACTTCTTTTCTTTTTTTAACTTTTTCCATAGCAATAGCTATTTCAAGCAAATCTCTTATAATTTGTTCTACATCTCTTCCTACATAACCAACTTCGGTAAATCTTGTTGCTTCAACTTTAACAAAAGGAGCTTCTGCAAGTTTAGACAATCTTCTTGAGATTTCAGTTTTTCCAACTCCAGTTGGCCCAATCATTAAAATATTTTTTGGTAAAACTTCATCTTTCATATCACCTTTTAAAGCTTGTCTTCGCCATCTGTTTCTTAAAGCAATAGCAACAGCTCTTTTGGCTTTATTTTGACCAATTACAAATCTATCTAATTCGGAAACAATTTCTCTAGGAGAAAGGGAGCTTATATAAGAATTATTTTCATCTTTATTAGTATCTTTGGGTACAAAAGGTTTAACGTTAGAATTTTCCATTATATTTTTTCTATATTGATATTGTTGTTTGTAAAAACACAAATTTCAGAAGCAACTTCAATTGCTTTTTTAGCAATTTTTTCTGCTGGTAAATCTGAATCCATTAAAACTTTTGCTGCTGCTAAAGCATAATTTCCACCAGAACCAATACCAATAACATCTCCTTCTGGTTCTAGAACATCACCTGTACCAGAAATAATAAAACTTTTTTCTTTATCTCCAATTGCCATTAATGCTTCTAATCTTCTTAAATATTTGTCTGTTCTCCAGTCTTTAGCTAATTCGACAGCTGCTCTAGTTAAATTTCCAGCGTGCTTTTCTAATTTTGATTCTAGTCTTTCAAATAAAGTTAGCGCATCTGCAGTTGAACCTGCAAATCCAGCAATCACATTTCTTTTCTCAATTTTTCTAACTTTATTTGCAGTTCTTTTGATTACAGTATTTCCCATGCTGACTTGCCCATCGCTAGCAACCACAACATCTTTATTCTTTCTTACTAATACTATTGTTGTCATAGTGATTAGATGGATATTAATTTTTATAGTTCAAGGGCTTTTTTAGTATTGTTGATATAAGGAAATAATGCATATATACCTACCTATAAATCATGAAGCGGAAAGCAAAAGTCTCAAGAAAAACTAAAGAAACATCAATTGATGTAGAAATAAATATTGATGGAAAAGGAAAATATAAAATTGATACGGGTATTGGTTTTTTAAATCATATGTTAGAGCAGCTATCTAAACATTCATCAATGGATATTTCTGTAAAAGCTAAGGGAGATACACATATAGATCTTCATCACACAACAGAGGATACTGGTATAGCTATAGGAGAATGTTTGAGAAAAGCATCAAAGAAATTTGTTGGAATAAAAAGATATGCTCATGCAATGATACCAATGGACGAAACTTTGAGTAGAGTTGCAATTGACATGTCTAATAGACCGTATTTAATTTGGAAAGTAAATTTAAAAGTGGAAAAACTTGGAGAGATGGATACGGAACTTTTTAAAGAATGGTTTCAAGCTTTTTCACAATCTGCTGGGATTACCCTTCATGTTGAAAATATATATGGAGATAATAGCCACCACATTATAGAATCATGTTATAAAGGTTTAGCTAGGTCTTTAAGGGGAGCTCTTGAAATTGACCCTAAAAACAAAAAAACTGTACCATCTACAAAAGGTTCTTTGTAAAAAAAAGAATTAATGAAACTAATAATTGTCGATTATAATTCAGGCAACATAAGCTCTGTAATAAATTCATTTAGAGAAGTTGCACAAAATAAAGTTAATATTGAAGTCACATCAGATTTAAATAAAATTAAATCAAGTGATAAAGTTATTTTGCCAGGGCAAGGTTCTTTTAAAAGCTGTGTTGAAGCTTTAAATAGCATTAATGGTTTAGTAGATAGTTTGAATGAATTTGCGATAAGTAATAAAAAACCTCTTTTGGGTATTTGTGTAGGTCTTCAAATGTTTGCTAATATAGGGTATGAGGAAACAGAAACTAAAGGATTAGGCTGGATTGCAGGAAAAGTTTCTAAAATTGATAATCAAAATGGAAAATATAAGCTTCCTCATATTGGTTGGAATCAAATAAACATTACTAAAGAAAGTAAACTTTTTAGAAATATTCAAAATAATTCTCATATGTATTTTGTACATAGTTATGAATTTATTCCAGTAGATAAAAATGTAGTTTCTGCAACAATAGATTATTCTTCGAATATAGTTTGTGCTGTCGAGAAAGAAAATATTTTTGGAACACAATTTCATCCAGAAAAGAGTGATAAAATCGGACTTAAAATTATTGATAATTTTATTAATTTATAAAATGAAAAAACTCATCAGCACAATTATTATATTTTTAATTTACTGTAATAATTCTTTTTCAGATGGCCACAAAACAAAATTTAAAGATATTAAAGGATTTAAAAAGCAATTTATTTCTATGTCCGAAAAGAAAGTAAACAGAATTAAAGAGGTTAAAAAATCAGATGGCTTTCCTGTTTATGAAGGTAAAACTAGTATCCAATTTACTGTGAATAGAGAGGATGCGGGATGTGGAAAAGGAAAAGCACAAACAACCCAAATTCAATGTGATGGTAAAGGGAACAGAAGTAGGCAAGAATTACATCTTGGTGATATGAAATTAAAAAATAAGGAATATATATATGAATATGCAGTTTATTTTGATGAAACTTATGAGCCTTTAGAAAAAGGTGCAGTAGTTATTATTGGACAAATGCATACTGATAATAAAGCTAAGGGTTGCCATAGCTGTTGTCATTTTTGGTTTCAAGACTTTAAATATAAAGGAGAACATGTTTATAGTTGGGCAAGTAAAGCCGCTTATTCCTCTGAGCCAGTTGTAATAGGAAAAATAAATGATTTAAAAGGAAAATGGACTCATCTAAAATTTCATGTTTTATGGAAGTTAGATAAAACAGGAAGATTTAAAATTTATAAAAACAATAAAGTAATTGCTGATCTTAAAAATATAAAAACTCTAGCTGACACATGTACGGGAGGATATATGAAAATGGGAATATATAGGCATAGAACAATAGGATATTGGAACTCAGACTGGGAAAGTTTGCAAGATCAAACTGTTTATTTAGACAGTATAATTTTAAGAAAACCGAAAAAAGAGGAGAAATTTAAAAATAATTAAATGAAAGTATTTCCTGCAATTGATATTAAAAATGGAAAGTGTGTAAGGCTGGTTAAAGGAGATTTTGATAAAAAAACTGAATATCAAATGTCACCAATTGATCAAGCTGGCAAATATAAGGACCATGGATTTAAAAATTTACATATTGTAGATTTAGATGGAGCTTTAACTGGAGATATAATCAATTTAGAAATTATTAAAGAAATAGTAAATAAATTTAATTTTAAAATTGAGATAGGTGGGGGTATTAGAAATTTTGAAAGTATTAAAAAATATGCCGACATTGGTGTTGAAAAAGTAATTTTAGGAAGTGCTGCAATAAAGGATAAAAACTTTTTAAAAGAGGCTTGTCTTAAATTTCCAAATAAAATTGCATTAGGATTAGATGCTAAAGATGGGTTTTTGTCAGTATCAGGATGGAAAGAAAATTCTAATAAATTAACGATAGATTTTTTAAAAGAAGTAAATGATTATGGGGTGAGCAGATTGATTTATACTGATATAAATCGAGATGGTACTAAGCAAAGCCCAAATTTTGACGAGACTTCAAAAGTTGCTAATATTTCAAAATGTCCAGTGATAATATCTGGTGGAGTTTCTTCAATAGATGATATTAAAAAAGCTAAAGATTTAAAAAATATTGAGGGTATAATTGTTGGTAAGGCAATATATGATGGTGATATTGATCTGAAAGATTTAGTAAAAGAAGATGCTTAAAAATAGAATAATACCTTGTTTAGATGTTAAAAATGGAAGAGTAGTTAAAGGTATTAATTTTGTAGATTTAAAAGATGCTGGTGATCCAGTTGAGCAGGCACAAATTTATAGCGATAGTGGAGCAGATGAAATTTGTTTTTTAGATATTACAGCTTCAAATGAAAACAGAGACACAATATATGATGTTGTTAAGAAAACTTCAAAAAAATGCTTCGTACCTTTAACAGTCGGCGGAGGTGTTAAAAGTGTTGAAGACATTAATAAATTATTAAATTGTGGTGCAGATAAAGTATCAATTAATACAGCTGCTGTTCAAAACGCTGCAGTAGTTTTAGATAGTTCAAAAAAATTTGGATCTCAATGCATTGTTGTTGCAATTGATGCAAAAAAAAATGGTAATAAGTGGGAAGTTTTTACTCATGGTGGAAGAAATAATAGTGGAATAGATGCTATGGAATATGCAAAAAAAATGGAAGATAGTGGAGCAGGTGAATTACTAGTTACATCAATGGATCGAGATGGAACTCAAGTAGGTTACGATATTGATTTAATGTCAAAAATATCTTCCATAGTAAATATACCTGTAATTGCTTCTGGCGGAGTTGGTAATTTAGATCATTTAGTGGATGGTATTAAATTAGGAAAAGCCAGCGCTGTATTGGCAGCATCAATATTTCATTATGGAAAACATTCTGTCAAAGAAGCCAAGGAATATTTGGACTCAAAAGGAATACCTGTTAGAATTTAGTATGTTAAATACATTAGAAAACTTATTTAATCTTGCAAGAGAAAGAAAAAAAACCCCAGTAGAGGGTTCATATACAAATAAATTGTTAAACGATAAATCTTTTAGCAAGGCAAAAGTTTTAGAGGAAATAAATGAGCTAGTAGAGGCAGTAGAAAAAGATACAAACAAAATTCATGAAGCAGCTGATGTTTTTTATCATTTAATAATGTATCTTGAGGCAAATGATATTAAAATTGAAGAGGTAATATCAGAATTGGAAAAAAGAAAAAATTTAAAATTAAAATGAGTTACGATGATAATAATATTTTTGCAAAAATATTAAGAGGTGAAATACCTTGTGAAAAAATTTATGAAGATGATTTTATTTTATCATTTCACGATATTAATCCTCAAAAAAAAATTCATGCTCTAGTAATACCAAAAGGAAAATACATTGACTTAGATGATTTTTCTTCCAAAGCAACTCCTGAGGAAATGGTTGGTTTATTAAAGGGAATTAATACTGTTGCTAAAAAACTTGGAATATCAGTAGATACTGGCAAAGGTTACAGAGCTTTATCAAATATAAATGAGCATGGTGGACAAGAGGTTCCTCATTTGCATTTTCATCTTTTTGGTGGTGAAAAAGTTGGAAAAATGGTTGGATAATGGAAAAAATTGATAGATATTATCTTGAAATTACATCAATAAAAAATCTTAAAGGTAAAGATAAACCATCAGATAAAACTATTATAGAATTAGTAGATAATAAAAATTATGAATTAAATGAGTTTTTTTATAAACAAATTGGAAAAAAACATCAATGGGCAGATAGATTAGTGTGGCAAGAAAAAGATTGGATTAAATATGTGTCTAATGAAAATGTTAAAACTTATATTTTAAAAGAAGATGAAGAGTTAGTTGGATTTTTTGAATTAATATTTGATAAAAATGAATGTGAGATAGCTTATTTTGGAATTTTAGAAGAATATATTGGAAAAAGTTTAGGTGGTTATTTGTTGTCAGAAGCAATTAAAATTGCTTTTGAAAAAAAAATGGAAAGAATTTGGGTTCATACATGTTCATTAGATCATAAAAATGCTATTTTCAATTATAAAGCTCGAGGAATGAAGATCTTTAGAACTGAAGAGTTAAAAAGAAAAATTGTTTAATTTTGTCTTGGTAATTTGAATTGATTTTTTTTTATTTCTTTGTTTATTTCAACGTCAAAGAGGTATGTAATAACAAGATTTTGATAGATGTCTATATTTTGCCAACCGATTATGTTAAATGATATTTTATCAAAATATATATTTATTTCATTATTTTCTTCTATAAACTTAAATTTATAATATTTTTCATCAATCAATTCACCCTCTGATAAGTTCATTTTTTTTAATAAAAAATCTTTATCCAAAATTAAATTAAGAGCAGTTTTTTCTATTGGATAAATATAATATTGGTTGCTTGTTTGATTTTTTATTACTAAACTTTTTCCATTTGAAACTAATAACTTTTTATTAAAATTATTATATTCACAGTAAATCTTTTTAGGATATTTAATTATACAATTACCTGTTTCAATTTTTTCATTTATATTTTGTTTGAATTTAAATGATAAGTTTTGGATATTTTGAAATTTTGAAATTATATTGTTTTTTATGGAAGCATTAGCGTAAGAAATAAAAAAAAAATTAAATAAAATAACAATATTAATTATTTTTTTCATCTTTTAAGAACATCTCTTTTACCCACATGATTTGCTTTACTAACAATTCCTTCTTGCTCCATCATATCCATAATCCTTGCTGCTCTATTATAACCAATCTGTAATTTTCTTTGTAAAAATGATGTAGAAGCTTTTCCTTCAGTTTTTATTATGTCCACTGCTGCATTATATAAACTGTCTTTATCTCCATTACTAAATGAAGCGTTATCATTACCATTTTCATCCGCAAAATTTAAAATTTCATCCACATAATCTGGCTCAGCTTGTGTTCTTAAAAAATTATTAATTTTTTCAATTTCAGTTTCAGAAACAAAAGGTGCATGTATTCTTATAATTCTATTTGCTGCTGACATGAATAACATGTCTCCTTTTCCTAGCAATTGTTCAGCTCCTTGTTCACCTAAAATTGTTCTGCTATCAATTTTAGATGAAACTTGGAAAGATATTCTTGTTGGAAAATTTGCTTTTATTGTACCTGTAATTACATCCACACTTGGTCTTTGAGTAGCCATTATAATATGTATACCCGCGGCTCTAGCCATTTGAGATAATTTTTGGATATAATTTTCGATTTCTTTACCTGCCACCAGCATAAGATCTGACATTTCATCGACAATAACAACAATGTAAGGCATAGGAAGAGTATGTTTAGCATTGTAACCATCTATATTTCTCACTCCTTCTTTTGTCATTAATTTGTATCTGCTTTCCATTTCTTTAACTACCCAACCTAATACAGACGCTGCTTTTTTTGCTTCAGTGATGACTGGACAAAGTAAATGTGGAATGCCTTCATAAGTAGATAGTTCTAACATTTTTGGATCAATTAAAATAAATTTACATTTATCCGGTGAATGTTTGTAAAGTAGAGATAAAATTATTGTATTAATACAAACAGATTTACCAGAACCAGTTGTCCCAGCTATTAGAAGATGTGGCATTGAAGTTAAGTCTCCAGTAATGGGCATTCCAGAAATACTTTTACCTAAAGCAATTGGTAGTTTAGTTTCTTTTTTAGAAAAATCACTACTAGATATAATTTCACTTAGATAAACATTTTCTCTTGAGTTATTAGGTAATTCTATACCTATTGTGCTTCTGCCAGGAATAGTAGAAATTCTTGCAGATTCTGAACTGGTATTTCTAGCAATATCCTCAGATAAGTTTATTACTTTTGAAACTTTAATACCTGCCGCAGGTTCAAATTCATTTAAAGTTACTACTGGACCATGACTTACTTTTTTAATTTTACCTTCTACACCAAAATCTAAAAGAATTTTTTCTAAGGATTTTTCATCATAATTTAAACTAGATGTAGATTTTGTTCTTTCTTTTTTATTTGGATAATTAAGAAAATCTATTGATGGAATTTTAAATTTTATTTTTTGACTAGTTTTAGATTTTAAATTTTTTTCAAATGAAAAATCTTCTTGTATACGAGTTGTATTATGTGAAAAGTCCTTTTTTTCTATATTAAAATTTTCATAATTAGTTTCTTTAGTGTTTTTATTTTTGAAATTAAATATTTTTTTAAAAAACTTTAAACTAAAGTTTATACTTATTAAAAAAAGAACTAATACAATTATTATAAGCAAATAGTATGAAATTTTTTCATTAAATATTATTAATGATTTAAAAAAACTATTAAAAATAAAATTTCCAACAAAACCTCCATTTCCATTAACAGATAACCAGAAAGAATTATTGTAAAAGAAAGTTAAAAATATAGTTCCAAATACAGAATATATTATTGTAAAGAAAAGATTTTCTAAAATAATGAGTGTTTTTTTAGTAACAATAATATTAATTCCAGTAAAAAATATTGTTAATGAAACTAAAAAAGAAATTAGCCCAATAGATTGTAAAAAAAAATCAGAAATTACACTTCCTTTAAAACCTAAAATATTATTAACTTCATTATTATTAGAAAATACAAAGTTTGGATCTTGAGGCGAATAAGTTAGTAAAGCTGCAAATAGTAATATGCCTACTAGGGAAAGTATGAATCCAAATAGCTCTATAAGTCTTTTGATGATAAAATTACCTATATTTGATATAAATTTTTTTATTTCCATAAATATTTAAAGAATCTAATTTATCACTTTGTATCATTTAATAATTATTGTTAAAATTAAATTTTATTTATGAATATATGTGTAATAGGAAATAATCTTACTAGTCTTGTTTTATCTAAAGCTTTAGTAAATAAAAAAATCAATGTAACCATTTTTTATAATTATAAAAAAAAAATATTTAATTCCAATCGTTCTATAGGAATTACAAGAAAGAATATTGATTTTTTAAAAAATAATATTTTAAAAATAGATAAAAAACATTTTAATCCAATAGAACAAATTG
>CACIWJ010000019.1 GCA_902590365.1 uncultured Pelagibacteraceae bacterium | reverse complement strand
GAGTGAAAAAACAAATTTGGCTTTAGATCCGTATAGCTCTTTAAGGTTTAGTTAAGTGAACTTTAAAATAAATTTTGCATATTTATTTCTATTTTTAGCAGTACTTTTTTGGGCAGGTAATTTTATAGTTGGAAAATATGCAAGCTACTACCAAATACCTCCTTTTTCATTAAATTTTTACAGATGGTTTTTTGCTTGGTTAATACTTTTGCCTTTTACATTTAAAGAAATTATATCAAAAAAAAATTATATCTTAGAAAACTATAAGTTTTATATTTTATTAGGCATTACTAGTGTTACAATATTTAATTCTATTGTTTACTATTCATTAAATTTTACTCAAGTTATTAGTGGAGTTTTAATGATCTCAACAATTCCAGTAATGATAATGTTTATCTCATCAATTTTAAAAATTGAAAGAACAAATATATTTCAAATTTTAGGAGTTATCTGTTCTTTCGTTGGAGTAATACTTATTATAACTAAAGCAAACCTTGATTTATTGGTAAACTTAGATTTTAACAAAGGGGATTTAACAATGGTTGTAGCAATGCTTTCATGGGCGACATATTCTGCTTTATTAAAAAAAAGAAAACATGAACTATCACAATTATCATTACTTGAAGTTATTATTACTTTTGGACTTATTTTTTTAATTCCAATTTATATTACAGAATATAGTCTTGGATTTGAAATTACTCTTAATAAACCTTTTATACTTGTATTGATTTATGTAGTTTTATTTCCAGGGCTTGCCGCTTTTATTTGTTGGATCAAAGGAATATCATTGATAGGGCCAAACAGATCAGGAGTATTTCTACATTTAATGCCCATACTAAGTGCACTTATGGCTATGATTATTTTTAAAGAAAAATTTATGCTATATCATTTGTTAGGAGCATTTTTTATATTATCTGGAATAATTTTATCTAATAGAAAGTCAACAAATGCTTAAAGTAGCTATTTTAGACGATTATCAAAATATATCACAGCAGTTTGTAGATTTAAAAAAACTATCTGGAAAGTATGAAATTAAGGTATTTAGTGAACCTTTTCAAAATGAAGAAGAAGCTATTGAAAATTTAAAAGATTTTGAAGCTCTATTGATAATGAGAGAACGAACCATCATTTCTGAAAACCTTATAAACAGTCTTAAAAAATTAAAATTTATTATAACAAGTGGCATGAGAAATAAAGCGATAGATTTAAAGGCAACAAAAAAAAGAAAAATAATAGTTTCAGGCACTGAAATTAATACTAATCCAACTTGTGAATTAACTTGGGCGCTTATTTTAGGTTTAGCGAGAAATTTCAAACCAGAGATAGATAATATGTTTCAAGGTTACTGGCAAACAACTGTTGGAGTCGAAATTAAAGGAAAAATTTTAGGTTTAATTGGGCTTGGAAAAGTTGGTTCTCAAGTTGCAAGAATTGCAAAAGCATTTGACATGCAGATCATGGCATGGAGCGAAAATTTAGATTTAGACAAATGTAAAGAATTAGATGTGTTGCCATCTTCAAAAGAAGACCTAGTTCGGAATTCAGATTTTATTTCTATACATGTTCAAGGAGGAGAACGTTATAAAGATTGTTTTACATTAAAGGAGTTTGATATAATGAAAAAAACTGCTTTTTTAGTAAATACATCAAGAGGCCCAATTGTAAATGAAGATGATTTAATAATTGCACTTTCAACAAATGTTATTGCTGGTGCGGGAATTGATGTTTATGAAAGAGAACCTTTACCATCCGATCATAAATTGAGATTTATTCCAAATGCATTATTACTACCTCATATAGGCTATGTAACTGCGGAAAATTACTCAATATTTTATACTCAAATGATTGAAAATCTTGAATCATGCGTTTTAGGCAAACCTAAAAGAATTATTGAATAATTAATGAAAGAAAAAAATAAAAATTTAACTGCTGAACAAAAATTAGTTTTATTTGAAGAAGGAACAGAACCACCTGGATCTAGTGAACTAAATAATGAAAAACGAGAAGGTAGCTATCATTGTGTAAATTGTGACGCAAAGCTTTTTGAATCTGCATCTAAATATGAAAGTGGATCAGGCTGGCCATCATTTTTTGAATCTTTGCCAAATGTTTTTGAGACAAAAGTTGATCATCATCTTGGATATGCAAGAACAGAGTATCATTGTAAAGCATGTGGTAGCCATCATGGACATATCTTTGATGATGGACCCAAACCCACAGGAAAAAGGTTTTGCAATAATGGTATTTGCTTAATTTTTAAGGAAAATTAGTTTTAAAATATCTCAATTAATTTTTTTGCTAAAATTTTATGTCCTGATTTGTTAAAATGAGGATCATTTTTAAAATAAAATTTATTATACGTATCTAAAAAGGATGAATTATTCATATCATTAAAAAAAATTGTAAAATAATTAATAAAATTTTCACATCTACTTTCACAAAATTCTTTCCAAATAGTCACCTGAAGAGAATTTTCTATGTCATTATTTAACTGATGTGGCCAAGGATAGACTGCTAGGCTCATTTTTATATTATTTTTGTTTAATATTTCATGAAGTTGAGCCATGTGCCTGGTCATTAATTTATGACCTTCTTTAATTCCAATATCATATCCTTCTAATTCATCTTTTTTTGAGTAAGTCCATTTAGCTTTTAAATTAACTTTTTTAGTAAAAACAGGAAGTTTATTATCTTCAACTTTATTATTATTTTCTTTTTTGAACTTATATTTTTTAATTACGAACATATAAAAATTAGTTAAAGGAAAGTGTCTTCTTAAGAATTTCCTACGTTTTAAATTTTTCTCTTTTGAGTATTTTTCAGTGATTATTAACTCATCATCAATAGAGTAAAAATTTGTATCATCATAAAAATCACTTATATCTATAAAAACAACAACATGATCAAATTTAAATCCTTCCTTTAGAAGAAAATTTATTTTGGATAAATAAATTTTTGGAGAATAGGACACTATCCCAAGATTTGCAGTCTTATATCCTGTTTTTTCTTCAAACAACCCTACAAAGCTATCTTCATATTCTATTGGTGTACCTTCCGTAAATGAGTCACCTATAAAAGCAAATTCATAATTTTTATTATCTACTTGATTGCATTTTGATTTAAAACCATGATTATTCGTACAAAGTTCATAAGTTTCTGTAAAACTTACATTGTTTGAATATTTTACATTTTTACGAAGAGTATGATGGTATATAGGATGGTCTATTCTTATAAGTCTTTCATAAAATTGTGATTTTGAAAAAAAAGTATCAAATTTATTTAAAATTTTTTCTCCTAAAAAAAAATCAATTAATAGTGTTAAAATAAAAGTAATTATTAATATTTTAAGTGACGAATATAATGTTTTAAAAATAATCATTTAGTGAAAAATTAACTCTAGATATCAATTTTTTTAGATATTTTGTAAAAAAAATAGTTTATTAACTTAAAAGGGAAAAAAGACTTAAATTTTAAGAAAAAACTGTATTTTACAGTCTATTTTGGGCAGATTCTTAAGTTTATAGTTTGTTTTTTAACGACTATTATATAAAAAAATAAAATGTTTGAAAAATTAGAAGAACTAGCAAAAAATAATAAAAAAATTTCAGATTTTCATATTAGATCTGGATCACCGCTTGGTTATAGACAAACTGGAGAAATAGTTAAAGTAAAAGAAGTGATGATCAAGGCGCAAGACTTGCAGGACCTTATGTCGACAAATTGTAATGAAATAGAAATAAAAAGATTTCAAGAAACTCATGAACTAGATTCTTCTGTAACTTTAAGCGGATTAAGATTTAGAGCAAATTTCTATAAAACTATTAATGGCCCAGCAGCTGTTCTTAGAAGAGTAGAAACTGTAATGCCTGAAATGGCGCAATTTGATTTACCACAAGTGCTTTATGATATTATTGACATGCACAAAGGATTGGTTTTAGTAACAGGACCAACTGGTTCAGGAAAATCAACAACTCTTGCAGCAATTGTTAATGAGATAAATAAAACAAGAACTTCAAATATAATTACAGTTGAAGACCCAGTCGAATTTATTCATAAAGATATAAAGAGTATTGTTTCACACAGGGAAGTTGGAAAACAAACAAAGAGTTTTGCAAGTGCATTGAAAGCTGCTCTAAGGGAAGACCCGGATGTTATACTTGTTGGAGAGATGCGAGATTTAGAAACGGTTGGACTTGCATTAACAGCGGCTGAGACAGGTCACCTAGTTTTTGGAACACTGCATACAAGTGGTGCACCAAGCACAATAAATAGAATTATAGACGTATTTCCTCCAGAGCAACAAGCACAAATACGTGCACAAATTTCAACATCTTTAAAAATGGTAGTGACGCAAAGATTATTAAAAACAAAAGACGGTCAAGGACGTGTTGGTGCTTTTGAAGTGATGAAATGTACAGCGCCTATTCAAAACTTAATTAGAGAGTCTAAAATTCATCAAATCCCAAGCATCATGCAAACCGCAGTTAAAGATGGTATGATAACCATGACAAAGTCTTTAGAAGAACTTGTTAAAGCAGGTAAAATAGATGCGAGTGCTGGAAAAGAACATTAGAGGATTTTCCTTTTTAGAAATCGTAGTGGTAATAGCACTTATATCTATACTCTCAGCTGTTGCTTATCCTAACTTCAATGATTGGCGAAAAGAAAGAATAATAAGATCTGCAGCTTTAAAAATAAAAGGGGCAATTAATAATATTAATTCTCAATTACAGAAAGGGTCTTATGCATTTGTACAGGTTGATGTTATGCAAGCTGGCAATGTTGTATTAATAGATACAAAAGGTATGAGACCTGGCACCCTTACTGGAATTATACAAGCTGCTAATGAGTCTGATGCAGCTGAGAAATGGACAAATGATTATGAAACAAGATGTGCAGACGATCAAGATTGGGATGATATAGGTATGGCTAGTGATAAACTGGAAGTAAGTTTTCTTGAACTTGATGTGTCTACGAACTTTACAGATTCAAAAGGAACAATTTGTTTTTCCAGAGATGGAACTTATTATAGTACAGGTGGAGAGTTTAATCTTGGTGGTACAGCTGTTAATACTTTTTATATTTGCGGCAGAACTCCAAGAATTGATCAATGTTTTGTTGATGATAACACGGGACCAGTTGCTTTACATCTAGAAGAAAAGGATAGTGTATTTGCGATAACTTGGACTAGATTTGGTACTGCTACTTTAGCAAAATGGAGTCAAGGAAAATATGAAAAAAGCCAAACAATAAAGGATGAAGATCCAGATGCAGAAGAGCCAAGTGGTTGGGTGGAACAATAAATTTAAATGAAAAAATTATTTAACAAATACAAAAAACAATCAGGTTTAAGCCTTTTAGAAGCATTAATTTCTTCAGCAATTGTGGGAATAGGTTTTATAGCTATATTTTCAATGGTAAATTTTTCTATTCAATCAATAGGTACTTCTGGAGAAAGAACAAAAGCTAATTATTTAATTGCGATGATAGCAGAAGATATTATAGGCCATAAAGACTCTGTTTATGGTGTAAATCCAGAAGAAGAGAAAATTGTAAGGGATGCATCAGGAAATATTTTAAAGGCAGATGGCAGCGACGCAGATGAAAGCTTAGAGCTATTTTCTACTCACTTAAAAGATGATAATTTTAAGGTAGAAAAATGCAAAGCAAAATCAGCAGATGGCAATGAAGCTGCTCCTAAAAGTATTTATCAGGACGTTAATGTTTCACACGGCGGAGCAAAGAATAAATTTAATAAATGGCAAACAATATTTGGCGATGACAGATATCTAAAATGTAGAGGTGATAAAGATATAAAAAATGTAAAAATATTTGAGATTTGTAGATGGGATCATTGTGATTACAAAAACGAAAATATTACCGACGAAGCGTTATACATAGGAAGAGTACAAGTTAATTTAAACAATGGAAAAAAGAGAAGATTTCTTTACTTCCAGGCTGATTATAAAATAAAAGAAAAATGAAAAAAAATAAACTTAAAAATATTTCAGGTGTAACATTAGTTGAGATTTTAATTGGAATAGCTGTTTCGGCCTTAATGATTACGGCAATGTTTACAACATACAATGTTGTTAATAATAGTTATACCCAAGTTACTGATAGAGCAAAAATAAGTCGTTCCGGGAGAGATGTTGTTGCGATGCTAATGAGAGATATTAGATTAGCTGGATATAAATTTTACATGGGTTCAAATACTTTAGGCATTACAAAAGGAGATAATTTAACTTATGAATCTGGAGAAGAGGACATTAGAATAAGTCACGATCCAATAATAATTGTACATAATGAACTAAATTATACTCCATCGGACCGAGGTGCTCGAATTGGGGAATCAAAAATTGATACAACAAATGATAGATGTTGCGATAAAATTCATATTACATATGGAGATTTTGATCATACAGACGTTAATCAACCTTATAAGAGATATAAAATTACATACTATGCCAAACCAAGAGGGAATACTGAGAATCCATATTACGGCATTTATAGAACCAAAGAAACTTGGATAGAAGATGGTATAGTAGATCCTCCTGCATGGTCTTCAACTTGCGAAGAATGTTATCATGAAGAACTTCTAAGAGATCATTTAGATGATATGGAATTTGTTGCTTTTAATAAACATGGAAAAAATCTTTTTAGTGAAGCGGAAAAAGGTTTTCCAAGACCTGATAAAGCGAGTAAAACCAAACTTTATAACATAAGAATTGTAGACGTAAGATTAACTTTTAGATCAAAAGATAAAGTTTATAAACCAGGTAGCGGAAAAAAAAGGTGGGTAAAAGGACTTGGAGATAGGGCTAGAGCCTTTCTCGACAGATATTTAAGAGACTCAGTAGTAGTAAGCATACATACAAGAAATATAGGTTCATAAAAAATGAATAGAAAAAATGAAAAAGGATTTACGCTAGTTCTTGCTCTTGTGCTCTTACTTGTTATGTCTCTTATGGGAGGAGCTTTAATAGTCATTTCATCTAGTGATCACCAAAGCAATAACAGTAGCGATCAATACCAACAAGCTTTCTATGTAGCTGAAACAGGATTAATACAAGCTGAAAAAAGTATAATCAAATATTACATGGGGGAATTTATTGATCCTGCAGAAGAAGCAGAAAATCTAAAAGCAGCATATGAGGATGGAAAGGATGACGATGACTTAACAAGTGCACAAAAAGCAGAATTAGCAAAAGCTTATGAAGATTTTGTTGGAACAGAAAAATTTGAAGAGGATTATCCAGATTATTACGATGGACCAGCACCTGAAACTATAGCTGGGTATTCTTCTGTTTTACAAGGACAGTTAACTGGAACAACTATAGATGGTACCGCAACATCAATGGCAAGAAATCGTATATCAAGATCAATGCCAAGGAATATAAGCACACCAATAGAAACAGATTGTAAAAGAAGTTTTAAAAATGTAACAGATCCATATATTGAAGATGATAAAGAATTATTAGTGACAGAACACGTATTAAACCAAAGTTTTTGGAAAATTATCGAACCTATCTTTGCAAATTATTCTACAGCAGTTGATAATGTTGCTTATGATGAAAATAATACTGCAGCAGCAGCTAAAAAGGAAAAAATTAAAGAAAATGAAAAAAAATTTTTAGAAAGATTTCGTTATGAATTTTTTTCTGTTAATGTTGGTTCTGCTGAATATTTGGGAACTGGAAGTAGTATTAGAAAAGGATCAACTGATATACAAGTAATGGGTACAGCATATAAAATATATGCATGTGGAATCATGGTTGAAGCTGGAGCTACGGGAGCGAATCCAGAAGCACAAATTTTAATTCCACTAGAATCATTAATAGTTTTACCTAATTAAGACCCAAAATAGTTAAATGATACTGTGTTAAATTTTAATTTTATAAGTATAATTTATTTACTTAAAAATGATTAAAATGAAATTATTTATTTCTACTTTTGTGTTTTATTTAGCATTAAATAGTTTTGCTATAGCTTGCGATTTACTTAGTATAGATATAGGTGGAGACAAATCAAAGGTTGAAGAATATGTTGGTGGCGGATTTGGTGATGAAGTAGAAGTAGATGAAGATGAAGTAGATGAAGACGAAGTCAAACCAAGTGTTATAATTGCTTCAGGAGATATCGAGAATTTTTGCAAAAGTGGAATTTTTGGTTTTGCAGAATTTAAAGCTTATATAGCAGATGATAAAATAGCAGGAGTTGCCATTGAAGTTTTAAACGGTGTAGGAAATGAGGAAAGCAAAAAAAAATTACTTTATAAATATGTGGTGAGTAAGTTCGGCGCGATAGAAAATAGCGACAAGGCAAATTGGACTGGTTATAAAGTATGGCAGGTTGGAGGTAAAGAAGTCATATATTATAAAATGCTTGATCAGAAAAAATATATAATTGAAGAACTTCAAGTAACAAATTCAAAATTTAGAGATTATATAATAGTAGCAGATGAGTTAGGTTATGATTAAAAAAACATATATGAAATTTATAAAAACTATATTAGGCAATTTGCTTTTTTTATTCTTTATATTTAACCAACAAGCTCTTTCTAAACCTATCCCTCCTGGATCAGGAGAAGGAGATGTACCAGCAAATATTTTAATACTCCTAGATAGTTCTGCGAGTATGCAAAAACAAATTGTATCCGGTGACTCTTTAGGCTTTCCGCACTCTATTACAGCTGACTCAAATGGAGATGTTTATATAGGTGAATCAAGTAATGGTATTGTTAAAATGATTAGTGCGGATGAAAAAGCAGATCAAACTTTTGCTGATAGCAATAGAAATTTTAGAGGTAAAAAAAATGACACTAACTGTCAAAGTAGTTATAAAAATTCTTACGTTAAAGATATTAAACATTTAGGATTTGCAAGTAATGTTAGCGGTTATGATGGTGAAGTCATTTATGGTATGGCTGGAACAAATAATGGAAAGGTTGTTGGAATAAGTACAGCAGGAGAATGTGTTGAAGTAATACCGCATAGTTCTTTGAAAATGAGACCACGTGCAATGGAAGTGAGAAGGATTGGAACTGAAGACCATTTATTTGTAACAGGCTGGTGGCAAAAAAGAAAAAAAAGAAATGCATTTTTTTATACTAGAAATTTATCAACTGGTACTGAAACTCGTTGCTCAATTAAAGGAAATATATATAGCGTTATTACTAATTCTTTAGATCTTACTGTCGACAAAGATGGTGGCTATGTTTATTTTGTTTACAAAGGAAATATTTGGGGATTTAATTTATCAAAAACAGGAAACAATTATTGTCCAGTAAACAAAGGAAATAAATGGTCAAAATTATTTAATAAGAACAATACCGCCTTTAAAAATGCACAACAAATATCAGCGTCTGCTGATGACACAGACATCTTATATGTAGCCAGTAGAGCTTATAACACGGTTGAAAAAGTGGAAATGGATTCTACCACTAAAGTAACTCGTATAGTAACTGCAGGTAGAAGAGTTAAAGATAATAACGATGGAGATGCAGGATCTGTTGCTGCAAGTTCTGTCAACTTTTGGAAACCTAGATCATTATTTGTAAATTCATCAAAAATATATGTATCTGATGAAAAGTACACTGTTCAAGAATTTAACGAAAATAATTTTACTCCTGCAGCTAAAGATACTTCTTGGCAAACTGAATATGGTGGAATGCCAATAACTCGATACGAAGGTGCTAAGGATGCAATTAAAGCTGTTGTTACAGATAGCGCATTATATACAGGAGCTAATTTTGGTTATGGACACTGGAATTCAGGAGAAAGTGGTAAAGGTAAAAAGAGCAATAGAGGCGGTTGGGAATGCCATGCAAAGCTTAATGACTGTGATTATTATAGAGGATGGGTTGGTAGTCACCCGGATGGAAAATCAAAACTTTGTAATACCGATTCTTGTCTTATAGAAGGAATTGAGTCTGATAATCAGAAAGATTTAATAGATGCTATTGATACATATGGTTTGGCATGGGGAACAGATGCTAATGCTTTTTCACAAATGGCCTATGAATATTATAATGATCACGCAGGAGCTTTAGGTGTTACGAAAAAAATTGAAGCTACCGAAGCTGTAACTGTAGATGATGACGATGAAGAAAAAGACTGTCAATTGAGTTATGTAATTGTAATTGGTGATGGAGCATGGAAAAATCATTCTAGTGCAGTTACAGATATAAAAAAGTTAAGAAAAGAAATGAACGTTAAAACGCTAGTAGTTGGTTATGGTGGCGGAATTTCTGGTGGAGCAAAGACTAATTTTGAGAATATGGCAATTGCGGGAACATGTGATGATCCGACAGGTGATCATAAAGATTGTGAAGGCGTTATATGGGCAAATACACCGCAAGAATTAAAAACAGAGTTACAAAGTAAAATACAACAAATTATTGCTGAAAGGTTAGCTTTTACAGCTCCTTCTATTACAGCAACTATTCAAGAAGGTGGATCTATATATCAAGCACAATTTAACTATAAACAACGTGCGGAGTGGGAAGGAACTATATATAGAAAAGCTATATTAGAGAACGGTGATGTTGAACACGGTGAAGATTACAAAGATCCATATGGAGGAAAAAACTGGGACGCAGCAAAAAAAATGTACGAAGCTGGTTCTGAGAAAAGAAATGTTTGGACTACTCTACCAGGAAAACATTATGCTGATGAAACATGGAATAACTGGACAACAGACAACTCAACTGAAATTGATATATTGTTTAATTTAACAGGTAATACTGTTCGAGATTACCACACCTCTACATCGACTTGTAGCGGCAAAGACTATCCTGGAGGAGACGGATTAAAAACACGAGATGGTACTGACGATGATATTAAGGGACTAATTGCTTTTGCCCGAGGCAAAGATTACTTTAATTATAAAGATAGTAATTGTGATCTTACAGCTGATAGAGACCATTTTTTGGGTGACATATATCATTCGCAGTTAGTTGAAGTAGCAGCACCATCTGCAAGCACTTCTTTTACATCACAAAATCAAGAAGCATTCTTCAGAGCTAAAAATGGTTATGCAGCTTTTGCATCTGCCAATGCTAATAGAAAGCCTATTATTTATGCTGGAGGAAATGATGGCATGCTTCATGCATTTAATGCATGCAAAGGATGTTCTGATGCAGGAAAAGAAGAATGGGCGTTTATACCTCCATTTATCGCTGCTAAACTTCCAATCATAATCAATACAGCTTACGACGGAAAAGTTGGCAACAGTGGAGGAGGAACAAATCCAATTTTTGGTGTAGATGGCTCACCTGTAGTTCACGATATGTATATAGAAGGACTAACCCAAGATGGTACAACATGGGAAACTACAAAAAGTTGGAGAACCGTGTTGTTTATCCCTTACGGAAGAGGAGGAGCAGGTTTTTCTGTATTGGATGTTACAACTCCACTTCTAAAAGATGATAAAGGTCCACTACATATGTATTCAGTTTTAAATGATGCAATTAATAATGAAGTTTTAGTTTCTGACCATTTGGGAAACATTCAGCGTTTTAGTTATTATAGAGGAGCATTGAACATAAGTAAGTCAGAAGAAGGGATAATGGCGAGAAGAAATGAAAAATCAGCAGAAGAGGCTGACTGTGGAACTGATCCTTGTACTGATGCCGATCCCACAACAAATAGAGATCTTGCAGCAGTATGTAAAGATGACGATGATAAACTTAACGATGGAGTAACAGATATTACAAATTTTAGAACTGATGGTGATACAGCTTGCTATAAAGGTAAAACTTTTACTTTTGCTATGGAAATCCCAGCTGGTGCAGATGGAACAGTTGCAACTCAAGATGTTATTATTACTGAAGAAACTGCAGGAGATTTAGTTAAAATAGATGCAGAAAGTATAAAAATGGAAGATGGAAGACTAGTAGTTAAATTTGATACTGACAAAGTTTATAATGCAAGTTCAAGCGATGATGCTACAGAAGTAACCAATAATATTAACGTTCAAGCTTCTTGCGAAGGTTCAGGAGTAACCGAGCCAAATGCTTCATATGATTATAGTCAACTTGGAGAAACTTGGTCTACACCAAGAATATTTAGAATTCCAGGAACTAAAACTCAAATTGAAGATGATACTTTAGCTGATGAAGGTGCTGATGATGGCACTGTAACTAACGAAACAACTACCATTGCAGCAGCAG
>CACIWJ010000018.1 GCA_902590365.1 uncultured Pelagibacteraceae bacterium | reverse complement strand
GTATTTAAAAAAGTAGCAAGCGCTGCTAGCATTGACTCTTCTGGACCTTATACTGGTGAATCATATGATGCAGCTGCTTTAATTACTCTTGCTATGCAAGCAGGTGGAAAAGCCGACAGAGCATCAATTCAACAAAATGTAATGTCTGTAGCTAATGCTCCTGGAAAGAAAATTTATCCAGGTCAACTTAAAAAAGCATTAGATCTTTTAGCTAAAGGAAAAGATATAAACTACGAAGGCGCAACAGGAGTAGAATTTACTGAAGTAGGTGAAGCTTTTGGATCTTTCTTAGAGAAAGAAGTCAAAGGTGGTAAATTTAAAACTAAAAAACAAAGATAATATCTAATTTAAAACCTCAGCGGTAAAAAACTGCTGAGGTTTTTTTATTTTTTACTTAATATGTCTGCTCTCAAAGTGGTTAGAATAATGATTATTAAAAAGGGTATACATAATAAATTCATCATTTTCCAGTTAGTAAGCACAATTAAAACTCCAGCTGATAAACTGCCGGTAGCATGAACAGAATATACTATAAAATCATTTAATCCTTGAGCTTTGAATTTTTCTTCTTCTTTATAAGTTAAAACAAGTAAGCTCGTTCCAGATATAAATAAAAAATTCCAACCTAAACCTAAAAAAATTAATGCGAACATATAATTATAATAAGTCTGATCAAAGAAACTTGCTATTATAGTTATACTGTAAAGAAACACTCCTGCATACATTATGTTGCTATGACCAAATTTTTTAACTAAATTTCCAGTTATCAAGGATGGTAGAAACATTGCTACAACATGAAACTGTATAACCAAACCTGTTTTGCTTAGACTCATTTTTTCCATTACATGCATGCTTAATGGAGTTGCCGTCATCAAAAATGTCATTATTGCATATCCAAATGCTGAAGCTACGAGTGCCTGTAAAAATCTAGGTTGCGAAATTAATTCTAAAATACTTCTTCCTGAACTTTTTATATTAGACTCTAATTTTGATATATTTTCATAAAATAAAAAGAAAATCGCCGGTATAATAGTTAAAATAGCAAGTGACAAATAAGACCCAACATACAATTGATCGGTAACAATATCCTTTCCATAATTTGCCATGCTTGGCCCTAAAAATGCTGAAACAATTCCACCTAATAAAATTATTGAAATTGCTCTAGGTACTTTATCTTTTTCAACGCTTTCAGCTGCAGCAAAACGATATTGATGCGTGAAAGCCATACCAACACCAATAAAAAAATTTGCAAAACAAAATAGAATAAAGTTTTGATCCATTATTGAATAAGCTGCCAATAGAGAAAATAAAAAATTTCCAATTGATGCTAAAATAAATCCAGCTTTTCTTCCTATTAAACTCATGACTTTTGTTGCAAAGATTGCACCTATTGCTATGCCAACTACTGATATTGACATTGGTAAAGTAGAGAGTGATTTTAAAGGGCTAATTTGAGAACCAATAATTCCACTTAAAAATACTGTTACTGGAGCAGCAGTAAAGCTAAAAATCTGACTTAATGTAAGAATTAAAAGATTTTTATTCATTAAAAAATATATTTATCAGCAAGATACATAAAAATACCTAGTGCAAAACCCATTAAAATATAAATCATTTGTATATTTATTTAATATTTATTTTTTCTGGAATAATTCCTTTTGGACGATATCTCATTATTAACAATAGGCCAATACCCATCATCAAAAATCTAAAATAAGGAACACTATCAATCAAATGAAGCTTAATAACATTAGTTTCTGGTAAATGAGATGTAAAAAAATTTATTAAAAATAATGCAATGGGCGCTGCTTCAATCCATAAAAACCAAACTGCAAAACCTCCTAAAATAGCTCCAAAATTATTTCCACTACCTCCTACAATAACCATAACCCAAATAAGAAATGTATATCTCATTGGTCTATAGCTTCCAGGTGTGAATAAACCATCATGAGTAACCATCATGGCTCCTGCAATTCCTACTACAGCAGAGCCTAATATAAAAATTAACAAATGTTCTTTAACTACATTTTTTCCCATTGCATTTGCAGCTTCTTCATTATCTCTTATTGCTCTCATCATTCTTCCCCAAGGCGAATAAAGAGCTTTTTGAGTAATAATTAATAAAATTATTACAACAATTAAAAACATTCCAGCAAAACAAAGTTTTACATATACTGATGATGCATCAATAACTAGCTGGTTTAAAACGTCTTGTCTTTCTGCAACCGAATTAATTAATTTTAATTTTCCTGAATTAAATTTCTCAACTAAATTTATAAACCATGGAGTGTTTTGAAGGTCTATTTCATAAGGTACTGGTCTTTTAAGTCCAATAACATTTTTAACACCTCTCGATAACCAGTCTTCATGTTTGATAACTGCAATAACAATTTCAGAAATTAATAATGTTGCAATCGCAAGGTAATCAGCTCTTAACCCAAGTGCAACTTTTCCAACAATATATGCTAGCCCTGCTGCAAAAAAACCTCCAACTATCCACGAAAACAAAATTGGCATTCCAAGACCACCAAGAAATCCTGTTTTAGCTGGATCTACTGCCTCTATGTTTTCTATTCCCGGTTCAGATACAAGTCTTAGTAAAACTAGACCTATTACAATTAAGGATATAATTCCATAGGTTCTTTTTTTAGATTTTGTAAATTTTTTTAAAATATATCTTATAGAAAAGATCATTCCTATAATTATAAAAAGACATGCAATTATATTTATACCTCCAGCAGACCATGCTTCTTCTACTGGTGCGACAGAAACTAAAACAGCGGCCAAACCGCCAAGTGCGGTATATCCCATAACTCCAAAATTGATTAGACCCGCATAGCCCCACTGTATATTTGCTCCCATAGTCATTACTGCTGAGATTAAACACAAATTTAATATTGATAAAGCAATACCCCAAGATTGAAATACACCTACTAAAATTATTAATAGAATCATAATTGAGTAAGCAACAATTACATTCGTGTACTCTCTCATAATACTCTTCCTTTAAAAATTCCTGTTGGTCTAAATAATAAGACAATTACTAAAATTGAAAATGAGACCGCAAATTTATAATCTGTTGATAATAACTGTATTAATGAATCTGGCTCTAAAGTTTCTGGAAGAATATAGGTGAAAAATTTTTTATAAGCATATGTTATTAATATTTCCGCAAAAGCTATTACATAACCACCTAAAAATGCTCCAAAAGGATTACCAATTCCACCAACTATTGCAGCAGCAAAAATTGGCAGCATGTTATTAAAATATGTAAAAGGTTTAAAACTTTTATCTAATCCATAAAGTACACCCCCAATTGTTGCTAAAATCCCTGCAATGATCCATGTGATCATTACTACTTTTTTTGGATCAATACCTGAAAGTAAAGCTAAATCCTCATTATCAGAATAAGCGCGCATACTTTTTCCTGTTTTCGTTTTATTTAAAAACCAAAATAAAATTGAAACCAATATAATTGTTATTAAAATTGTAATGACTTGAGTAGATTTAACTGTCAATCCTTCATTTAATCCTGTCATTTCTTTAAATTCAGTAGCTTTTAAAATAAATTTTTCACCATCAAAAAATCTTCTATCAAAAGGACCTATAATAATTCTTACAATTGCTTGGGTAACAAACATTACCCCGATGCTTACCATTGCAAGCTGCACGGGTGGGCTTTTCTTAATTCTGTAATAACTAAAAACCAATTTATCGATTGTAAGCATATATAAAATCATAAAAATTATTGCAAAGGGTATAGCAATTAAAGCTGTTGGCAGGACTCCTAATGAAATTCCAATAGATTGAAAATACCAAGTAAAAAGAATTGCGACCATGGTCCCAAATGACATCATGTCACCAGTTGCAAAATTTGCGAATCTTAAAATGCCATAAATTAATGTAACAAATATTGCACCTATTGCTAGTTGTGAACCATAAGCAAGCGCAGGTACAAAAATATAATTAAGTAAAAGCACAATTGCATTTATAAAATCCATATTAAGCTCCTAAAAAAGATCTCCTTACTTCAGGATCATTTAATAATTCTTTTCCTGAACCTTCAAATTTATTTTCTCCTGTAACTAAAACATAACCCCTGTCAGAAATGCTTAATGCTTGTTTTGCATTTTGTTCAACCATTATAATGGCAACGTTTTTTTGTTTTACCTTAAATATATGATCAAATAATTCATCCATTACAATTGGCGAAACTCCAGCTGTTGGTTCATCTAACATTAATACCGATGGTTCTGTCATTAAAGCTCTTCCAAGAGCAACTTGTTGTCTTTGACCTCCTGAAAGCTCACCAACAATTTGCGATCTCTTTTCACTCAAGATTGGAAACAATTCATAAATTTCATCAATTACTTTATTTAAATCTTCATTTCTTAAAAACGCACCCATTTCTAAATTTTCTCTAACAGTTAAGCCTGTAAAAACATTTCTAGTTTGTGGTACAAATGAAATTCCTTTTTTAACTCTATCTTGTGGATTTAAATTTGATATATCTTCATTATCAATTAAAACAGATCCCGATTTTAAATTAAGTAATCCCAACATAGCTTTCATTGCAGTTGATTTGCCAGCACCGTTCGGGCCTAAAATTGCAACAATTTCACCTCGATTTACATTAATCGAACAAGAAGTAATTATATCTGGGCCATTCCCATACCCACCTGTCATTTGTTTTCCCTCAAAGTAAGGCATTAATTATTTCCTTTAGTTATTTTTGTTCCTCTACCCAAATAACTTTCAATAACTTTTTCATTTTTTTTTACTTCTTCAGCCTTTCCTTCAAATAAAACTGACCCTTCAGCCATAACTATAACTGGATTACATAGCCTACTTATAAAATCCATGTCGTGCTCAATCATACAAAATGTATAACCTTTTTCTTTATTTAATCTTAAAATAGCAGTGCCAATTTCTTTAAGTAAAGTTCTATTAACACCTGCTCCTACTTCATCAAGAAGCACTAGCTTTGCATCAACCATCATGGTTCTTCCTAATTCTAATAATTTTTTTTGTCCTCCAGAAAGATTACCAGCTAGTTCGTTGGATAAATGTTTTAAATTTAAAAAATTAATAACTTCTAATGCTTTTTCTTTTACTTTTGTTTCTTCTTTTTTAACAATGCCTGGTTTTAATAAAGCATTTATTAATTTTTCTCCTGATTGATTACCAGGTACCATCATTAAATTTTCTAACACAGTCAAATTTGTAAATTCATGAGCAATTTGGAAAGTTCTTAGTATACCTTTTGAAAATAATTCATATGAAGGAACTGAAGTTATATCTTCATTATAAAACAAAACTTTTCCTTCGCTAGGTTTTAAATTTCCAGCAATTAAGTTAAATAATGTAGTTTTTCCAGATCCATTTGGACCTATTATACCAGTAATAGATCCTTTTTTTATTTTTAAAGAGCAATCATTGACTGCTGCAAGACCTCCAAAATATCTTGAAAGATTATCTATTTGCAAGATATTTGAATCTGACTGCATAGAAAATTATACTTTGTTTAATCTTTTAAGAATACTATTTAATGTTTTTTCAGTTGCTCTGTAGAAGCCAGCTTTTCTTAGCTCTTTAACTCCTTGTTCATTAAGTCCTCTTGGTGTTTGAGATTCTTTTACCAAATGTTTCAAATCTTTATTAGAATTAACAACAGCATCTTGAGATAACGCTACAAAAAGAGATGTAATATATTTTTGAGCTTTGTCTCTTTTAACACCACGTTTAACTAGCCAGTTAGACATAGTGCTTAATAATTCATAAAAAGGAGCCATCATTCCTGAGGTAGACCAAAAGTTTTTTGATAGTTTTTCATTACTAATTTCAATAGTAGTTCCTAACTTGTTAAAAAAATTTTTAACTTTTTTATTAGGTGGAAACATTGGAACTGGTCCTTTTTTTAATGAAATTGGTGGAAGAGGTATTGCTCTTACAATTGTTGCTTTTACATTAATAGCTTTTTTAAGCTGAGGCAAAGTCATTGTTGAAATAAAACTTACTATTGTTTGCCTTGATTTAAATTTTAAATTTTTTATTATTTTTTGACCTACCGTTGGAGTAACTGCTAAAAATATCCAATTACATGAATTAGCTATTTCTTGATTATTTTTTGCTATTGAAACTTTTTTAAATTGTCTTTGAAGTCTTTTAGCAACATTTTTATTTCTGGGGGATAACATTATCTTTTTAAAAGATATCTTAGATCCACAAATACCTGTCACAACTGATGATGTAATTTTGCCTGTTCCTATAAATCCCAATTTCATGGTGAATGACAATATATAATGTAAGTGTTTATAATAAACTACTTTTTAAAACTAATTAGTAAAAAAAGATCCCCTAATTCTTAATAATTCCCTACTTAAATTCTTATTTTCTTTGAAAGGTTTTCTTCCATGTAGCCAAAAATAATTATTTGCTACCAGTGTAGACCCTGGAGGAAAGCTCGTTATTATCTTGTTATTGCTTTCTTCAAGTGAATCTGAAAGTTTTTGAAGAAAATTTCCTTGTTTCATATTTTTAGGTTCAGGAAATTGATCTATATAAGAAATTTGTGGTCTACCTTCTTTATCATCAAAAAAGACTGGATGTTCAACTTTATAATCAACATTTTTACTTTTAGGTGAATTCCAAATAAAGCTTTGCCTTCCAATTGGATCTTTTGATAATTCATCACAGTGCTCCCAATCATCAAGATGCAAAAGTGAAGTTTCACCTCCTTGAACATTTTTTTCCTCAATCTTTGTCATCAAAATCCAATCGGTTTTTTCTTTTACATATGTTCCATCGGTATGAAGATCCATATTTGTATATGCCTTCCTTAAATATGAATCGCTAGCATCATCATGTTTAATATGAAATCTTGCATAATATTTACCCATCATTGCATCATGATTTGGAATGCCTATTAAATGTGAAATTGCTGTAGAAAGTTTTGTTAAAAAAATATCATTTATTTTTCTATTTTTTTTATTTGTTTTAAATATTGTGCATCCAGTTTTTCTATCTTTAATTATTAAATTTAAAAATCTACTTAATTTATTTTCAGTTAAATCATCAAGACTTTTGGCAATTGTAAATCTTGTGAAAGGCTTATATTCAAGAGCTGTAATATCAAACTTATGAAAGGGGAAAATTAACTTATCAATTAATTCATCTTTAAATTCAATATCAATTATTCTTTGTGATTTTTTATTTTGAGAAATTTGAAGTCCTTCAATATTTTGAATGTGACTAACTAAGTTTGTCATTAACCTCCTAAGAATAAGCGACCAACATCTGGATTGCTTAAAAGATCATCTCCTTTTCCTGCTATTGCTGTTTCTCCAGAAACTAAAACATATCCTATATCTGCAAATTCTAATCCTTTTTTAGCATTTTGTTCTACAAGAATAATTGTTTTTTTCTCATTTTGTTGAAGATCTCTCAATATTTCAAAAACCATTTCTATATATTTTGGTTCTAAACCTATCGAAGGTTCATCAACTAAAAGTACTGATGGTTTCATTACTAATGCTCTTGAGATTTCTAATAATCTTCTTTCACCACCTGACAAAACTTTTGCAGGTTGGTTTCTTCTGTTTCTTAATCTGTCATATTTTTGAAATATCTTTTCAGCCTCTTCGTAGGACTCGTCTGTTTTGTCTTTAATATATCCGCCCATTAGTAAATTTTCTTCTACAGTCATATCTGGAAACACCGAATTATCTTGTAAGATATATGCTATTCCAACATTTTTTAATTTTTCTGCAGGTGTAAGATTTGTAATATCTTTTCCATCTATTTCTATTTTTCCTGAAAAAATACTTGTAAACCCATAAATTGAATGAAGGATTGTAGATTTTCCTGCTCCATTTGGTCCAATTAAACAAAGTGATTGCGCTTTATCTACAAATAAATCAAAATTATGTAAAATTTCCATTTTTCCATAACCAGCATTTAAATTATTAATTGTTAAATGAGTATTGCCAGAAGAAGAAAGTTTTTTTAAATCTTCAATTCCTGGTGCTTTACCTAAAACTGAATACTGATCTAACATCACTGTGCTCCTAAATAAGCATCTATTACACGCTTATCTTTTTTAATTTCACCAGGCGTTCCATTAGCTAATAATTTTCCATGAGCCAAACAAAAGATGCTCTCTGCTAGCTGCATAATTACTCTCATATTATGTTCAATTACGAAAAGAGTAATTCCAAAATCTTGATTAACTTTTATAAGTCTATCAATAATTCCATTTATTAGGGTAGGATTTATTCCAGCTGTTGGCTCATCTAATAATAGCATATCTGGCTCATTCATTAATGCCATTGCGAGTTCTAATAATTTTTGTTGACCAAAAGATAAGTCCCCTGCTCTTAACTTTCTTTTCTGATATAATCCAACAAAGTTTAATAAGTTTTCTGCTTTTTCTGTTAAATTTTTAGGTATATTTGAAAATATTTTGACTAAACTCTCATCGCTTGCCTTATGACTAATCAACATGTTTTCTACACAATTTAATTTTCCATATATTCTTGTTTGTTGAAATGTTCTAAGCAATCCTAGTTTTGCTATTACTGGAACTGGTAGTTCCGAAACTTCTTTACCGTTAAATTTTATGGACCCTTGATCTATAGGATAAGTACCAACAATAGAGTTAAACAAAGTTGTTTTTCCAGATCCATTAGGACCAATTAGACCAACAATTTTTCCTTTATCAACGGACATAGAGATATCAACATTTGCTTTTACACCTCCAAATGATTTGCTTACCTTGTTTACTTCTAGAATACTCATTTAAGTTCCACCTGTGCCTTTCGATCAGCCTCATCAACTACTTCACCAAATCTCTCAGGATATTTTTCTCTTAGCCAACCCATAATTCCTTCTGGAAAATAAATTACAATTACAACAATCAAAACTCCAAGAGCAACATACTGCCATCCAAGAAAGAAAGTCCAAAAACCTTCTTTAAATATATGAAATACACTTGCTCCGATTATCGGTCCCCATAAAGTTCCTTTGCCACCTAGTATTGCCATTAAAACCATGAATACTCCCATCTCTCTCCCATCAAATGCAACATCAGTTGAATCTATGTATCCAACAAGTCCTCCCATTATTCCACCTGCAAGGCCACAAAAAAATGCAGAAATCATCCAACCTATAATTTTATATTTCATTGTTTGAATTCCCATTGCTTCAGCTTTATCTTCGTTATCTCTTATTGCATTGAGGACTAATTTAAATCTAGTTGAGTAAATAGATTTGACTACAATAAATGTGAGCACAAGTGAAATAAAACTACAAAAATAAAAAAATTCTCCTCTTGCTTCTAAACCTCCAAAATTTGGAAATGGTGGAGTTGTGAAACCTTGTCCTGCTCCAATGATTTCTATTCCACCTGAAATTTCACCAGCAGCAACACCTAAACCCAATGTACAAATTGCAAAATAATGTCCTCTTAATCCTAGAATTGAATATCCTATTAATCCAGCAACTATCGCTGGTACAATTGCAGCAACGACTAAACCAACACCAAAGCCTTGAAAAAACTGAGCAGGTGTATGAACAAACGTTTTTTCTCCACCACTTTCAGTCCACTCAGCTAAAGGAAAAAACATTCCCACCTGGACAGATGCACAAAGATACATTCCAAGACCATAAAAAAGAATATTGCCAAACGAATTATATCCCATCTCACCACCTTGGATATTCCAAGTCATTGCTAAAATTATTAAAACACAAAGTATTGATAGTTGAACTTTGAATGCTGAAAACAAAAACGGTGCAGCTAACCCAAAAATTAATATTGCTGCATATAAAATTAAATTTTTATTCATTTTAAATACTCTCTTTTTTTAGAAAGTTTAAATCTTCTATAAACAAGTATTAAAACTAATAATAAAAATACTGAACCTATTCTAAACTCTGTACCAAGAATATAGTCTGCAAATTCTTCAAAAACTCCAAGTCCCATTCCAGATAATGCTACACCTGGTAGATTTCCTAAACCTGCAACAATTACGATCATGAATGACCTGATTGTGTAAGGTAAACCCATATAAGGATGTATTGTAAATGTTATTGAAATTAAAGCTCCAGCAACACCACAAAGAGCTGCATTTATACCAAAAGTAGCAGCATAAACTTTTTCAGTGTTGACACCTAAAATCTTTGCTGCCCTTGCATTTTGAGCTGTAGCTCTGATCGCTCGTCCTAGTTTTGATTTTTTCATATAAATTACTAAACAAATTGCAAAAACAATACTTACAAATGCAGAAAATATTTTCGAATTTGGCAAAACAACATTGCTATCAAATAAAAAAGTTGTTCCATAACCTGAATTAGCAAGTACTACGTCCGCACCAAATGCAAAATTCATTAATTGCATAAAAAGAATACTAATTCCAAATGTTGCTAAAATAGATATAAATAAATCTCTATCTACGACTTTGTTAATTACTAATTTATAAATTCCAATACCAACAAAATACATTATTATTGGAGATACAATAACTCCCCACGCTGGATGAATTCCATAAAGATACATAAAGTATGCAATGTATCCACCCAATATAACAAGATCTCCTTGCGCAATATTAATAATATTCATTACTCCCCATTGAAGGGCCATTCCATATGCAATCAAAGCAAATAAAACACCAAGAAGTATTCCATCCAAGCAAGCTTGAACAGTTATCATCGGATATTGAAAAACCATGAAATCCATAATTTGCCCTTGAGAAAAAATACCCCCTAGAATTTAGGGGGTATTTATAGATTAGTTATTATCTTTCAGACCACTTAGGTATTGGGTGAATTAACTCAGCTGATGCCCATTTAAGTGGAGCAACAACTTTGTTTTCACATTTTCCAGCACTATCACACATGACTTGGAATAATACCATCGGTTTAGAAACATTTTGACCACCTGGAGCAAATTTTATGTTTCCATAAAAAGTTTGCATATCAGTAGCAGCAAGAGCATCTCTTACTTTCTTTTGATCGAAAGAATTTGCTCTTTCAAAAGCATCTTTGAAAACCAATAAAGCAGCTGAAGATTCAGCAGCTTGATATGGTGGTGCATATCCAAACATTTTAGTAAAGTCTGCATCATACGTCATTCCATCTTTAAACCACTTATCTTTGTAGGTTAAAGTTTTGTGCCATTGAGAAGCACATAAAGCGTATTGAGAATTTTTACCATGCTGTTTAGATAGTTTTGCAGCATCACAGTGAGTCATTGCAAGCATTGGAACATCAACTTTCATCTCAGAAATTTGTCTGATAGCAGTTAAAGCTCCTTTTGTGTGACCTGATACAACAAGCACATCTGGCTTCATTTGTTTTACTTTAACTAAAGTTGCAGCCATATCATTTAGTTCTTTTGGCAATTTGTCGTCAATTATGATTTCAGATCCTGTGTCTTTTGCAGCATCTAAAATACCCAACCTAACGTCTTGGGAAAAAGCATCTTGCTCAAAAGCCTGAGCAATTTTTACACCTTTTCCGCCGTTTAATTCAACAGCAGTTCTAATAGCTACGTCTAGATATAAATTTGCTGGTGCTAAGACTGCAAATAAATATTTGTATCCTTTAGTAAACAAAGATCTAGATGCACCATTTGCTTCTACCATCGGTACTCCATATTTTTCAGTAACTGGTGCCATAGCTTTAGTTAATCCAGAACTGTAAGGTCCAAGCATAAACTCAACGCCATCTTGACTAATTAATCTTTCTGCAAGTTGAGCTGCTCTCTTAGGATTTGACTCATCATCGTAGTAAATAATGTCAAATTTATAAGTTTTTCCACCAACTTTAATTCCACCCATGCTGTTAATTCTCTCTACAGCCATATTGTAACCGTTTTGAGTATGAACACCATTAGATGAATATTTCCCTGTTAGTGAAACAGCAGCACCTAAAACAATTTTATCGCCAACTACTTTTGCAAATGACACAGCAGAAGTTGACAATAATAATGCTATTGCAGAAACAAATGTAATTATAATGTTTTTTATTTTCATTTATTCCCTCTCTTGTTAATTAATTATTATCCAATTAAACTATTAATTGATTAAAAAGACAACATGCTCGTTGTTTGTTTAAGGTATATAAAAACTAATATTGTTGAGTAATTGCAATAATTATTGCAATTATTATCAACACACACGCTGAAATTGTGTTTATTACTTTTGGATTTGTTTTAATCCAGATTATTAATTTGTTAGCAAGAATTGCATAACCAATTAAAGATAAAAAATCTAAAACAATATAAGTTGTAATCAATATTAAAAATTGTGAAATATAATTTGCATTAAAATCAATAAACTGTGGAAATATTAATGGAAAAAACATCCATGCTTTTGGACTTGTTCCAGCAACTAAAAAACCATCTTTAAAGAAAGAAAAAATACTTTTTTCATTTTTTGCCGATGAGTTTATATTTTTTGGTACACTGTTATAAATATCATAAGCTAAATAAACTAAATAAAGTATTCCTATCCATTTAAATGTATTTAAAAAACTAGGATTATCTAAAAAAAAAGATCCAATTACAAAAATTACTAATGTTCCTTGAACTAGGTTTGCAGTAACATCTCCTAAAGCTGTCCATACACAACTTTTAATACCATAATTCATTGAATATGAAATAATTACAATTCTCGGTGTTCCTGGTGTAATAAATAAAAATAAAATTATCTGTAAAAAAAGGAAATATTCTAAGGGAAGCATTTTCGAGGATAGTCCTAAAAAACCGGGAGCTAAAGATGGCTAGATAGGACTATCTAAATTTGATAA
>CACIWJ010000017.1 GCA_902590365.1 uncultured Pelagibacteraceae bacterium | reverse complement strand
ATTTGGGCAGATCATTCCTAAAAATCTTTTAAATATTCCAAAATATGGATTCTTAAATGTTCATGCTTCTCTACTCCCAAAATGGAGAGGAGCGGCACCTATTCAAAGATCGATAATGAATTTAGATAAAGAAACTGGGGTTAGCATTATGAGAATAAACGAAAATCTAGATGAGGGTCCAGTTTGCAACCAATACTCTTTAAAAATTTCAGAAGAAATGAATTCAGAAGAATTGTCTGAAAAATTATCATTAATAGCTTCAGAAAAGATTTTAGATATTTTAGATAATATTGATGATGGTAATGTAGAATTTAAAGATCAAGATCATTCAAAAGCAACCTATGCAAAAAAAATTCAAAAAACAGAAGGAAAAATTGATTGGAATGAAAATTCAGAAAAAATAATTGGAAAAATAAATGGACTTTACCCATATCCAGGTGCTTTTTTTTCATTTAATGGAGAAAGATATAAAATATTAAAAGCCAAAAAGTCTAGCACAACAGGAAAACCTGGGGATATAGTAAGTGAAAATTTTGAGGTATGTTGTGGAGAAGGCTCAATAAAAGTATTAAGTATTCAACGAGAAGGCAAGAGAGTTCAGCAAATAAATGAATTTTTACTTGGTACTCAAATTAAAAAAGGTACCAACATTGCTTAATGTATAGATATCAAATTTTGATTGAATATGTCGGAACCCCTTTCATAGGCTGGCAAATACAAAAAAAAGGAAAATCTGTTCAAAAAATAAGTCAATCAACCTTATCAAAATTATTAAAGCAAAAAATTACTTTATATTCAGCAGGGCGTACTGATCGTGAAGTTCACGCAAACGGACAATCAGCTCATTTTGATGTTAAAAATAAAATACAAAATATAGATAAAATGATTAAATCTCTAAATTTTTTTTTAAGTCCAAAAAAAATTTCTATAATTAATATTATTAAAAGAAATAAAAATTTTCACGCAAGGTATTCTGCGAAAGAAAGAGTATACAAATATTTTATTATTAACCGTTTAGCTACACCTGTTATAGAAAATGAAAGAGCATGGCACATAAGAAATAAACTAGATATTAAATTATTAAAAGAAGGGGCTAAAAAATTAGTAGGGACGCATGACTTTAGTACAATGAGAGCAACAAATTGCTATGCTAAAAGTCCTATAAAAAAAATTAATAAAATAACTATAAAAAATATAAATAGTAAAATTGAAATTGAATTTAGATCAAAATCTTTTTTAAGAAATCAAGTAAGATCAATGGTTGGATGTTTAAAATATTTAGCAGAAAAAAAATGGAATATTAAAAAATTTGAAAATGTTTTAAAATCAAAAAAAAGAAAAAATTGTGCACCACCAGCACCAGCTTGTGGATTATACCTTGAAAAAGTTATCTACTAATTCTTGAATTTTTACTGAATTTTTTGTTAATTCTCCAACGGCTTTCTGCTCTAATGATGAAACCACAGCAATTAATAGATTTGCATTTACAAGGAAACTGTTTGTAATCAGAATCATAACCAAAACCATAGTCACAAGTTATTTCCTCACCTTTTCTAATATCTTTATTTGCAATAACCCAAATTTTTAAACCTGTTCCTTCATATTCGCAGTTATTTGAACAAGAATGATTGATCAAGCGTGCAGTATTCCATGGGACATTTCCATCTAAATCATATCTTTTATTTAAATTAAACAAATAAATTGGTTTTGAATTATCAAACTTATCAGAATTTTCAGTTTGTTTTTTTGTAATAATATTTCCTATGTATTCAATAATTTTAGTTCCCACTTTAATATTCTTAGTTGCGTAAAGACCTCTTCCATTTTTATCTATATTTGATTTTTTTATTTTATATAAACTCATTGTGTCTATTTATGATAATTTTTGAAAATCTCAATTAAATTCTAAAAGTGCGTTAACATGTTCATTGGCACTTTCAGCTAGAGCATTCAGATCATATCCACCTTCAAGAATAGATACCACTTTTCCATTACAAAACTGTTTTGTAGTTTCCAAAACTCTTTTGGTTATCTCATAATAGTCTTTAGATTCTAAATTCATCTGACAGAGAGGGTCTGCCCGGTGCGAATCGAATCCCGCTGACATTAATATAAATTCTGGTCTAAACTCTTTCAATCTTTTAAGCATATGTTCATATGCATCGAAATATTCTCTAGAGTTTGTACCAGCAGGCAAAGGAATATTCAGAGCATTATTATGATCACCTTTTTCGTGCTCTGTTCCGCCTCCTGGATAATATGGATATTGATGTAAGCTTGAGAAAAAAACATTCTCATTTGACTTAAGAATATCATAAGTTCCATTTCCAAAGTGACAATCCCAATCTATCACTGCAACTTTTTTATATTTGTATTTAGAAATTAGATAATTTGCTGCAACACCAATATTATTTATTACACAAAAACCCATTGCTTTACTTTTTTCTGCATGATGACCTGGTGGTCTGGTCACACAATGCGCAGCATTGAATTCTTTATTTTCAACTCCATCGATTGCTGCAATTATTGAACCAACTGCATCAAATGTTGCATCTTTGCTACCAGGTGAAACAACTGTATCACCATCTAAAAATACAAATCCTTTCTCTGGAAAAGCATTTTTAACTGTATCTACATAACTAGAAGAATGTGCTTGTTTTATAATGTCTTTATCGAAACTAACTGGATTTTTCCAAATTAACTTTTTATTTTTTTTTAATGTTTCAAGTATTGATGTGACCCTTGATATACTCTCAGGATGTCCAGGACCAGTATTATGATTTAAAGAAGATTTAGATGTAATTATTGCTGTTTTCATTAAAAATAATTTGCTAAAATATTATAATATATTTTAGTCAATTTTTTCAAATCTGCAATTGACGTTCTTTCGTCAACCATGTGAATAGTACTATTTCTTAACCCTAGCTCTAATCTTGGGATCGAACCTAAAAATCTACTATCACTTGTACCACCTCTACAATTTAATTTTGCTGGATTACCTGTAACTTTTTTAACAATTTTTTTAATCATATAAATTTCTTTATTTGGTTTAGTGTAAAAAGCTTCACCACTCACCCTATATTCTATTTTTGTTTTACATTTTTCTTTTTTTGCAACTGCATTAATTATTTTATTTAATTTTTTTTTTAAAGAAGATGATTTGTGTTTTGAGTTAAATCTCACATTAAATTTTGCACTAGCATATTGAGGTACTACATTTTCAGATAAATTATCTACGTTCATTTTTGTAAATTCTAAATTAGATGGAGGCATAAATTTAGTACCATTATCTAAAGATGAACTTTTTAATTTTGCTATTATTTTAGCTAAGGCTGTACATGGATTTATATATGAATTTGCAAATGCCGAGTGACCACTTTTGCCATAGACATTTATTATTCCATTCATAGAACCACGTCTTCCAATTCTGATTTCATCTCCAACTGATTTATTTGAAGATGGTTCTCCTACAACTGAAAAATCTATTTTTTCTCCTCTTCTTCTAAGATATTTCATAACTGCTGGGCAGCCGTAACCCGTTGTTTCTTCGTCAGCTGAAATTATAATTGAAATCGATCCTTTAAATTTCTTATTTTTAATAAAATTACTAACTGCGCTTATCCAACAAGCTACACCACCTTTCATATCTTGAGATCCTCTACCATTTAAATATCCTTTTTTTACAACTGCTTTAAATGGTGGAATTTTCCAATTATTAAGATTAGCAACTACATCGGTATGTCCTAAAAAACTTATATGTGGCTTTGATTTACCAAATCTCGCATATAAATTTAATGCTGGTTTTTGTCCAGTTCCTTTAGATTTGATTATTGTACATTTAAAACCAATAGCAGTAAGTTTTCTTGATAAGAATTTCATTATACCCTTATCCTCAGTTTTAACTGTTGGAAATCTTATTAGCTCTTGAGCTAATTTTAATTCATTGTAAGTTTTCATTAATCTATTCTCTTAAAAGATCATTAATTGAAGTTTTTGATCTAGTTTTTTCATCTACTTGCTTAATTATTACTGCACAACTTAGTGATGGTGCGGATGGATTTTTTTTATCTGGAAGAGTACCTGGTACCACAACTGAATAAGGTGGAATTTTTCCATAAGTTATCTCACCCGTTGATCTATTTACAATTTTTGTTGATTGACCAATGTACATTCCCATACTTAATACAGATCCTTCTCCCACTATTATTCCTTCTACAACTTCAGACATAGCTCCTAAAAATACATTATCTTCAATAATTGTTGGTAGTGCCTGTGCTGGTTCAAGTACACCACCAACACCACTTCCAGCTGATATATGACAATTTTTTCCAATTTGACAACAGCTACCAGCTCTTGCAAATGTATCAATCATAGTGCCTTCATCTATGTAAGCACCAATGTTAACATAGCATGGCATTAGAACTGCATTTTTTCCAACAAAAGATCCTTTTCTAACAGGCGAATTAGGAACCATTCTAAAACCAGCTTTTTCATGATCGTCTTTTGTCCATCCAGCTGTTTTACCTTTAAGCAAGTGAGCTTTATCATACCAACTGCTGTAAGGACCATTTAAATTCTCCATAGGATAAATTCTAAAACTTAACATTATAGCTTTTTTTAAATGTTGATGTGTCACCCATTCACCATTAATTTTTTCAGCCACTCTTGACTTACCCCTATCTAAATCATCAATAATTTGATTAATAGCATCCTTGATAGATTTGTTAGAGTTTTGGTTAACTTGGTCTTTATTTTCCCAAGCATCATTTATAATTTTTTCTAAAGACATAGTTTAAGTACTTTTTAATAACCTGATTTCTTTTAAAAATAAAGATACATTTTTAATTTTATAATCTATAAATTCTTTATCCGAGTCTTTTTTGCCCCAATATTCATTATTGACCAACCATACTGTTTTCATACCAAGTTTTTTTGCTGGTTGTAAATTTTTTGCAATATCTTCTATAAAAACTGTTTCTTTCGGATTAATATCAAACTTTTTGAGTAGTTTTTCATAAGGTTCTATTGAAGGTTTAGGAATAAAATTACAGTCAGTTATATCGAAAGAACCATCAAATAAGTCATTTATACCCAGATGTTTAGTTATATTGGCAACATGCTCGTGAGAACCATTAGTAAAAACAAATTTTTTAGCCTTGAGTTTGATAAGTTCTTCTCTAAGAAATAAATCTTTTTCTAAAAAATCTAAATTTATTTCATGCACATATTTAAGAAAATCATTTGGATTTATATCATGATGTATCATTAATCCATTTAAACTGGTATTATATTTATGAAAATAATTTGTTTGTAATTCTTTTGCCTTTTTTAAATTTAAATTTAATTTTTTCGAAATATAACTAGTCATTCTTTTGCTGACCTGTCCAAAAACTTTTTCAAGATCGTTATAAAGAACTCCGTCACAATCAAATATGAAATTTTTTATGTTTTTAAATTCTTTCATTTTCTAATTAATGTTCCTGCACCTTTATCAGAAAGTAATTCAAATAAAATTGAATGCGATCTTCTACCATCAATTATTACAACACCTTTAACACCATTACTTGCAACATCTATACAATTATTTATTTTTGGTATCATTCCGCCCGATATAATTTTTTGATCTATTAAACTTTTAGCTTTAATAGAATTAATTTCAGGAATTAATTTTTTATCATTATCCAAAACACCTTCAACATCACTTATAATTATAAGTCTTCTCGCTTTGAGAGTTTTAGCTATATAACCAGCTACAGTGTCTGCATTAATATTAAAAGTTTGATTATTTTCATCTAATCCTAATGGAGCAATAATAGGTACTTCATTTGCTTTTATAATTTCTTTTAAAACATCAATTTTAATATGGACAGGCGTTCCAACAAAACCCAATTCTTTGCTTTCAGGTTTTACGGTGATTATATTATTTTTTTTTGAAGTAATTTTTTTTGATTTACAGGACTGTTCCCCCAAAGCTTTTGCAATTTCTTTATTAAAGTTTTCTAAAACATCTTCCACTATATTTATTGTATCTTTATCAGTAACTCTTAATCCTTTAATAAAATTATTTTTAATATTTAATTCACTTAATTTATTACTAATTCTTTTACCGCCACCGTGAACAATTATTGGGCTAAATCCGAGTTTTTTTAAAATAGCTATATCTTGAATAAAAATTTCAAATAATTTAGGATCGTTAAGTACACTTCCACCAAATTTTATTATTATATATTCATTATTATATTTATTTAAATATTTTTTTACTTCTTCTATTGAAGGACCATTGTTTGGTAAAATATTCTCTAGATCCATTAATCTATTTAGACTGTTTTAACAGTTGTTCTTTTCATTATTATAACTTGTTGAGCCATTGTTAAAATATTATTGAAAGTCCAATAGATAACTAGGCCTGATGGAAATGGTGCCAATATAACGGTTAAAAATAAAGGAAAGAACATAAAAATTTTGGCCTGAATTGGATCAGGAGGAGCAGGGTTTAATTTTTGTTGAATGTACATAGAGAGACCCATAAGACAAGGCCAGACACCAATTATTAAAAAGGATGGTGGGTCCCATGGTATCAATCCAAATAAATTGAATATTGAAGTGGGATCTCTTTCGGACAAATCTTTTATCCATCCAAAGAAAGGTTGATGTCTCATTTCTAATGTTACAAATAAAACTTTATAAATTGCAAAAAAGAAAGGTATTTGTATAAAAACAGGCAAACAACCTGAAACAGGATTTACTTTTTCTTTTTTGTATAAAGCCATCGTTTCTTGTTGAAGTTTCATTTTATCATCTTTATGCAGTTCTTTTAATCTCGTCATTTCAGGTTGTAGAACTTTCATTTTGGCCATAGATCTAAAGGAATAATTTGCTAAAGGAAAAAATACAATTCTTATACATACAGTAATTAAAATAATAGCTATTCCAAAATTACCAGTAAGTTTAAAAAAGTAATCAATTGCAAAGAAAAAGTTTTTTGTAAAAAAATAGAACCAACCCCAATCAATAGCTAAATCAAATTTATCTATATCTGAATTTTCAGCATACCCATCAATAACATCAACTTCTTTAGCAGCTATGATAATTTTAATTTTACTTGAATCAGAACTATTTGCACCTATTTCTATTGGATTTGTTTCAATAAAGTTTGCTCGGAATTTATTTTTGAAATCAAAATCAGCTCTAAATTCTTTATTTTTTTCTGGTATTAGAGTTGTTATCCAATATTTATCAGTAATACCTAGCCAGCCTGATTTTGTATTTTTAGAGAATTTTTTTTCTTTTATATCCTCATAATCTTGCTCAACTAGCTGTTCATCAAAAACTCCAATTAAACCTTCATGCAAAATGTAGAAATTTGTAACTTGCGGTGCTTTATTTCTAATTATTTGACCATAAGGATAAAAATTATAAGTTTTTTCAGAATTATTAATAATCCTTTGATCAACAGTAAACAGAAATTGATTGTCAATTTTTATATTTTTTTCAAATCTAATTCCTTGGTTATTATTCCAAACTAATTTGATTGGATTGTTTGGAGATAGTTTATTATTTCCTTCAAGGATCCATAATGTATTTGCATCTGGTAAATCGATATTTTTGTTATTTGTAACCCAGCCTGTCTCAACGAAGTATCCATCAATAAATTTTTTTGGATTTAACAAAACAATTTGATCATTTCCGTTAAGGGTTTTAGTGTATTTTTTAAAGATTAAATCATCTATAGTTCCACCTATTAAAGAAATTGAACCTTTTATATTTTCATTTTCAAATTTTATTCTTTCATTTTCTTCTATTGCTTCTTTTCTTGAAATTTTTGATGTTGCCTGACTTGCATCAAGACTAGGGGTTTCAGAATTTTGTGTAATCTGATTTTTTTGTTCCTGTGATTTTTTTATTTGTTCTGGGCTTGGCCCAAAAAATAAAGCATATATTATAATTACTGCAGCACTTAACGAAATAGCAGCTATAACGTTTTTAGTATCCATATTTTTATTTTACTTTCTTTTTAATAACTGGATCAAATCCATCGCCTCCACCCAAAAATTTAATAGGATGACATGATGATATTCTTTTAAATCCTTTTATGGATCCTTTCATAGCGCCATATTCTTTTAAACTATCAATAAAATATTCAGAACAAGTTGGTAAGTATCTACAGTTATTTCCTAAATAAGGAGAAATAATTAATTTATAAAATTTAATTATTATAATAAATAAATATTTCATACTTTTGCTATTTGATTTTTTTAAAATCTGTTAATAAATTTTTTTTAACATTTATATATTTATCATCAAAAATCATTTTTTTTGCTACTAATAAATATGAATAATTTAAGTTTATATCTATTTTTTTACAAGCTTCATTCATAATATTTCTTAATCTTCTTTTAATTTTATTTCTAATAATTGCATTACCTAGTTTTTTTTTTGCAACAAAGCTAATATTTAATCTATTTAAATTTTTATTGCTTATCTTTTTGAAAAAAATTGTAGAATACTTATTGGATATTTTTTTTCCACTAAGAAGATATTTAAATTCTGCATTTTTCGAAAGACTAGTTATCTTACTTTTCATTAAACTGTGAGTTTTTTTCTTCCTTTTTTTCTTCTTCTGGCCAGAAGCTTCCTTCCTCCTTTAGATTTCATTTTAGATCTAAAACCGTGTCTTCTTTTTCTTACTAGTCTGCTTGGTTGATATGTTCTTTTCATGTCTATGTAAATTAATGTTAAAATTGCGTACTTATAAGAAAATTATATGTATAAGTACAGAAAATTTTCTATAAGCTAAACTTAATGGAAAAGGCAAAAAAAATTAAAATTATTTTAGGTATAATTTATTTTCTAATAGTTTTGATATTTCTTTGGTTTTTTTTTAGTAATTTTTCAATGGATGAAATAACTAGTTATGAATTTATAAGAAAAAATAGAGATTCTCTGTTAGGGATTAAAGAAAGTAATTTCTTTTTTATAATTCTGTTATTTATTTTAATGACTGTGATCTGGGTATTGCTTTTAGGCTTTGGAAGTCCTGTGGCATTACTAGGTGGCTTTATTTTTGGTAAATGGATTGGAGTTTTAATTGTTTCAATTTCTTTAACAATTGGCGCAACATGCTTGTATTTATTTGCAAGCTTTTTTTTAAAAGAATTAATTGAGAAAAAATTTGAAAAAAAATTTAGTAATTTGATACAAAAAATTAAAAAAAAACGAATTTTTATATTTTTTTATCTATAGATTTGTTGGTGGTGTTCCACCATTTTTTGTTGCAAATATTTTACCCATATTATTTAATATAAAAACCTCAATTTATTTTTTAGGATCTTGGCTCGGAATGATTCCTGCAATTTTTGTATTTACGAGTTTGGGAAGTGGATTAGAAAAAATAATAAATGAAAATATAGAAGCGCCATCATTTTTTGCATTAGTAACTTCCAATGAAATTTATATTCCAGTAATTGGTTTTTTATTTTTGATAATTCTATCTTTTTTTATAAAAAGAAAATTAGATTAATTAGATATAATTTTAAAAAATTTATAAGGAATTCTATAACCTGGAAGAGATGCTACATCTCCAGTAATTGCAGTTTTTGGGTTCCATCCAAAACAAAAAATAATAAAAATAATTATAAAAATTTTCTTATTGCATTTATTAATAAAATTTACTTGTAATTTATTATTATCTATTAAAATTAAATTATTTTTGTATAAACTAATAAAAAAAATTATTGAGAAAACATACATTATATTTACATATCTTCCCCAATCACCACCCATTGCAAATAAAACTATTCCTGGTGATAAAATAAATAAAAAAGGTATTAATAAATTTTTAAAATATTTAAAAAAAAATAAATTTTGACTTTTTAATTTTGAATTAATTAATAAAATAAATAATGGTCCAAAACCAATTAATATAATTAAAAAATATCTCAATAATACCTCAAGAGAATATTTGCCTAAATTGTGTTGAAAATTTTGAATAATACTTGCTGAAGAATTTAATCTTCCACATGACATATAGCACACTTCATTAAATTCTGTTTTTAAAATTGATGCCATTTGAGCATGCTCTTCATTTGATAATGGATTTAGGGCAATATATCCTGCTAATAAAATTGTTGGTAAATAAGTAAAAAAATTTTTGATAAAATTATAATCTAATTTTTTAAATTTATTATAAATAATATCTAGGGCAATCCAAAATAGTATAAAAAATAATAATGGTTCCCAAATAAGAATTCCTAAAGGTAATAAAGTAAGTTTACTAAGAGTAATTAAATTTTTATTATTAATTGGAATAGCTAAATATATTAATATTATTATGAATAAAAATGTTTCTTTTCTAGCCAAAACCTCTATTTCCGCAACTGGATAGAGTAGAAATATCGGTGTAAAAATTGCTAATAAAAAAATCCTATCACATCTAACATTTTTTAAAAAATTAAAAATTAAAATATAATAAACTCCAACCGTTATTGATTGAAAATAAAAAATTACATCTCTTAAATCATTTAAAAATAATCTTGAAAAAAAAATAGAAATTTGACCGATTATACCTCTTTTAGTAAAACCACCAGTATAATTTATAAACCACTCAGATATTGTTGAGTCATTTCCAACTGAGCTTTTTATATCTAAATGAAAAATAGAAAAAAAAAATAAGATTATTAAATATAAAAATAACTGTTTTTTGATGATGATTTTCATTTTAAAATCTAATTATTATAGTATCAAAAATTATTTAGAAATCTTTTTTTTAATTAATATTTGGTGCCCTCATCAAGAATCGAACTTGAAATTTATCCTTACCATGGACACGTTATACCATTTAACTATAAGGGCATTTTTTAAAGTTAAAATATCTAGCATAATAGGTTAAATGTCTCTAATTATTGCCTTAATTTTTCTACAAAATTGTTTTATAAAATAACAAATATTTAGCAAAAAAGTTATGGGAATTCATTACGACTATAAATCGACAAGAGGCATGAAAGCTATGGAAAAGCAAGCTAAAAGAGAGAAAAAACTTGCTGAAAGAAAAGCTAAACGTGCGGCCAAGGAAGGCTTTCAAAAGAAGGATGATAAAATAAAAATGCACGATATTAATAAAACAATTACTCTAGAAGATTTAACAAATCCTGAAAAAAAATAGTTAATGAACAAAAAAGAGAAAGCCTTAAAGCTTGAGCTTGCTTTAAAAAAAAATTTAAAGAAAAGAAAAATTTTTCAAAAAAAAATGAATAACAAAAAAAATAAAATAAAATGATACTTAACGATAAACAGATAAAAAAATTAGTAGAGGAAAAAGAAATGATAAGACCTTTTGTAGATAAGTCTGTTGCACAAGGTATTAGTTATGGTCTAAATTCCTTTGGCTTTGACTTAAGGTGTGGTGATGAATTTAAAATATTTACCAATATAAAAGGGGCAACAGCAGATCCAAAAAATTTTACTGAGGACAACTTTGTAACTATTAAAGGTGAGCCTTCAATATTAATACCTCCCAACTCATTCGCACTAGCAAGTAGTCTAGAATATTTTAAAATGCCAAGAAATGTAACAGGTTTAGTTACTGCTAAATCGACCTATGCTCGTTGCGGTCTAGGGACACCACCAACAGTATTGGAAGCTGGCTGGCATGGAAATTTAGTTTTAGAGTTTTCTAATCATACAAGTAATTCAATTAGGCTTTATGCAAATAGTGGAGCTGCACAAATATTATTTTTTCAAGGGGAAGAACCAGAAACTTCATACGCCGATAGAAAAGGAAAATATCAAGGTCAAACTGGAATTACACTAGCAAAATCAAAATAATATATGGATAAATTTGTAATCAAAGGTCCTAATAAGATTAAGGGACAAGTCAAAATATCAGGAAGTAAAAATGCATCTTTGCCCATCTTAGCTGCAACATTGCTTTTTGATAAAACGGTAGAGATTAAGAATTTGCCTAGAGTCAAAGACATAGATACAATGCTAGAGCTAATAAGATCACTTGGGTTTTTTATAAAAAGAAATTATAAAGATAGTTCTGTTAAAATTACTAGATTAAAAAAAATAAAAACTGTAGCATCATACTCTTTAGTAAAAACAATGAGAGCTGGGATTTTACTATTAGGTCCTTTAGTTGCAAAATATAAAAAAGCAACAACTTCGCTACCAGGTGGCTGTTTAATTGGTGCTAGGCCAGTAAATTATCACTTAAACGTACTAAAAAAACTTGGCATGCAATATCGTATTAAAAAAGGATATATTCACGCTTATGTTAAAACGAGTTTAGTTGGAACAACAATTAAATTTCCTAAAATTTCTGTTGGTGCAACTGAAAATGCAATACTTGCGGGCTGTTTTGCGAAAGGAAAAACTATTTTAAAAAATTGCGCAATAGAACCTGAAATAAAAAAAGACTTAACAAATTTTTTAAAAAAAGCTGGTGTTCCTATTAAATGGATCGGTAAAAGAACTGTACAAATTTATGGAGTAAAAAAATTAAAAAGTATTAGTTATTCTGTAATGGGTGATAGAATTGAATGTGGAACATTTTGTGTTGCAGCCGCAATGTCGGAAGGCAGTTTAAGAGTAAGTGGTTTTAATCCTAAATTAATAAATACTGAATTAAATTTTTTAAAAAAAATAGGTGCTAAAATTAAAAATTATAAAAATGAAATTTATATAAAGGGCCCTAAAAAAATAAAAAATATTAAATTTTTACAAACAAAAGAGTACGATGGTTTTCCAACAGACTTGCAAGCTCAATTTATGGCTTTACTTTGTAAGGCAGAAGGAAGATCTATAATATCAGAAAATATTTTTGAAAATAGATTCATGCATGTTGCAGAATTAAGAAGACTGGGTGCAAAAATTTTAATTAAAAAAAATAAAGCTATAATTGAAGGAAAAACGAAATTTGAAGGCGCAGAATTGATGTCGAGCGACTTAAGAGCTTCTGTTGCATTAGTTCTTGCAGCGATTGTGGCAAATGGAATTTCGGTCATCAATAGAATTTATCATCTTGATAGAGGCTATGAAAATATTGAAAATAAACTAAAAAAGTTAGGAGTGAATATTAAAAGAATTTCTTAATGAATAAAAAATTCTTAAAAAAAATTATCGCGCATTCGTCAGAAGATCTAAGACTAATTTCAGCTTTTTGTTCTGGAGGAAAAGTAAAAATAAGTGAATTAAAATATCTTCCAAAAAATAAAATTTTTTTAGTATTTATTAATAGAATTGTAAAAGAAATCGAAAATAAAAAAGATAGAGTTAATAGTATTATAAAATTTGAATACATATATTCTTCAAAATCTAAAAATATTAATCAAACAAATATGGATTTAAAACTTGAGTTGATAGCTATAGATTTATTTAAAAAAGATCAGAATTATGAAATAATTCTGTTATTTTCTAATAATGGATTTATAACA
>CACIWJ010000016.1 GCA_902590365.1 uncultured Pelagibacteraceae bacterium | reverse complement strand
ATGATTTTAAAGAAATATATGAGGAATCAATTAAAAAGCCTGAAGAATTTTGGCAAAAAATATCTGAAGATATATTTTGGTTTAAAAAACCAACTCAAATATTAAAAAAAGATAAGCCACCATTTTACAAATGGTTTAACGATGGTGTAACAAACACTTGTTATAATGCCTTAGACCTGCATATAGATGAAGGTAGAGGGAACAATTTAGCTCTAATATACGATAGCCCTATCACAGGTAATAAAAAAAAATTCACTTATAAAGAACTAAGAGACAAAGTATCTAGATTTGCTGGAGCTTTAAAAAACCAAGGCATCAATAAAGGTGATAGAGTTATAATTTACATGCCTATGATACCTGAGGCAGTAATTGCAATGCTTGCATGTGGAAGAATTGGAGCAATACATTCTGTAGTATTTGGAGGTTTTGCGTCAAATGAACTTGCAAGCAGAATTGATGATAGTAAAGCAAAACTTTTAATCACTGCATCATGTGGATTTGAACCAGGAAGAACTGTGGAGTATAAACCATTAGTAGATAAAGCACTTCAACTTGCTTCCCACAAACTGAGTAAAGTTATACTCTTCCAAAGACCTGGTCATGAAGTTAAGCTTAATCCTCCAAAAGAAATTAGCTGGGATGAATCATTATCTAATGCAAACGATGTAGATTGTGTAGAAATTAATTCAAATGAATTTTCATATATCTTATACACTTCTGGCACTACAGGAATCCCCAAAGGTATTGTTAGAGATGTGGGAGGACATATAGTTGCTCTTAAATGGACAATGAAAAATATTTACAATATTGATGTTGATGATGTTTGGTGGTCTGCGAGTGATATTGGCTGGATAGTAGGCCACTCATATATTGTTTACGCTCCATTATTCAAAGGATGTACTACAGTTTTATTTGAAGGAAAGCCTGTTGGTACACCTGACGCAGGAGCATTCTGGAAAATAATATCAGACTATAAAGTAAAATCTCTTTTTACTGCCCCAACTGCATTTAGAGCAATTAAAAAAGAAGATCCAGAAGGAAAATTTTTTACAAAATATGATCTTGGTAAATTTGAATCATTGTTTCTCGCAGGTGAAAGAGCAGATCCAGATACAATTAAATGGGCAGAGTCTTTGTTGAAAGTTCCTGTAATTGACCATTGGTGGCAAACTGAAACTAGCTGGGCAATTAGTTCTAATTGTACAGGAATAGAAATGATGAAAACTAAATATGGTTCAGCTTGCAAAGCTGTTCCTGGGTACGATGTAAAAATTATTAAGCCAGATCAAAATTTAGCGAAACCAAATGAAATGGGTGATATTGTTGTTAAACTACCTTTGCCCCCTGGAACTTTTCCAACATTATGGAATGCTGATGATAGATATAAAAAAACATACATGTCAAACTACGAAGGTTATTACCAAACCTACGATGCAGGACACATAGATGAAGATGGTTATATTTGGATCATGTCTAGAACGGATGATATAATTAATGTTGCTGGACACAGATTGTCTACCGGAGCTATTGAAGAAGTTTTATCAGAACATCAGTCAGTTGCTGAATGTGCTGTTATTGGTATTGCTGATAAATTAAAAGGACAATTGCCAATTGGTTTAATAGCGCTCAAAGCTGGTGTTAAAAAAGACAATGAAACTATATCTAAAGAATGCATTCAAATGGTCAGAGATAAAGTTGGTCCAGTTGCAGCTTTTAAAACTGCAATTGTTGTAAAAAGATTGCCAAAAACAAGATCAGGAAAAATTTTAAGAGGAACTGTTAGAAAAATAGCTGATAAAGAAGAATATAAAATGCCCGCAACAATTGATGACCCTGCTATTTTGGACGAGATAAAACAGGACTTAATTAAAAATAATATTTTAAAATAATGACTAAAACATATTTTTTTTTAATAGGCGCTATTTTTTGTGAAGTAGCTGGAACTATGTTGCTACCTGTTACACAAAATTTTACTAAATTAATACCTACATCAATACTTGCTGTTTGTTATTTATCTGCATTTTATTTACTTACATTTGTAGTGGATAAACTTCCAATAGCTATAGTTTATGCTACCTGGAGTGGACTTGGTGTGTTTACAATTGCAATACTCGGCTATATTTTTTTCAAACAAACTTTAACTTGGCAAGCTATTTTAGGATTATTTTTAATCGTTATCGGTGTAATTTTAGTTAATGCTTATTCTTCAAAACTTATTTAAAAACTATTGGCTGGCCTTTTGGCTCTCCTAATATTTTGCCATCTTTCATTTTAATATCACCATTAACAATTGTTGCAACGGGTGTACCTTTAAATTTATATCCATTAAATGGAGACCACCCGCATTTGCTTTGAATGTTTTCATTTTTAATTTCAATGACTTTATTTAAATCTACAATTGTGAAATCTGCATCAAAACCCTGTTTAATATAGCCTTTATCTTTGATACCAAAAATTTTTACTGGGTTTTCACACACAAAATTCATAAATTGTTCTAGAGTTAATCTTCCCTCATTAACATGGTTTAACATGACTGGTACAAGAGTTTGAACCCCAGGCATTCCCGATGGTGAATTTGGATAAATTTTTTCTTTATTTTTTTTTAAATGGGGAGCATGATCAGAACCAATTGTATCATTTAAATTATTTTTAACCGCATACCATAATCTATCATAATGAGTCTTGTCTCTTATCGGAGGATTCATTTGAGAATACGTGCCAAGTTTATTATAACAATCAGGAGCATATATAGTTAAATGTTGAGGGGTTATTTCAAATGTAATGTCACCTTTATGTTGTGATAAAAAATCGATCTCTTGCTTTGTTGTGATATGAAGAATATGTGCTTTTTTTTTATATCGCTCAGCTATTTTGACAATTCTTCTAGTTGAGGAAATTGCACATTCCTCACTTCTCCAAATTGGATGCGAATGAACATCTCCATTTTTAATCAACTTTTTATTCTTAATTAAAATTTCCTCATCTTCTGAATGAACTGCAACAACTTTAGAACTGTTTTGAAATACTTTTTCAATATCTTCTTCTTTTGCAACTAGAAGATTACCTGTCGAAGAGCCCGCGAAAAGCTTAATTCCACAACAGCCCTCTAAATTTTTAATATCAGCTAATTCATTTCCATTATCTGCTGTTGCGCCAAAATAAAAAGCATAATTGCAATACATTCTATTTTTTGCAAGATCTAATTTTTTTTGAAATTCTACCTTATTAGAAGTTGGAGGATTGGTATTAGGCATCTCAAAAACACCTGTTATTCCTCCTACAATAGCCGCTCTACTTCCTGAGTGAAGATCTTCAGTATCAGTTGACCCTGGCTCTCGAAAATGAGTCTGAGTGTCTATACATCCAGGTAAAACTGTTAAGTTTTTTGCATCAAAAATTTCTTTTGCCTCACCAATTATTTTTCCAATTTCAACTATTTTACCATCTTTAACTGCAATATCTTGATTCTTTAGATCTTTATCTATGTAACATGAGCCGTTTTTAATTATTAGATCTAACATTTATTAGAAAAGTAATTATATTATAAATTATTAATAATCAATTATGAATAATAAAATTTATATACTTAAAGAAAGAGGTTTACTTTATGTACAAGGTGAAGATGTTAATGAATTCTTACAAAATATTATTTCAAACGATATAAATAAAGTAACAAACGATAATTCTTGTTACACATCTATGTTTACACCACAAGGTAAGTATCTTTTTGACTTTATAATAATAAAACATAAAAAAGGTTATTTTTTTGATTGTGAAAAGAAACAAATGGATGATCTTTACAAACAGTTAAATTTATACAAATTGAGGTCAAAAGTAGAAATTATTAATTTAAGTAACGAATTTGTCATTGCTGTAATAAGTAAAGAAAAATTTTTGTCATTATCTAATGGAAAAGATAAAATTGGACATACAATTCAGTATAGAGAAGACCCAATAGTTTTAGATCCTAGAAACAAAAATTTAGGTGCAAGATTGATAATTAATTTAGAAAAACTATATTTATCGATAAAAGAACTGGGACTTATATCTGCTGAAAACAAAGAATATTATGTTCAGAGCCATAAATTAGGAATTCCTCAAATAGATAATAACAAATTACAAAATAAAATTTTTGGAATTGAGTGTAATTTGGATGAGCTAAACGCAATAGATTTTAAAAAAGGATGTTATGTTGGCCAAGAAAATACTGCTAGAATTAAATTAAGAAATAAACTCTTAAAAAGATTATTGCCAGTTCAAATTATTGATGGAAAATTAAATATAGACGATAATATATCTAATGATGGTGAAAATATTGGAAAAATTTTGGTAAATAATGATTATCCATTTGGATTAATAAAAATAAAAGAAAAGAACTTAAACTTTGATAAAAAATATAAATGTAACTCTGCCACAATTAAATTTATTAAACCTTTTTGGATGAATTAAACTAAAATTTTTATAACTACCTGTGCTGAATCTTGTGAAAAAGCTAAAAACTTATATTCATCATCATTAAACACTTCTCTCAAAGCTTTATATTCTCCAACATCCCAACCTTCAAAATTATATAATTCATCAAATAAAATTGTTGATCCTTTTACAAGATGAGGTTTTATAGATTCTAAAATAAATTTTGATGACTCATAAGTATCAACATCCATATGAACAAAATTTATTTTAGGATTTTTTTCTTTTATAAATATTGGTAATGTGTCTTGTATCCAACCCGCTACAGGAACAACGTTATTTTCTAATTTTGGAATTTTTTTATTTAGATTAAAAGTACCTTTTTGAACTGAAGTTCCTACCCAATCTTCTTTAAGTCCTTCAAAAGAGTCAAAGCCATAAATTTTTTTGTTATTTAATTTTTTTGAAAAAAAATTGATTGATGTTCCGCTATAAACTCCAAATTCAATATAAAAATATCCAGCTTCTTTATCATTCTCTAGAGCATCATCTAGAGCATACCCTCTAATTGTATTTGAGTTTAAAAAAATTGAAGTTTTAAAAAATTTTTTAAAGTGTTCAAAACAGCTTCTTGTTTGTTCTTCTTGATACAGCTGATAAACAGATGGAGGTGATGCATAATCTGGATAAGCATATCTTTTGAATACATTTAAAACCCTTCTTATAAATTTTAATATTGGCATAAGATAAGCTCTTCTTTTTCTTTTAAAATTTATCATTGTTAACCTTTAAAAAATGAATGATTTTTCTTATACCAATCAATTGTTTTTCTTAAACCTGTTGTAAGTGAAAATTTTTGTCTCCAACCAAGTTCCCTTCTTATTTTATTATCATTTAATTTTTGAAATTTTAGTTCTTGTTTTGATTTATTCAAAATATTTGGTTTTAAATTATTTTTTTTCATTAATGATAATATCAATCTAACAAGTTTAATAACAGATAAGTTATCTTTAGATCCTACATTATAAATAAATATTTTTTTTTTATTATTATGAATCATTTTATCCATTATCATATAGTAAGCCCTAACTGCATCATCAACGTACAAATAGTCTCTAACTAATTTTCCTGATGATCTTATTTGAAGTCTTTTATTTTTTATAGCAGAAATAATTGTTTCTGGAATAATTCTATTTTTATTAAAGTCACCAGGACCGTACAAATTTCCACATCTTACAATTGCAACTCTTAAGTTATAAACTTTACCATATGATTGGCAAATTAGATCAGAGCAGGTTTTTGATAAATCGTATGGGTATACAGAGTTTAAGTTATCGCCTTCTAGATAATTTTTTTTTTTTATTTCTCCATAAGCTTTATCTGATGAGCTATAAATGAATAAAATTGATGGATCAATTTCCCTTATACATTCAAGAATATTTATTGTTCCCATAATATTATTTTTATAAGTTACGTAAGGATTTTTTAAACTCTCTAATACTTGCGTAATAGCACCCGTATGAAAGATTATATTAATTCTTTTTTTTTTAATAATTTTTTTTAACAATTTTTTATTTTGAAAATTTCCATAAACGAAACTTATCCCATTTTTATTTATAAGCTTGTTTTTCTTTTTATTTTTAGATTTATCTAGAACATAAATACTATTTTTTTTCTTTCTTAAAAAAGATACCAAGGGTTTTCCTAATAAACCTAAACCTCCTGTAATAAGTATTTTTTTTCCCATTATAAATTCTTTAATTTTTTTTTTGCAATTATTAATTCTTTTTTATCATTTATGCTATAAAAGTAACCTTTATGCTCAAAACTTAAGAGTAATTTTTTTTTTACTAAATTCGGTATAAGATTTGTCTCAAGTTCATATTTCAATTTTTTAAACTTTTTTAAAAGAGATTTTGTAAATAAATAATTTCCAATATTTATTGGATAATCATATTGAGGCTTTTCTATAAATTTTTTTACGATGCCTTTTTTATTAGTAATAACATGTCCATATTGGGAATTTTTTTTATAAATTGTTATAATAGCTTTTTTTCTTTTAAAGGAATAAAATTTTGCAAATAGTTTTTTTATATTTGTGTTTGCCAAATCATCTCCATAAGTCACTAATAAATCTTCGTAAATGCTATATTTCAAAGATTGGAAAATTCTTGATAATTTAGTTGTGTTATTTTTAGCATCAAAAAAAGATATATTGATCATATTTTCTTTTAAATCTTTTATTTTGTATTTTTTTTTTAGTATATTAAATTTGTATTTAGCTACATTTTTTTTTGATAAAAAGAAATTTATAAAAAATTTTTTTTTGTATCCAAGCGGAAAAATGAAATGATTTATGCCATATTTTTTAAAATGTTTTATAATATGAATTAATATAAAATCCTTATTTAATTTTGATAATTGTTTAGGAGGTTCTTCAATAGATGAAAACCTTGACCCTGTTCCACCAACTAAAACTATTGCTGAAGTTTTCTTAGTATAAATTTTCATCAATTATTGAGTTAACACATATCTAATATTAAGTAAAATAAGATAAATTAATTTAATTATATTTAATTTGTTGTATTAATTAATTATGAACAAAAGTTTAGCAATAACCGTTCTAACTTGGAATGACTGGGAAAATACAGTTAAATGTCTTGAAAGTATTTATCAATCTTCTTTTGAAAATTTTGATATAATTTTAGTCAGTAATAACTCCGATCAAAAACATATAGATAAGATTTTTGAATGGTCAAAAAATAATATTCAAATAGATGATAAAGAAATCATATTTAATCCACAAAAAAAAATTGAAATATTGAATGTAAATAATGAGCTAATTGTTGATAAAAAAGGAAAAAAAAAAATTTATTTTATTGATAGCAAAGCAAAAAAAAATGAAAGATGGGCTGTAAACTTAGGTTGTACTGCAGGATTGAATTTAGGTTATAAATTTGCTCTAAAACAAAACTATGAATATATTGCAAGAGTAGATTGCGATTTTATAATCACTAAAAATTATTTTGAAGAAATAGTTAAAACATTAGAAGGAAATAATGAATATGTTGCTGCCTCACCCAAAATAATACATGCTGGAATGAAAGAAACTATATGGTGGTGTGGTTTCAAGTTAACAAGTTCATTTCTTAAATTTCATAGGTTGATGAATCTTAAAAAAAAAAGAATTTATGATAATGAATCGTATAAAGGAATTATCGAAACAGATGCAGTGTGTGGATGTTGTTCAATTTATAAATCAAAAATACTTAAACTGTCTGGATTAGGTGACGAAGAATTTTTTTTTGGTCCGGAAGATATGGATTTATCATTTAGATTAAAAAAATATGGAAAATTAATAGTAAATTTAGATTTAAAAACTTTTCATAAAATTGTATCGAGCTCCAAAGTATCAGGTTGGTTATCAAGAAGTTATTATGAAGCAAAGGGTTTTTTAATATTAATTAAAAAAAATGGGAATTTTTTTGATAAGTTGATTGGATATCCTTTTTTTTTACTTAGAATACCTTATTTTTTTATATTGTTAATTTTAGGAAAAAGAGAAAAAGACAGAGTTTTAGGTTTTAGTTTGGGTTGCATTGATTTTTTTTTTAAAAAAAAAAACTAATATAATGGTGCGGCCAGAGAGATTCGAACTCTCATGAGCTAGGCTCACACGGCCCTCAACCGTGCCTGTCTACCAATTTCAGCATGGCCGCTTGTGCGACAGATTAATTGAATGACAATTATCTTTCAAGTTGATACATTTAAATTATGGAATTTACTGCTGAGATAAAAAAAGTAACCGATCCTATTTATCAAAAAATTTCTCAAGTTATGCCAGAAATTGAATGGTCAACTCACGCTCCGTATATTCATAAAATCAATAAATTAAAAAAAGAAAAAAATGCCGTAATACTTGCGCACAATTATCAAACTCCAGAAATTTATCACGGAATTTCAGATTTTTCAGCTGATTCACTTGCTTTAGCTGTTGAAGCCGCAAAAACAAAAGCTGATATAATTGTTATGTGTGGAGTTCATTTTATGGCTGAAACTGCAAAATTAATGAGTCCAGAAAAAAAGGTTTTGCTTCCAGATATGAGAGCTGGTTGCTCATTATCATCTTCAATCACCGGAGAAGATGTTAAAAATTTAAAAAAAAAGTATCCTGGAGTGCCCGTGGTATCTTATGTAAATACCTCGGCTGATGTAAAAGCTGAAACTGATGTTTGTTGTACATCAGCTAATGCGGTAAAAATTGTAAAATCTTTAGGTGTTAAAAAAGTTATATTTTTACCAGATGACTTTTTAGCAAAATACGTTGCTTCACAAACTGATGTGGAAATAATTTCATGGAAAGGCACATGTGAGGTGCATGAACAGTTTAATGATCAAGAAATTAATGAGATCAGAAAAAATAATCCAGGAATTAAAATTATTGCACATCCCGAATGTCCACCAGATGTAATTAAAGCTAGTGATTTTGCCGGATCTACAAGCGGAATGATTAAATATGTAAAAGATAATCAGCCAGAAAAAGTAATGATGGTCACTGAATGTTCAATGAGTGACAATGTTCAAATTGATAACCCAAATGTAAAATTTATTAGACCCTGCAATTTATGCCCTCATATGAAAAGAATTACTCTCCCAAAAGTTTTGGAATGTTTAGAAAACGAAACAAATGAAATTTTAATGAGTAATGAGACAATAGAGAAAGCTAGAAAATCAGTTGAGAGAATGACAGAAATAGGCAGATAAAATCTGTGACTCAAGTCAAATTATCAAAAAAATATATTTCAAAAGTATGCAAAGATGCCTTAAAGGAAGATCTTTTTCCAAATGGAGATATTACCTCTAAACTTTTAAAAAATAATAAAAAATCAAAAGCGAAGATAATATCTAATTCAACAGGAATTATTGGTGGATTAGATTTAGCTAAACAAACTTTTAAATTAATTGATAAAAAAATATCCTTTAAAATTAAAAAAAATGAGGGATCTAAAATAAAAAAAAGAGATCTTATTGCGGTTATAGAAGGAAATATTAAAAATATATTAACTGGTGAAAGAGTAGCATTAAATTTTCTTTCTCACATTTCAGGAATAGCAACTAAAACAAATAGTTTTGTTCAAAAAGTAGGAAAAAAAACTAAAATTTGTTGTACTAGAAAAACTATACCTGGTCTTAGAATTCTTCAAAAATATTCTGTATGTTTGGGGGGAGGGTTAAATCATAGATTTAATTTAAGTGATGAATATTTGATAAAAGATAATCATATTGCAAGTTCTAATTTAAGGAAATTAATTACAAGTGCAAAAAAGAATAGAAAGAGAATTACTGTTGAGATTGACAATTTAAATCAATTAAAAAAAATAATGGATTTAAAATTTGATGCAATTTTATTTGATAATATGAGTATTAAGAATTTAAGAAAAGGCCTAAAATTGGTTGGAAAAAAATATCAAACTGAAGCATCTGGCAATATAAATATTTTTAATGTGAAAAAAATAGCTTCAACAGGTGTAAATAGAATCTCTATAGGTGGATTAACTCACAGTGTTACAGCTATTGACCTCAGTTTAGAGATTTAGGTGTTACTTCTTAAGTTGAGCTTGGGCTGCCGCTAATCTTGCGACTGGAACTCTATAAGGAGAACAAGAAACATAATCTAATCCCGTTTTAGAACAAAAATTAATACTTTTTGGATCTCCACCGTGTTCACCACAAATTCCTAGTTTTATTTTTTTATTTTGTTTTCTACCTTTTAGTGTGGCTATTTCTATTAAATCTCCTACTCCCTCATCAATAGAAATAAATGGATCAACATCAAATATTTTATTTTCAATATAGTCATTTAAAAATTTTCCACTATCGTCTCTGCTAATTCCGAATGTAGTTTGCGTTAAATCATTTGTTCCAAAACTAAAAAAATCAGCATGTTTTGCAATGTCCTTTGCTTTAAGAGCCGCTCTAGGTAATTCAATCATTGTTCCAACCAAATAGTCTATTTTAATTTTATTTTCTTTTTGAACTTTATTAGCAATTCGATTTACCAAATTTTTCATTATTTCAATTTCTGCCTCTGTTGAAACTAATGGAATCATTATTTCTGGTATTATTGATTTATATTTTTTTTTCTTACATTCTACTAATGCTTCAAAAATTGCTCTGCATTGCATTTCGTAAATTTCAGGAAAAGAAATTCCTAATCTACACCCCCTATGACCTAGCATAGGATTGTGTTCATGTAGTTCTCCAATTCTTAATTCTACTTCATTAGTAGAGAGCTCTAGAGCATCTGATACGCTTTTTATTTCTTTTTCATTTTTAGGTAAAAATTCATGTAATGGTGGGTCTAACAATCTTACAGTAACTGGTAAACCATTCATAATTTTAAAAATTTCAATAAAATCGTTTTTTTGATGCGGTAAAAGTTTTGCAAGCGCTTTGTTTCTATCTTCTACTGTTTTAGACAAAATCATTTCTCTTACTGACAGAATTCTGTCTTCATCAAAAAACATATGCTCTGTTCTACAAAGACCAATGCCTTCTGCCCCAAAGTCTCTTGCTGTTTTTGTATCAAGCGGTGTTTCAGAATTAGTTCTTACTTTGAGTTTTCTATAATTGTCTGCCCATCCCATTAACTTTGAAAAATCTCCAGAAATTTCTGGTTTAACAGTCGGAACTTCTCCCAAAATAATTCTACCTGTTGATCCATCAATTGTAATTATATCTCCTTCTTTAATTTCAATTTTTGAAGCTTTGAATATTTTTTTTTCATAATTAATCTCAATTTCGCTTGATCCTGAAACACATGGTCGCCCCATACCTCTGGCTACTACAGCAGCATGACTTGTCATTCCACCTCTTGAGGTTAAAATTCCTTTTGCTGCGTGCATACCGTGTATATCTTCTGGTGAAGTTTCAATTCTAACCAAAATAGTATTCTGCATCATGCCATTTAGCCTTTCAGCTTCATTAGAAGAAAAAACAACTTTGCCACTTACTGCTCCTGGAGAAGCCGGAAGACCTTTCGCAATTACTTTAATGTTACTTTTTTCATTCAAAGTTGGATGGAGCAAAGTATCTAGTGAATTTGGATCAATTTTTAAAATCGCATCTTTTTTTGATATTAATTTTTCTTTCACCATATCAACTGCTATTTTTACTGCTGATTTAGATGTTCTTTTTCCTGACCTTGTTTGTAACATCCATAATTTTTTTTTTTCTACAGTGAATTCTACATCTTGCATATCTTTATAATGACTTTCTAAAGTTTGTAATATTTTTTTAAGCTCTTTAAAAATATTTGGCATAGACTCTTCCAGTGATAATTCTTTTGCGCCAGATTTTAATCTTGCTTTTTTAGTAATATTTTGTGGTGTTCTAATTCCTGCTACTACGTCTTCACCTTGAGCATTTATTAAATACTCACCATAAATTTCTTTTGTTCCATCTGAAGGATTTCTTGTAAATACAACACCTGTAGCGCAATCATTTCCCATATTGCCAAATACCATTGATTGAACATTAACAGCCGTACCCCATTCAGATGGTATCTGATTTAATTTTCTATAAACTTTAGCTCTGTGACTTTCCCATGATAAAAAAACAGCACTAATAGCTCCATACAATTGGTCAAAAACATTCTGTGGAAAATCTTTTTTTGTTTTATTTTTAACTACATTTTTAAAATCTTGAATTAAAGCGTCCCAATCATTTTCATCTAATTCTGTATCAAGCAATACTTCTTTTGATAATTTATAATTTTCAATCAATTCTTCAAAATTATAACTATCCACACCCATAACTACACTGCTGTACATCTGAATAAATCTTCTATAGCTATCTTTAGCGAATCTCATATTTGAAGTTTTGCTTGCTAAAGCTAGAACAGTTTTATCATTTAAACCAAGATTTAAAATTGTATCCATCATTCCTGGCATAGAAACTCTTGCTCCAGATCTTACTGATACCAATAAAGGTTTTTTTAAATCTCCAAATTTATTACCAGATTCTTTTTCAAGATGTTTTAATTCTTTTTTAATATCATTCAAAATTTTAGAGCTTAATTTTTTTTTATTTTTATAAAATAAATCACAAACTTTTGTTGAAATTGTAAATCCAGGTGGAACTGGTAAACCCATTCTGCCCATCTGAGAAAGGTTGGCCCCTTTGCCTCCTAAAAAGTTTTTAGGGTTTTTTATTTTCTTTGATTTTTTAGATTTAAAATTTAAAATTAGTTTGCTCACTAAATGCTCTCAATTTTTGAAAAATTTATATAATTTTCGAACGTTTTACATAACATTTGAAGAAGTTCCAATCGATTTTTTCTAATTACCTTATCTTCATCATTAACAATAATATTGTCAAAAAAATCAAATATTGGTCCTTTTGCAGAAGTTAAGTTATTTAAGGTTTGATCATAATTTTCATCCTTATTAATTTTGGCAAAATATTTACTTAATTCTATTATTTTTTTATATAAATTTTTTTCATAATCATTTTTAAATATCGCAGGATCAGTTGATTCTGAAAGTTCTAGTTCTTGATTTTTTAATTCATTTTCTAAAATATTAGATGCGCGCTTGTAACTACTAATTATATTGATCCCATTTTCTTTATTTATAATTTTATTTAATGCAAAAGATTTTTTATAAATTTTGTTTATGTGATCTATGCTAAATGAATCAAGGCTTGCATTTATAATATCAGACCTGATATTTTTTTCTTTCATGTAATACTTTAATCTATCTAATAAAAAAGCAATTAATTCTTTTTTTGCTAAATTATTTTCAAGTTTAAAATCTTGTTCATGATATAATAAAAGCGAATAATTAATTAAATCTACTAATTTAAATTCTTTATTATTTTCAACTATCAATCTAATTATTCCTAGCGCCGCTCTTCTCAAAGCAAATGGATCTTTCGAGCTAGTGGGTTTTTCATTAATTCCAAAAAATCCAACTAGTGTATCTAATTTATCAGTTAGAGATAAAGCTATGCTGAATGGTTTTTTTGGAACTTTGCTTTCTAAACCATTTGGTAAATAATGTTCACTTATAGCTAAAGCAATATCCTTTTCAAATCCTTGAGCTTCTGCAAAATATCCACCCATAGTTCCTTGTAGTTCTGGAAATTCTCCTACAAGGTCTGAAGTTAAGTCAACTTTGCAAATTGAGCTTGACAATTCAATCTTCTCTTTGCTAATTAATAATTCATCAGAAATAATTCCAGAAAGTTTTCTCATTCTCTGAATTTTATCAAAATATGTTCCAAGTCCTTTAAAGTACTTCATTGTTTTAAGTTTTGATACTTGCTTAACTAAATTATATCCTTTATTTTTTTTCCAGAAAAAAGCAGCATCACTTAATCTTGCCTCTATAACTCTCTCATTTCCAGATTTAATATAACCTTTTTTATCCTTGTTATTTGCTACTACAAAAAATTCATTTGTAATATTTCCCTTATTATCAAATGTATGAAAATATTTTTGGTGATGCTGCATTGTAATAATCAATATTTCTTGAGGAATATCTAAAAATTTTTTATCAAACTTACAAGATAGAACGTTTGGCCGCTCCACCAAATCAGTAACTTCTTGCAAAAGTTTTTTATCAATTTCTATTTTAATATTTTTTCTTTTTGAAATTTTTATAAGTTCATTTTCAATAAAATCTTTTCTTTGATTATTATCTATTATAATGCCTAGATTTTTAAAGTAGTCTTTATAAATTTTGAAAGTTTTAAATATTTTCTTTTTATCTTCAAATTCTTTGTCTATATAAGTAGTGTTTGAACTTTCGAGATGGTGATATTTAAAAACTATTGTTTTATTATCAAAAATTGCCATTATAGACTTTAAAGGCCTTGCCCAACTAAGATCATGATCTCCCCATCTCATCGATTTTTTCCATTGAATTTTATCAAGCAAAAATTCAATATTTTCCTTCAAAATATCAAGGGTT
>CACIWJ010000015.1 GCA_902590365.1 uncultured Pelagibacteraceae bacterium | reverse complement strand
AAAAAAAACCAAGGATTCTATCTTGATTAATACTTCAAATTTAACTAAAAGTGCATGTTTTTTTAAAATTAAAAAAATTATAGAGGAAAAAATAAAAATTAATGGAAATATATAATTCTTTAGAAACTCCGGCATCAAAAGAATTTCAGGAATTACTAAATAGTCAGTTATCAAAGACTAAAAATTTAGCTGAAGGTAAAATAATTGAAGGTAAAATTACTAAAATAACTGAAAAATTTATTTTTTTATTTATTGAAGGTCTAAAATCAGAACCAGTAATTGATGTTAATGAACTTAAATCAATGGGTTTACTTGAGACAGCGAAGTTAGGAAGTAAAATTTCAGTTTTGCTTGAAAGAATTGAAGATAAAAATGGAGATGTTGTTGTCTCTGCCTCTAAAGCACTTAAAATTAAAGGATGGGATCAACTTGTTGAAGCTTATGAAAAAAATCAACCAATTATGGGAAAGATAACCTCAAAGTGTAAAGGGGGCGTTATTGTTGAACATATCGAAACCGGGTCTTTAATGTTTTGCCCTGGATCTCAAATCTCAGATAAACCTTTAAAAGATATTTCTCATTTAATGAATGAACCTCAAAAATTTGCATTAATCAAACTTGATAAAATAAGAGGAAACGCTTGTGTATCAAGAAGACAAATTATTTCTTCATTCAAAAAAGAAGATAAAGCTAAAATTATAGAAAAATATAAAGTTGGTGATGTAATTAAAAATGCTGTTGTAAAAGGATATTCTAGCTTTGGATGCTTCTTCGATGTAAATTCAGAATTAGATGTATTAGTGCACTTGCAAGAAATAAGCTACTCAAGAGTAAATCATCCTGAAGAAATTTTTAATATAGGTGAAAAACATAATTTATTAGTTATATCTGTAGATAAAGAAAAACAACAAGTCGGTTGTTCAATAAAACAATTATCACCAGATCCGTTTGAACATGTTTCAAATTATGAATTAAATAAAGAGTATAAAGTTAAAGTCGTTAAATTAATGGATTTTGGAGCATTCTGTGAATTAGAGCCGGGATTAACTACGCTTTTACATTCTAGTGAACTAAGTTGGACTAAAAAAAATCCATCTGCAAAAAAAATGTTTAAAATTGGTGATGAAATATCATGTGTGATTACTGAAATTGATAAAGAAAAAAGAAGAGTTTCAATCTCTCATAGATTAACACAAGAAAATCCATATATAAAACTTGAAAAAGAACATAAGATTGGAAGTATTGTTCAAGGAGTAATAAGTAGCATAAATGATTATGCTATTTATATAAAAATTGAAGGTTTTGATATTGACGGTTTTTTACATGCTAATGATTTAACTTATGAAAAAAATCAAGAAGAAGAATTAAAAAAATATAAAAAAGGTGATAAATTAAAAGTTAAAATACTAGAAATAAAAACAGATCAACAAAAAGTTAGGGTTGGACTAAAACAAACAGAAAATGATCCTTTTGATTGGTTTAAAAATAAAAAAATAAATGAAACTATTACTGTAAAAGTTATTCAATCAGATTCTAAAGCATTGCTAGTACAGCCTGAAGGAAGTAAAATTAAATTGCAAATTAAAAAATCTCAAATTGCTATTAATGCAGCCGACGCTCGAACTTCTCGTTTTGTTGGTGGAGAAAGAATAGATGCAGCTATTTCTGAATTGGATATTACAAAAAGAAAAGTGTCACTAAGTATTAAATTACTTGAAGAACTTCAAAATAAAGAAGCTGTATCCAAATTTAGCTCTCCTTTATCAGGAAAAAACCTTCCATTTTCCTCATTATCAGATAAATTAAAAGAAACAGACAAAAAAAAGAAAGATTAATTTAAATTGGCTATAGTAAAATCAAAGCTTCTTAAAAAAATCTTTGAAAACTATCCAAATTTTTTAAAGAAAGATTTAGAAAAATTTTTTAACATTATTCTAGAAGAAATAAAATTTTCTCTAAAAAGAGGCAATAGAGTTGAGTTAAGAGGCTTCGGTATGTGGTCAACACACATTCAAAAAGCAAGAATTTCTCGAAATCCTAAAACTGGTGAAAAAGTAAATACCCCAGAGAAAAAAACTATACACTTTAAAATGGCTAAAGAATTGTTTGACAAAATAAATAATAAAAATGATTAAAAATAAAAAAATTTTTATAGCATGTGATACAAACAGTATACCCAAAGTCAAAAAAATAATAAAACAAACTCAGACAACAAAGCTCAAAATTGGTTACAAATTTGGTTTAGAATTTATCAACTCTAAAAATGGAAGAGCTTTTATTTCTAAACTAAAAAAAAAAATTATTTTTCTTGATATTAAATTACATGATATTCCAAATACCATGAGATCAACTATAAGTGCATTAAAAGACCTTAAAATTAACTATCTCACAGTTCATATTAGCTCAGGCCTAAAAGCTTTAAAAGCGGTAAAAAAAGTTTCTGGTAAAATTAAAATTGCAGGAGTGACAACCTTAACTTCCTTAGACAATAAAGATTTAAAAGAGATCGGTTTTAAAAAATCTGTTAAAAAACTAGTTATACACCAAAGTAAATTAGCAAGAAAAGCAAATTTGGATGCCGTAGTATGTAGCGCACATGAAATTGAATATATTAAAAAAATATTTAAAAAAGAAATTATTACTCCAGGAATAAGATTGACTAAAAATTCTCATGATCAAAAAAGAGTAATGACGCCCAAAGAAGCAATATTTAAAAAAAATAGTGACTGGTTAGTTATGGGAAGATCTATTACTAAGGGAAATATTAAAAATAATATAAAAACTTTAATTAATCATCTTTACAAATAATGGAGGCAAAAATCTGTGGAATTAAAGATGAAAGAACTTTAAATTATATCCTCAATCATAATTATTCACCAAAATTTATTGGATTTATATGTAATTACAAAAAATCAAAAAGGTATATTAAGTTTAACTATTTAAAAAAATTAATTGATACAAATAAAAAAAATACTAATTTTGTTGCAGTACTGGTTAAGCCAGATAAAAAATTTTTAGAAAAAATAAAGTATCTTAAATTTGATTACTATCAACTATATAATGTTAGCCCAAAAAAAACAAAAGATATAAAAAAAAGATATAAAAAAAAAATTATAACTGCACTAACTATTGAAAGTAAATTTGATGTTAAAAAATATAATCAATATACCAATATTTCTGATATTATTTTATTTGATAGTAAAGGTTACGAAAAATCTATGAGCTTCGATCATTTATTAATAAAAAATTTGCCTAATACAATAAAAAAAATGTTAGCTGGAAATATCAAGTATAATGAGAAACTTGATAATTATGTAAAAATAACAGATATTATTGATATATCTGGAAGTTTAGAAACATCGGGTAAAAAAGATTTTAAAAAAATAGATATTTTTTTGAAAAATCTAAAAAAATTAAATGATAAAAATTAAAAAGAAAATTCCTCTAATTGACCAACATAACAAAAATGGCTTCTGGGGAGATAAATTTGGAGGAAATTTTATACCTGAAACTTTAAAAAAACCTATAGAAGATCTTGAAAAATTATTTTCAAAATTAAGAAAAGATAAAAGTTTTCTAAAAGAAAGAGACAAACATTTTAAAAATTGGGTAGGATCTCCTACAAGATTTATAAAATTAGAAAAACTAAGCAAAAAACTAGGTGGAGCTCAAATTTGGGCTAAAGTTGTCTCCGATGCTAATGGAGGTGCTCACAAAATTTATAATGCTACTGTCCATTGTTTAATAGCAAAAAAAGCTGGAAAAAAATTTGTCGTAGGTGATACAGGAGCTGGATATGCAGGAAAAATGCTTAGTATGGCTGCAAAAAAATTTGGCTTAAAGTGCAAAATATTCATGGGTTTAAAAGATATCAAAAGGCAGAAACCAAATTGTGATGCAATAAGAAAAAATGGTGCTGAAATAGTTCCCGTCTATACTGGAAGTCAAACCTTGGTAGATGCGGTAAGTGAATGTATGAGATATTGGGTTTCTAATTGCGATACAACACACATGTGTGTAGGATCTACAGTGGGTCCAAACATATTTGTAAAAATATGTGGCTGGAGCACTGCTCAAATATCTAGGGAACTTAAAACTCAAATTAAACTAAAGTTTAAAAAAATCCCAAAAAAAATAAAATTAATTAATTGTGTTGGGGGTGGAAGTTCTGCATATGGTTTTTGGAGTGAATTTATTGATTTTAGTAAAAACCAAATTGAACTAATTGGTGTTGAAGCAGGAGGTCCCAAAAAATCAAAGCTACATGCTGCTCCCTTAAGTAGAGGTGCCAAATTAGGTATTTTACATGGCGCAGCTTCATACGTATGTCAAAATAAGGAGGGTCAAATTAATGAAACTGAGTCAATTAGTGCTGGATTAGACTATCCTGGTGTTAGTCCAATTCATTGTTTGTTAAAAGATAGTAAAAGAGCAAGATATACTTTTGCAACTGATGAAGATGCTCTCAAAGCATACAAGATGGTAAAAAAATATGAAAAATTAAATCCAAGCCTAGAACCAAGCCATGCGTTTGCTGAAGCAATAAAAATTGCTCCAAGATTAAATAAAAATGTAATTATAATTGTTAACTCTTGTGGAGACGCAAAAAAAGATAGAGATATTTTAAAAAAAAGATTAGGAAAAATATGACTTTCTCAGAAATCAATTTAGCATTTAAAAATGCAAAAAAAGAAAAAAGACCGGCCTTACTTACATATACTGTCGCAGGGGATAATAATAAAAAAAAATCTTTAGATATTTTAAAATCGATTTCAAAAAATGTTGATATTTGTGAAGTTGGTTTTCCTCACAACACTCCTATAGCTGATGGTGGCCAAATACAAACTAGTTCGTATCGAGCTTTAAAAAATGGAATTAAGATTAATGATGTATTCCAAATAATTAAAAAATTTAAAAATAACAAAAAATCCAAGCCAGTAATTTTGATGGGATATTACAACATAATTTTCCAACTAGGTGAAAATAAATTTATTAACAAATGTAATAAATCAGGAGTAAACGGAATAATAGTTGTTGATCTACCTTACCCAGAAAATAAAAAATTTGCTAAAAAATGTAAAAAAAAATCAATAGATTTTATACAATTAATTTCTCCAACCACTTCATTTAAAAGGATGAAAAAAATTATAAAAGATTCACATAATATGATTTATTATATAAGTATGCTTTCAACTACTGGCGGTAAATTAAAAGTTTCACCAAATCAAATTATGAAAAATTATAAAAAAATAAAAAAAATTGATAAAAATAAAAATTGTGTTATTGGATTTGGAATTACTGAAAAAACTATCTCTAAACTAAAAAAAGCTGATGGCTTAGTCGTAGGAAGTGCTTTATGCAAAAAAATAACAGAAAGTATTAAAAAAAGACAAAATCCTGTCATAAATGTAAGTAATATAGTAAAAAAATTAAGGGCAAAAATAATATGAATTGGATAAAAAAAACACTTAATTTTGGTGAAAAGATAAAAAAATTATTAAAAGTTAGACCAACAAAAGAAGATATAGAAAATAGTGACTGGACATCTTGTTGCAAAGGTCCAATATTAAAAAAAGACCTAGAAGAGAATTTATGGGTTTGTAAATCATGTGGAAAGCATCATAGAATTAACTGTAAACAACGATTTGATGTATTTTTTGGAAAAAATAATTATGAAATTTTAAATACACCAATACCACTTGATGATCCTTTGGAATGGAAAGATTCAAAAACCTATAAAGAAAGATTAAAAGAAGCTAGAAAAAAAACAGGACAAAAAACTGCTGTTCTTATTGCTAAAGGTAAAATAAACAAAATTGAAGTTACCGTTGGTGCAATAGACTTTAATTTCATAGGTGGTTCAGTAGGTGCCGCCGAAGGTGAAGCTATAATTTTTGGAATACAACACTCAATAGATAATAAAACTCCCTTTATTTTTTTTCCATCCGGTGGAGGACAAAGAATGTTTGAGTCTCCAATAGCTCTTTCTCAAATGACTAGAACTACTTTAGCGGTTAATGAATTAAAGAAAAATAATTTACCATACATAATATGTTTTACTGATCCAACTGCAGGAGGTATTACTGCTTCTTTTGCAATGCTTGGTGATTTATCTATATCAGAGCCTGGAGCTTTAATTGCTTTTGCAGGCAAAAGAGTAATACAAGCAACAGTAAAGGAAGATCTTCCAGAAAATTTCCAAACAAGTGAATATGTTCAAAAGTGCGGATTTGTTGATCTAATTGTTGAGAGAAAAGATCTTAATAAAAAAATAGGAACTCTTTTATCAATATTATTAAAAGAAAATTCTGATATAAGCTCAAAATTAGATGAAACTTCAGAAGATTTTAGCTCGTTTACAAAAACTGCATCCTAAGGAAATTGATCTTAGTCTTAAACGTATACAAAAACTTTGTAAAAAACTTGGAAACCCCCAAGACAGCCTTAGCTGTATCTCTGTTGTTGGCACCAATGGGAAATATTCCACTATCCAAACTATTCGAGCGATTTTAAACGAAGCAAATATAAATTGTAATATTTATACAAGTCCACACATACAAAAAATCAATGAAAGATTTGTTTATAATAACAATGAAATAAATGACAACGAACTTGCTAAATTGTTGGCTGAAGTTGAAAGTGTTAATAATAAAGATCAAATTACTTTTTTTGAAATACTTACTGCAGCCTTTTTTTATGGTGCAAAAAAATATTCAAAAAATATTACAATAATAGAGTCTGGTTTATTTCATAGATTTGATGCAACGAATATACTAAAAAAAAATTTAGTAACACTAATTACTTCTATAGGCCTTGATCATCTTGATTGGTTACCAAAAAACGAACAAACTATAGAAAAAATTATTTATGAAAAAACATCAAATTTATTAAATTCATCTATAGTAGTTTCAAAACAGTCTTCTAATGATATTTTGGAAAAGATTAAAAATTCAATTAAGGAAAACAAGTCAAAAAAGATAATATTTAATAATGAATTTAGTTATTTAGTTAATGAAAACAATTTTTTTTATTTTGAAGATAAATTTGGTGGAATAAAATTACCTTATCCCAATATTGAAGGAAAATTTCAATTAGATAATATTGCTACTGCGATTGCGGCTTTAAGAAGTCTAAAACTTAATATTAATGAAGAAAAAATTAAAAAAGGAATTACTAAAATTAAAACTGTAGGTAGATTACAAGAAATTAAAAAAGGCAAATTAAAAAATTTAGCTAAAAGAAATAAGTTGCTTCTAGATGGTTCACATAATCCACTCGGAGCAAAAGTATTAGTTGATTACCTTGATACGTTGAATTGCCAAAAACACTTAATATTAGGAATGATGTCAAATAAAAATCATGAAAATTATATTCGTTACTTTAATAAAAAAATAAACTCTTTAACAATAGTTGATATACCTAATCAAAAAAATTCTATGAAAAGAAATATTCTCAAGAATAAACTAAAATTAGATGGGATTGAAATACAATCAAAACCTTCTATTGAAGAAGCAATAAGTTCATTAAAATTAAAAAATGATGAAATTATTTTAATTACTGGATCTTTATATCTAGCAGGAGAAGTACTTAATTTAAATTAAAGATTTTCTTTTAAAAAATCTCTCATTTGTTGTTCTGGTAATCCACCAACTTTCCTTGCTACCTCAACACCTTTTTTATAAACAACAACAGTTGGAACACCTCTTACGGCTGCAGCAGAAGCTGAATTTATGGCTTTTTCATCTATATCTGCATAGTAAAAATTTGCTTTATCTTTAAACTCATCAGATAATTTTTCCATTATAGGTTTTAAAACTTTACAAGGTCCACACCAAGAAGCAGAAAACTGTAAAATTGAAACATCTTCGTTTTTAACTTTTGAGTTAAAATCATCATCTTTAAAATCTATAAGCATACGTTTTATTTAATTGCTTTAATCATAATGTCAACTATGCATTTTCATATTTTTTTTGTACTGACATTACAAATTCATTAAATTCATCTAAAAATTTTAACTTTTCTTCATCGTTTTGGTCAGAATATTTATCCCTTAGATTATCAATCTCAAAAAAGCATTCTTTAACTGTCCACCATTTTTCTTTCTTTTCACTTAAAATCCTTTTAGCTATTCCGCTTTTAATTTTTTTAAACATATCTTTAGGTAATACTTCTGGAGCTTCTTGATAAATTATTTTTTTTCCAAAACCTAATAATCTTTTATCATCAAACTTATCTAATAATTTTAATTTATCTTTCCAGGAAGCTGCATGCCACGCAGGAAAAAGTGCCGTATCTTTATTGGATGTAAATTTAGTATAAATGCTTTCCTCAGCATAAATGTCTTCTTGTGATTTTAATTGTTCTTTTTCTTCAGCTACCTCTCTAAGCGCTGTTAAAATATTTTGAGAAAATTTTTCGTTATTTCTTACTAATTCAGCTCTTTGTTTTATCAAACTAGGATCTATTGTGTTATATGGTTCTACTTTCATTCCATGTTCTGCTTCTAGAATTATCGGTGCCTTGTTTGATCTTATTGTCCTTAAAAACTTAGGTGTTTTTTTCATCTCTATTTTTATTTCATTAATTGACATTTTTAATAAAGGTTCAACATCAACCCGAAGGTCTACTGCTTGACCCCATTGGTAAATAGGGTGGATACAATGCTTTGGGTGTAAAGGAGCACATAAATATAATCTAGATTTTCCATAAAAATATTCATTCAAAGTTATAATATTTTGTTTTTTGAAAATTGTTTCTGTATCTGACCTATTTGCTGTATTTAAAAAAGTGTCCCATGTATTGGGTTGTTTTTTTCTTACTAAACCTAATATTCTCATAGTCAAATTTGCATCAAATAAAGCTGAATGTGCATTGCTGGAGTCAAGTCCATTCATACGACTTAAAGATTCTAATTTAAATACTGCATTACCTTTTTCATTAATCTCAGTTTTTAATACATTTGGATCTATTGCATAAGCTGCTCTTGCAATATTAATTCCATCATGTCTTTTGTTTGGAGATGCATTGGTAATATACGGATATCTAATTCCTTTAAAAAACTCTTTTCTAATCATTTCATCGTCAAATCCAATATTGGACCATCCTAAAAAAATTGCTGGGCTCCATTTTTTAAATATTTTTTCAATTTCTCCAAGCATTTGGTAGTGACTTAAATTTACTTTAGTTAATTTTTCAACACTTGTTTTATTTACTATTAAAGCCATAGCCTGGGGAATTTCGCCCTCAGGCAATCTACATCTTAAATTAAATCTATCTTTTTCTTTAAAATTTTCATCGACTAGTACACCTCCAATTTCAATAATGCTTCCAAAATCAGTATTGGCGCTTGACGACTCAATATCCCAAAAAGCTAAATTCATAATATCCTAGTTTAATGAAATTTGTTTGAATCTTCTGTTTCGATTTCTTTAGTTTTTTTTTCTTCTAAATCTAATTCAGCAATTTTTGATGTATGTTTTTGAATTTTCTCCACGGATGTTCTTGCTTGTCTAAAAAGTTCTGAAATTTGACTATGTTTAATATCAGCATCAGTAATCCTTTTTGATAACCTTGCTACATCTTCATCCAATGCTGCAACTTGTTTTTGAATAATACCCGATAACATGTACATTTCTCTATTTTGTATTAATAATCTATAAGTTCTTAAAAACCCAAAAATTGTATCGGGAGATACAATAACTACATTTTTTTCTCTGGCTTTTTTTATAAAATTTTCAGGATGTTTTGCAATATCTCTAAAAACCCCCTCTGATGCAACAAACATTAAAGCCAAAGGAGCAGTCTCTCCTGTAATTATATATCTTTCTGAAATATCTTTGATATGTTTTTCAATATCTTCTCTAAATGATTTTGCTAAGCTTTTCTTAATTTGTTCATCTTTTTCTTCATGCATTTTTTTATAATTTTCCCAGCTAAACTTTGAATCAATACATATTGACTCTTCCGCAGAACCAAAAGTTAAAAAACAGTCGGGTCTTTTGCCATTACTTAATGTATGTTGAAATTTATAGTGTTTTTTATTAATTGAATCTTTTACAATATCTTCAAGATATTCCTCTCCAAATTTACCTCTTTCAGTTTTGTTATTAAAAAGATTTTTAAAATCGACCATATCACCTTGTAAACCTTCAATTTTTTCTTTTGTTTCTGCAATAGTTGTAAGTTTTGTTCTTATTTCTCCAAGTCCTGTATTTACTGCTCTTTCTACCCCAAGACTATCACCACTATTAACTTTTTGATAAATTAAAAAAATTAAAACTAAAAGTACTCCTAGAAACCCAATAATTATATATTCCAACATAAATAACTCCTTTTTTAAAAAGTTAAGTGTTTAGTATGATTTGGGAGTAATTTCTTAAAAGAAACTAAATCGCCGTGTCTAAACAAGTAACTTTAATTTAGTTATTCTAATATAAACATTAGTTTTATAATGTCAAGATAAATTTTTTAGTTCATTAAACTTTTTTAATCTTCCAAGAAATAAATTTTGATACATAATTAATTCTGGTCCCTCAATTTTAAAGTCTTGAAATAAATTATCTACTGTACATAATAAAATTACTCCTAAAGTAATATTCGTTTTATAAACAACATTATGTGCCAAAGTATACGCTCCTAGTTGTAAAAAATAATCTTGAATATAGTCAACTTTTTTTGGTTTATTAGCTTGTTTAAAATCTATAATTGCTTCTTGCCCTTGATAAATACCAACAAGGTCTGCTGTACCCGCATATTTCTTAGGATAATGAAGTATGGTTTCAATTCCATATATTTCTTCTAATTTTCCTTTAATCCCTTTATCTATTATTTCTTTTGCCATATTTTTATACTTTTCATTACTTTCAAAAAAACTTTCGTTAACTCGCCCTCTTAAAAAATCTTCTATATAGGAATGCATTGATGTACCTCTGTTTGAGGCCTCATTTTTAATTCTATTAGCTTCAGCAGAACCAACACGTTGAACCCAATTTTTTATTGCTGCTTTATCTTCTTCTGATTTGGTTGTTTGCAAAATAGAAGTGACACTTGGTAATTTTTCATCACCAAATAAGTATTTCCTAAGACCATTTTCAAAAGATCTTGATGATTTTGGATAACTAAATTTACTATTCCATTTCATTTTTTTGAGAATATTTTGATAAGACCTTTAATACCTTTCTTATTTAAACTTTTTTTTGAAATCATCAAACAGGCTTGTGATTTTAAAATTTCACCATCTTTTAAAATTCTCAAATTGTTAGCTTTTAATGTTGCTCCAGTGCTAGTTATATCTGATATTATTTCTGCTGTACCTGTAAATGGAGCTACTTCAGTACTTCCTAAACTTTGAACTAACTGGAATTGAGTTACTCCTTTGGAGTATAAAAATTGTCTAGTTAAATTTGGATATTTTGTTGCAACTCTTAAAAGTTTTTTTTTGTTCTTTTTAAATTCATCAGCTACTTCATCTAAATCCAGCAAAGTTTGAACATCTATCCATAAATCAGGAATAGCCAATACTAAATTGGCATTTCCAAAATTATATTTTTTATTTATTAATATTTTATTCTGTATGTTAACTTCGCTTTCTTTAAACAAATCATATCCAGAAAATCCAATATCAATATTTCCTAATGATAATTGCTCGATACATTCTCTAGCATGTAAATAAATTATTTTAATATTTGGAAATTTTTTAATGTATCCAAATAAATCTCTTTCTCCTCTTTCAGAATAAATATTTAATTTATTTTTTTTGAATATATTAATTGTTTCATGCTTTAATCTTCCTTTTGATGGAAGTCCTACGTTAATAATATTTTTAGTCATATAAGTTCATATTTACAGCAGCACCCACTGCAGAAACTTTTTTAAATCCTAAGTTAGTAGTTAACTGATCGTATCTTCCCCCTGATATAAAATTTTTAAATTTCGATTTTATCTTAACTTCTATAGAAAAGATCATTGAACTATAAAATTCAACTTCTCTAACATTTGCAGCCGAAAATTCTATTTTTATGTTATTATTATTATTTTTACTTAAAGGAAAAAAACCTTTTCCAACTATTATATTAATTCTTTTTTTTTTAAAAAATGCATTTAAAATTTTTGGTGCTTTTTCTAATGGACATTTTATTTTTAAAAATTGTTTTATTATATTTGTATTTTTTTTTCCTTTAGAAGATTTTCTTGGATCTTTAATCTTCATATTAAATCTATCAAGTACTTCTTTATAAGTTCGCCCTGCAATACTTTTACTTTGACTTTCTTTTCTCATTTTTTGGTATCTTGATTTATCTATTTCAACAAATACTGGATCTATATCTGAGTTTGTTTCTAATCTTTTTAATAGTTCATTAAAATAATTCTCATTCCAGTAATATTTTTTAAGTCTAGTTTTCCATCTTCTTGGAATATCTAATTTATCAATTAACAAATTAAATAGTTCTACATTACCAATTTTCAAAACTGACCTTTTAAATCCACTATTTTTTAAAATTTTTAAAGATGTGTCTATAATTTCTTTATCATCTTTCTGTTTATTTTTAGAAGCTAAAATTTCATAACCAATTTGATTTTTTATAATACTATCTTTTTTTTGATAAGTTTTTCTAAAAGCTTCACCACTATAAAAAACTTTTTCTCTGTTAAGCTTTTTATTTTGAATAAATCTTATTGCTGACGAAATTGTTAAATCAGGTCTTAAACAAAGTTCATTGCCATTTAAATCATAAAATGAAAATAATAATTTTTTAAAATTTTCACCAGATCTTTGAAGAATATATTTAGTCTCAAGAACTGGATCTAATATAATATTATTAAAACCCTTAGATTTAATTGATCTAAGAATTTTTTCAGACAGTTTTTTTGATTTCATCAACTAAATTTTCTATTTTTACAGATAACTCTTCACCTGTTTTAAGATTTCTTAATTTTACCTCAGCTTTTTTTATTTCATCATCACCATAAAAAATTACAAATGAAGATTTTATTTTATTAGCATATTCCATTTGTTTTTTTAACTTTCCTTCTCCTGGATAAATCTCTGAACTTATATTTGCTTTTCTAAGCTTGTTTAAAATTTCAACATATTCTTTTGTCTTACTTTTATCAAAAACACATATAATTACAGGACGAGTAGCTTTTATATTAAAATCTTTTTTTTGCATTAAAGCAAAAACTAATCTATCAAGACCAATTGATATTCCAGTTGCTGGACAGTCAAGATTTCCAAAGTTACTTACAAGATTATCATACCTTCCTCCTCCACCTATCGATCCAAATTGAATTATTTGTCCTTTTAAATTTTTTACCTCAAAATTTAAATTAACCTCAAAAATAGGTCCTGTGTAATATTCTAGACCTCTTATTACCGATGGATCAAATTTGTAATTTTTAAAGTTATAAGCCTCAAATACTTTTATAATCTCTAAAATATCATCACTGTCAGATGTTTTGCTATCTAAAGCATTTTCTATTATTTTAATCTGATCTTTTTTAAGATTTGCACCTTTTGTATAATCTCCTGATTTATCTTTTCTACCTTCTCCAAGAAGTTTTTTTGCTTCATCCCAACCAAGTCTGTCAATTTTATCAAGAGCACGTAAAATGATTGATATTTGGTCTTTCGATTTAATTTTTAATTGTTCAAACAATTTATCTGTAAATTTTCTAGAAGAAATTTTTACAGTATAATCAACTTTATCTAATCCACACTTTTCTAATATTTCAGATATTAATACACAAAGTTCAGCATCAGCTTGTAAACTTTTTGTTCCGACAAAATCTGCATCAAATTGAAGAAATTCTCTATATCTTCCTGGTCCAGGTTTTTCGTTTCTCCAAACAGTTCCTAGTTGATATCGCTTAAAAGGTTTTGGGATTTCATTAAAGTTTTTAGCAACATATCTTGCTAATGGAGCTGTAAGATCATATCTAAGTGACAACCATTTATTCTCATCTTTAAATGAAAAAACTCCTTCGCCTGGTCTATCTTTATCAGGCAAAAATTTTCCAATACTATCGGTATACTCAAAACTTGGTGTTTCGAGATATTGAAATCCATACTTGATCATAACTTCTTTAATATTAGAAATTACAAAGTCTCGTATTAATAGCTCTTTTTCTTGTCTGTCCTCAAAACCTGAAGGTGTTTCTTTTGAAGGTTTTATTTTTTTTTCATTTACCATTTTTTGGTACACGAGGGCAGATTCGAACTGCCGACCTTCGGTTCCACAAACCGCTGCTCTAACCAACTGAGCTACTCGTGCTCCTGTTATTGTTTTATACTAAATGTGGATAAAATTAAATTTATAATATGATTAAATTGCTAGCGTGCAGCCAGCATGAAAATGATGTCTGTGTGTATTTGCAAGGATTATATTTTTTTTAATCATCACAGACCTTTTAACGATAAAAATTTTATATGCAACAGAAAATTGTATAGGGCATTAGTTAATTAACTAAATATCCCTATACAAAATTGTAATTTAATGAAAATTAAGATTTTTTTTGAAGTTTAACAGCTGAAGGTCCTTTAGGGCCATCTTCTATTTCAAATTGCAGTTCATCACCTTCGTTAAGGAAACGTAAACCTGCATCTCTTACTGCGCTTGCATGAACAAACACATCTTTTTCTTTATCTTCTCTTTCTATAAAGCCGTAGCCCTTTTTACCGTTGAACCACTTGACCTTCCCATTTAATGTACTCATACTTATTTTACTCTTTCTTCTTGTTGTTTACTTATAGCTAAATTAGCTGATGACTTGTTAATAGATTTTAAAAGTTAATGCAAGCTCAAATGAGTAAATTAAATGGTGCCTCGGGAAGGATTCGCACCTCCGACACAAGCCTTTTCAGGGCTCTGCTCTACTCCTGAGCTACCGAGGCATTAGTTAAAATCTAAAAATTATTCTACCTTTTGTAAGATCGTAAGGAGTAACTTCGACTGTAACATTATCACCTTGTAATACTCTAATTCTGTTCTTCCTGAGCTTACCACTTGCATGCGCAGTTATAGTGTGACCATTTTCTAACTCCACTTCAAACATTGCATTTTTAAGCAAAGTTTTTACCTTGCCTTTAAATTCAAGTAAGTCTTGTTTTGACAAATCTAATTTCTCCTTATCCTAGATTTTATACTTTGAGCATGTCCAGCTAACTGTTCAAACTCGGAAAGAGTTATAGCTGGATTTCCAATTTTTTCTACCCCTAATTTAGTAAGAGTTACAACTGATATCTTTTTAATAAATTCATTTATATTTAGTCCTGAGCTAAACTTTGACGATCCTGATGTTGGTAATACATGATTTGTCCCAACCGTATAATCTGAAACACTCATAGGTGTATACTTGCCATTACATATGCTGCCTGCGTTAAAAATTTTTCTAGTATATTTGCTATAATTTTTTACATTTAGTTCCAAATGTTCAGGAGCAATTTCATTTATTACATCTATAATTTGTTTGTCATTATTGGTTTTCACAATCAAACCATTTTTTTTTATTGAATTAGTCGCAATTTTTTTTCTTGGTAAATCCTTTAAAGATTTTGATATACCTTTTTTTACTTTATTAATAATTTTTTTATCTTTCGTAACTAATATACATTGGCTGTCAGAATCATGTTCAGCTTGTGAAATCAATGAAGTCACTATTTGATTTATATTTGTATTTTTATCAGCTAAGACACATATTTCTGAAGCACCTGCATACATTGACTCCGTTCCAATTAATTTTCCAGACAGTTGTTTTTTTGCTTCAGCAACAAATTTATTACCTGGCCCTACTATTTTATTTACTTTCTGTATGTATGCTAGACTTCCAATTGCTTGAGCACCACCCATTGAATAAATTTCCTTAATTCCAACTTTCTTAGCTGCGTATAGTACTGCTGAATTTAAATTACCATCTATTTTTGGAGTAGCTAAAACAAGTTTTTTAACTTTAGCTAATTTTGCAGGAATAGCGTTCATTAGAAGTGTGGATGGAAGGTTTCCTGGGACGTATACTCCAACCGAAAATATAGGTACATATTTATATTCTAATTTATTATTTAAATTGTCCTTATAGATAATATTTTTTAAATCTTTTTTCTGTTTTATATGAAATTTTAAAATTCTCACATAAGCATAGTCAATTGCTTTTTTTATATTTAAGTCTAATTTTTTTATTGATTTATTAATCTGCTTTTTTGATAATTTTATTTTTGAATTTTTA
>CACIWJ010000014.1 GCA_902590365.1 uncultured Pelagibacteraceae bacterium | reverse complement strand
ACATTCAGTGAGTTCTTTAATGATTTCTAAAATGCAGGGAAACATAGTTGATATTTTGTATGCTCCGCTTTCAGCTTTTGAAGTGTCTTTTGCAATTATTATTGCTGCTGTTACGAGAAGTGTGGTTATAGGGCTTATATCATCAGTTGTATTTTTCTTAATAGTAGAAATGCCTATTAAAAATTTGTTTTATATTTTTTATGCAACTTTTTTTGGCTCTTTTTTTATTGGTAGTCTTGGTTTTGTTACAGGTTTATGGGCTACAAAATTTGATCATACCGCCACAGTTACCAATTTTATTATTCAGCCTTTGAGCTTTCTTTCAGGTGTATTTTATACAATAGACAGATTGCCTTTATTCTTTCAAAAAGTAAGTGCTGTTAATCCTTTTTTTCACATAATAAATATTTTTAGGTATGGTTTCTTAGGAGTCTCTGACGGACCTTTGCTTTTTGGATTAATTTATTTACCAGTGCTTGCTTTATTAGGTTGGTTTATAGCATTTTTTTTATATAAAAAAGGATATAAAATTAAATCATAAACATGTCCGCTTTAGCTAAAAATTACAACAGAAGAAAAATTGCTTTTAAAAAAGGTAAAGGAAGTTTTTTATATTCAACCAACGGTAAAAAATATTTAGATTTTGTTCAAGGTATAGCCGTTAATTCTTTGGGTCACTCAAATCCATATCTAATTAATTCGATGTATAAACAAGCTAAAAAAATTTGGCATGTTTCAAATGCATTTATAATTCCCGAAGGAGAGATGCTTGCCAAAAGACTTACAAAAAAAACTTTTGCTGATAGTGTTATTTTTCAGAACTCTGGAGCAGAAGCAATTGAAGCATCAATAAAAGTTGCTAGAAGATATTTTTACTCAATTGGCCAAATAAAAAAGAATAGAATTTTATGTATCAAAAATTCTTTTCATGGCAGAACAATTGCCGCGATTAATGCTAGTGGCAGTAAAAAAATGCAAGAAGGTTTTGGTCCAAAGATAGATGGATTTGACCATTTTAAGTTTGGTGATCATAAGTCATTAAAAAAAGCAATTAATAGTAAAACGGCAGCTATAATGGTTGAGACAGTGATGGGAGAAGGTGGAATTAAAGTAATACCGGACTGGTGCTTAAGAGAGTTAAGAAAAATTTGTAATAAAAAAAAAATTTTATTAATTTTAGATGAGGTTCAATGTGGGATTGGAAGAACGGGAAAGTTTTTTGCATTTGAACATGCAAAAGTTAAGCCAGATATAGTGCCAATTGCAAAAGGTATAGGAGGGGGATTTCCACTTGGTGCTGTTTTAATGACAAAAAAAGTTGCTTCTGGAATGATTCCAGGCACTCATGGAACTACAAATGGAGGCAACCCGTTAGCGATGAGTGTAGGTAATGCTGTATTAGATCAAATTTTTAAAAAAGGATTTATTAAAAATGTACAAAAGACATCTAAATATTTTCATAATGAATTAAATAAAATCAAAATTAATTATCCTAAATTAATTAAAGAAGTAAGAGGAATGGGTTTGTTAATTGGTTTGCAACTTTTTAACGATCCAACAAAATTTATTAAAAAACTACAAGATAATAAATTGCTTACAATAAGATCAGGAGAAAATACTATAAGAATTTTACCCCCTCTTAATGTTAAGAAGTCAGAAATAGATATTGCAATAAAAATTATTAAAAAAGTTTGTGAAGAATTTTAATTATAATAATGAAGCATTTTATTAATATAAAAGATATCCCTAGCAAAGATTTAAAAAAAATAATTTTAGATGCAAAAATAAGAAAAACAAAAAGAAAAAATTTTAACACTCTTGACTCAGATAAAGATTCACCACTGAAAGGTAAATTATTAATTCAAATGTTCGAAAAATCAAGTTTAAGAACAAGATTAAGTTTTTACATAGCAATTAAACAACTTAATGGAGGAGCACTTACATTACGTTCTGACGAACTTCATTTAAGTAAAGGAGGTGAAAGTTTGTCCGATATGGCAAAAATTATATCTACTTTTGGAAATGCTTTTATGCTTAGAACGGATAGTGAGAAAAAATTAGAAGTATTAAAAAAACATATGACTATTCCATTAATTAATGGATTATCTCCAAAATCACATCCAACTCAGGTTTTGTCTGATGTTTTTACTATTGAAGAGATAAAAAAAAAACCTATTTCAAAATTACAAATTTGTTGGATTGGAGACTCAAATAATGTTCTTAATAGTTTAATTGAAGCTTCAGTAAAATTTTCATTTAATTTAAATGTTGGTTGTCCAAAAAAATATGAACCAAATAAAAATTTATTAAGTTGGGTAAAAAAAAATAAAGGTAATATTAAGATATTTTATGATAGTAAAAAAGCAGCGAAAGGAAGTGATGTAATTTTTACTGACAAAGTTATATCAATGAATGATGAAGTTAATAAAGTTAAAAAATTAAAAGATTTTAAAAATTTTAAAGTAACCCCAGAAGTTATGAATTGCGCAAAAAAGGATGCAATTTTTCTTCACTGTTTACCAAGAGGATCTGAAGTATCAAATAGTGTTTTTTTAGGAAAGCAGAGTAAAGTTTTTGAACAGGCTCTTAATAGAATCTATGTCCAAAAAAGCATTTTATTATATTGCTTTAAAAAATTAAGGTAATTGTTTTGGACTATCACTGTTTTGGTTTAAATATAAAATTACAGAAGCTCTATCTTTCTCTTTTTTGAGTCCTGCAAATCCCATTTTATTTCCTTTAATCCAAGTAGATGGTTTAATTAAAAAACCATTCATTTCTTCCCAATTCCAATCTTTTTTGTAACCAGATAAAGCTTTTGAGTATTTATAATCAGTTACTGATCCTACTGGTCTAAACATTACATTCCAAAGTTTTGGGCCAATCTTATTTTTTCCGCCTTGATTAATACTATGGCAAGCGGCACATTTTTTAAAAACCTTTTTACCGTGTTCAACATCACCCATTGCTAATAAAGCAGCAATATCAACTTGGCTTTCAGAACTAGCTTGAGTTACTGTAGTTCCCCCCACATTAACTTCAACTTTATAACCATCAATATCTGGCTTTTTAACTTTAAAAACTAGATCAGATATTTTTCCCACTCCAAATATCACTAAAACTACTAATAAAACGGCAGTAATTATTTTATTTATTTCGAACGAATCCATTTTAATTATAATTATTTTGGACGTATAACATAATAATTAAAAAATTACTTTATATTTAGACTGTTAATTTGCGTCTGTTGGACGCACAGTTAACTAAGGAATAATTCAATAATGCAAAAAACAATAATTTTAATTCCATCAAGAATGTCAGCTTCAAGGCTGCCAGGGAAACCACTTTTAAGAATAAATAATTTACCCATTATTTCTCACGTAGTTAACAAGGCAGAAAAAAGCAATATTGGTAGAGTTGTAGTTTGCACAGAAGATGAAGAAATTTTAAAAGAAGTTAAAAACAATGGTGGAGAAGCTATTTTAACTAGCAGTAAGCATAAATCTGGTAGTGATCGTATATTTGAAGCTTTTACAAAATTAAAAATTAATAATGTTGATTATGTTTTAAATTTACAAGGTGACGAGCCTAATATAGATGAAAGTGATATAATAAATTTAAACAAATTCATGATTCAAAAAAATTCTGATATAGGAACATTAGCTACAAAAATTAAAGAAGCTTCAATTCTTTCAGATGAAAATGTTGTTAAAGTAGTTTTAAAAGAAAAACTTTCAGAAGAAAATTTTCCTTTTGCATTAAATTTTTCAAGAAAAGACTTATCTAGTAAATATGAAAATATTTATCATCATATAGGAATTTATATTTACAAAGTAAATATTTTAGAAAAATTTGTAAATTTTAATCAAACAAAAAATGAAGTAGAAAATAGATTAGAACAATTAAGGGCACTAGATAATAGTATTAAAATTAATGTAGGTTTAGCAAAATCTTCACCCATTGGTGTAGATACTATGGAAGATTATCTAGCCTTAAAAAAAATTATGGAATATAAATCATAAAATGAAAATACTTTATCAAGGATCTCCAGGTGCTTACTCTCATTTGGCTGCAAAAGAGTTGTATCCTGATGCAGAAATTATATCCTGCAAAACTTTTGACGAATGTTTTGTCAAAGCCGAACAAGATAAAAATTCTAGAATTATTATACCCGAATCAAATAGAATTACAGGTAATATAGGCATAGAATATTTAATTTTTAAACATCGTTTAAATATATATGCTGAACATTTTTATAGGGTAGAGCACTATTTATTAGGCATTCAAGGTGCAAAATTAAAAGATATTAAGAACGTATATTCTCATGCGCAAGCTTTATCTCAATGTTCCGAATTTATAAAAAAAAATAATATTAATGAAAATGTTCGAGCGGATACGGCGGGGTCAGCAGCCTTAATATCTAATAATAAAAATAAAAATGATGCAGCAATTTCTTCTAAATTAAGTGCTGAAATTTATAAATTAGATGTAATTGCTTCTAATATCGAGAATGAAAAAGGTAATGTTACGCGTTTTTTAATAATGGGTAAAAATATATTTCAACCTGAATTTGGAAAAGATAATTATATAACTTCTTTTTTGTTTAAGTTAAAAAGCAAACCAGCAGCCCTGTATCAGTCATTGGGAGGATTTGCTATTAATGGAGTTAATTTAACTAAACTACAAAGTTATCCAGAGAAAAATTCATTTTCTTCTTATTTTTTTCTTTGCGATTTAGACGGACATATTGAAGATCCAAAAGTCAAAAAATCTTTAAAAGAACTAGGTTTACATTGCGAAGATTTTCACGTCCTAGGTGTTTTTCAGGCTGATAAATTTCGTAATAATTAATTTTTTTTAAATACTTTTATTGTAGAATAGAAATCATTACTGCTATAATACATTTGGAGGCTAGAGGTGAATACTGCTTGAACCCGACCAGATCTTAACAGAAGCAGTCGTAAAGACAGTTTTTCAGGTTCTAGTCTCCTTATGCTATTTTATTAAATGAAAACAAATTCTAAAGTATTAGCTTTGAAGTATAGACCAACAGTCTTTGAAGATTTAATTGGTCAAAAGATAATAAGTGATACGATTGTAAATTCAATTAAAGATAACAAAGTTCCTAATGCTTATCTTTTTACAGGCATAAGGGGTGTTGGAAAAACAACTACAGCAAGATTAGTTGCAAAAGCACTTAATTGCTTACATGGAATAGAAAATCTTTGCAAAGAAAAGCTTTGTAATAACTGTGAGTCAATTTCAAACTCTAATCATATTGATGTTTTAGAGATGGATGCTGCTAGCAAAACAGGAGTAGATGATGTTAGAGATTTAATTGAATTTTCTAGGTATGGCCCAGCAACAGCAAAATATAAAATTTTTATAATTGATGAAGTTCACATGCTTAGTAAACAGGCTTTTAATGCACTACTTAAAACTTTGGAAGAGCCTCCTCAATATGATAACGGAGGCGGTTTAAAATTTATATTTGCAACAACAGAGGTTAAAAAAATTCCAATTACAGTACTATCAAGGTGCCAAAGATTTGATCTTTCTAGAGTTAAGTCAGTAGAGTTATTTAATTATGTTAAGAAAATTAAAGATAAGGAAAATGGAAATATAACTGATGAAGCTTTAAAGTTAATTGTAAAAATATCAGAAGGGTCAGTAAGAGATGCCCTTTCTTTGTTAGATAGAGCAATTTTATCAACTGAAAAAAATAATGAATTAGACTTATCTGGAGCACAAAAAATATTTGGATATTTTGATAAATCGCAATTAATTGACCTTTTTAAAAATATTTTTGAAGGTAATGAAGAAAAAGTTTTAAACAGCTACAGGTTAATTTATGATCAAGGAATAGAGCCGAAAATATTTTTAAATGATTTTTTAGAAATACTTTATTATTTTAAAAATGTTAATTCTTTAAAAATTGAAGGTACAAATTTTTCTTTAAATGATGAACAATTTCAATCTATAAAAAGTTTAGTTGAGAAATTAGATAATGAAACATTGATTTTATTTTGGCAATTTACAATAAATACGATGGGAGAATTAGATATTGTGGCAAACCAAAATCTTTCTATTGAAATGTTTTTAATAAGACTTATTCATTTAAAGGCAATTTCAAATACAGAAAGTATTGAAACTAGCCATAAAGAAAACAACTCTCCAAAAAAAAATTTTAGTGAATTTCCTATAAAAAAAAATGACTCTTTAAATACCAATAATACGATTGATCAAATCAAAAATATAGCTCAAGAAAAAAAAAATAAAAATAAAAATGAACAAGGTGATAAATTTCAAATAAAATCTTTTGAGCAGTTGATAGAAACCTGTATTCTTAAAAAAGAAATAAAGCTTAAATATGAATTAGAGACAAATGTTAATCTCGTAAGTTTTGAAAATAAGAGGATAGAAATTTCATTTAATGAAAGTTTAGATAAAGAATTTATAAAAATTTTATCAATGAAATTATATGAGTGGACAAAAGAAAGATGGATAATTACACTTTCTAAAGAAGTTGGTAAGATGTCTCAAAAAGATACTATTAAATATAATAAAAAAAAAATTTTAGATGATGCTAAAAAAAGTCAAACTTATAAAAAAATTTTAGAAACATTTTCAGATGCTCAGTTAATTGATGTAGAAAGCGAAGATTAAATTGACAGATTTTACAAAAATTTTAGATAAAGCAAAAGAGATTGAGGCTAAAATGAAAGAAAGTCAGGAAAAGATAAAAAATATAAAAATTGAAGGAGTATCTGGCTCAAATTCTGTAAAAGTAACCTTAAACGGTGATGGTGAAATGATTAAAATAGATATTTCATCAGATATAATTAAAGAAGATAAATCTATCATTGAAGATCTTGTAGTGGCGGCTCATAATAATGCTAAGGAAAAATTGAAGTTAAAAACAACTGAAGAAATCTCTAAAGCAACAGGTGGTTTTGGTATTCCTGGCTTTAAATGGCCTTTGTAAAAATTATGCAAAATATAAATGAGATTGAAGAGTTAATCAAAATAATTTCAAAACTACCAGGCCTTGGTCCTAAATCGGCAAAAAGAATAATTCTTAAATTAATTAATAATAGAGATGAATTGATGAAACCGATGTCCAAAGTTTTGACAGATATTTATAAAAATATTTCAAGATGTAAAATCTGTGGCTCTTTAAGGTCAAATGATCTTTGTAATAATTGTAAAATAGATAATAAAAAATCCAGAAAAATTTGTGTAGTCGAGAGTATAGCTGATCAGTGGAGTATAGAAAGTTCAAATATTTTTGAAGGGTATTTTCATATTTTAGGTGGAACAATCCCTTCTTCTGGTCAAAAAAAGGAGGACTTATTAATTAATTCTTTAGTTAATAGAGTTAAAAAAGATAAAATAGAAGAGGTAATAATTTGTACTAGTGTTACGACGGAGGGACAAACTACAGCCTATTATATTCAAGACAGTCTTAAAGAAACAAATGTAAAAGTTTCCAAGTTGGCCCAAGGACTTCCTGTTGGTGGAGAGATTGAAAGTCTTGATGATGGAACGTTATTTTCAGCTTTTAAAAACAGAAGTTCTATTATTAATGAGTGATTTTTTTTTCTAAACGTTTTTTATGCAATATTGGCTCAGTATAACCAGAGGGCTGTTTAATTCCTTTAAAAACCAGGTCACAAGCTGCTTTAAAAGCAATAGATGTTTCAAAGTTATCTGACATACGTTTATAAGAGTCATAACCTTTTAAATCTGGATCTCTAATATTCTGTTTATCTACAATTTTTGCCATTTTTTTCATAGTATCTAGCACCTGTTCTTTGCTGCAGATCTTATGATGAAGCCAATTAGTAATGTGTTGTGATGAAATCCGTAAAGTTGCTCTGTCTTCCATTAAACCAATATTATTAATATCAGGCACTTTTGAACAGCCAACTCCCTGGTCAATCCATCTTACAACATAACCTAAAATACCTTGTGCATTATTTTCTAATTCTTTAGTAATTTCTTCTACAGACCAGTTTGGTCTGTCCGCAGTTGGAATGGTAAGTAAGTCAGAGATTTTCGCACTAATTCTGTTTTTTAACTCTTTCTGTTTAGAAAAAACATCTACTTGATGATAATGTAATGAATGAAGTGTAGCTGCAGTTGGCGATGGAACCCAAGCACAATTAGCTCCAGATTTAGGATGATTAATTTTTTGAGACATCATATCTGCCATTTTGTCTGGGGCAGCCCACATTCCTTTTCCAATTTGAGCAATACCGGAAAAGCCACATGACAACCCTATATCAACATTATTATTTTCATACGCAGTTATCCATTTAGAAGATTTCATATCTCCTTTTTTAATCATAGGCCCTGCTTCCATGGAGGTATGCATTTCATCACCAGTACGATCTAAAAATCCAGTATTAATAAAAACTACTCTATTTTTAACAGCTCTAATGCATTCTTTTAGGTTTACTGTTGTTCTTCTTTCTTCATCCATTATTCCAATTTTAATTGTATATTTTTTTAAATTTAAAACTTTTTCTACTTTTTCAAAAATTAAATTAGCAAATGATACTTCATCGGGACCATGCATTTTTGGTTTTACTACATAAAAAGAATTTTTTCTTGAGTTTTTTTTATTTTTAAAATCATGAATTGCTGCAGCTGTTGTTATAAATGCATCCATTATACCCTCAGGAATTTCTGACCCATCATTTAATTTAATTGAAGGGTTAGTCATTAAATGTCCTACATTTCGATTAAGCATCAAAGCTCTTCCATGTAATTTAATTTTTCCTCCATTGGTTGAAATATATTTTCTGTCAGGATTTAATTTCCTTTTGAAGGAAAAAGGTTTATTTCCTGTATTTTTTTTCCCTTCATATTTTAAATCACCTTTCATTAAACCTAGCCAGTTTCTATAACCATGAACTTTGTCCTTAGCATCTACTGCTGCAACAGAGTCTTCATGATCCATAATTGAAGTTATAGCTGATTCCAAAATTACATCATAAATTGCGGCCTTATCTTTAAGACCTCCACGCGTTTGATTTGGATCAAACAAAACATCTATATGAAGATTATTATTCTTAAATAAAAGTGAAGATAAATTATTTGATTTTTTATTATAACCTACAAATTGATTGGGGTTTTTAAGTTTCAAATTTAATTTGTTATTTTTAACTTTTGGAATTTCTGAGATATCTTTCCAACTATGATTAGCTAGAGGAACATTAGCGTCTAAGAAATCTCGAGCATATTCAATTACTTTTTCACCTCTTATGTAGTTATATTTCTCTCCTTTTTTTGCACCATCTTCTTCCGAAATCACATCAGTTCCATATAAAGCATTATACAAACTTCCCCATCTTGCATTAGCAGCGTTTAGAGAATATCTTGAATTCATAATTGGCACGACTAATTGAGGTCCTGCAATATTTGAAATTTCATCATCTACATTTTTTGTTTCTATTGAAAAATTTTCTCCTTCTTTAACTAAGTATCCAATTTTTTTCAAAAAATTTTTATAACTTTCCAAATCAAATTTCTTATCTTTATTATCAATATGCCATTGATCAATATTTTTTTGCATTTTATCTCTGATAGTAAGAAGTTTTTTGTTTTTTGGTGCTAATTCATGAATTGCTTTATCAAAACCAGACCAGAAATGGTTTTTTTTAATTTTTAAGCCTTTAAAAAGTTCATTATTAATAAAATCAAATAAAATCTTAGATACAGAAAGATTTTTAATTTTTATGAATTGTTCCTTTTTTTTCATTAAAATAGTGTTTTTTTGTTAATTAAAATCATAAATTTTATAATTTCACCATTTTATTGCCTATTTTAAATTGATAAACAACTATATTGATTAATTATTTGTATGAAAAACTATCTAAATTTTGAATTGGACATAAAAGATCTTGAAAATGAGTTGGAAGGTTTAAAAGATCCTTATAATCAGGATGGATTATCTGAGGTAGATACAAATAAAATATCAAAATTACAGAATGAAATTGATCAGAAACTTGAACAGATTTATTCAAATTTAAATCCATGGCAAAAAACTTTAGTAGCAAGACATGAGGATAGACCTAAATCAAAATTTTTTATAGAAAATTTATTTGATGAATTTATCCCTTTATCAGGTGATCGTTATTACAGTGAAGACAAGTCGGTAATGACAGGGTTTGCAAAATTTAATGACCAATCAGTTTTAGTTATAGGACAAGAGAAGGGTGATGATTTAGATAGCCGAATAGAACGTAATTTTGGAATGATGCGACCAGAAGGATACAGGAAAACAATTAGACTTATGAAACTTGCAGATAAATTTAATATTCCAATAATTATTTTTGTAGATACACCAGGTGCATATCCAGGAGTAGGTGCAGAGGAAAGAGGGCAAGCTGAGGCGATAGCAAAATCAATTGAGTGTAGCATGGAACTAAAAGTTCCAACAATATCAATAATAATTGGCGAAGGTGGTTCTGGCGGTGCAATAGCTTTGGCCTCTTCAAATAAAGTTATAATGTTAGAAAATGCAATTTATTCTGTAATATCTCCTGAAGGATGTGCAACTATTCTTTGGAGAGATCCAAAAAAAACTCTTGAAGCAGCTACAGCAATGAAACTTTCAGCCAATGATCTTTTAAATTTCAAAATAATTGATGAAATAATACCAGAACCTCTTGGTGGAGCACACAGAGACAAAAATTTAATTTTAGAAAATGTAAGAAATTCTATTGAAAGAAGTATTAACGATTTTAATTCATTAACTAGAGAAGAAGTTTATAATAAAAGAAAAGAAAAATTCTTATCTATAGGAAGAACTAAAGGATTTATAGAAAGTTCAAGTACACAGGAAAGTTTATCGTTACAAACAAGTTTATTAAATGATTTATTAAATAAATTTAAAAAATATAAAAATTACGTTATAGTAGGTGGAGTATTGATTGTTGTAATTTTAGGTATTTTAATAATTTAAAATCTGCCACAACAATGCTTGTATTTTTTATTTGATCCGCAAAAGCATGGTTCGTTTCTGCTCATTTTTTTCCCAACATATTTTGGATTAATTTTAACATTTTTTTGCTCTTCTTTTTTATTTTCAATGGGCTTTTCGACTATGCTTAAGTTAAGTAGTATGGTTATTAGATCTAACTTTAATTTATCTAATAAATTTTCAAATAAAGTAAAAGCTTCTCTTTTATATTCTACTAATGGATCTCTTTGACCGTAAGATCTTAATCCAATTACTTGCCTTAATTGTTCAAGGTATTGAATGTGTGATTTCCAATTTAAGTCAATTGATTGTAAAAATATTGTTTTTTCAATATGGATTGCTTGTTTTTCACCAATTATTTTAATTCTTTGATTTCTTTTTTCTATAAATTTTTCTTCAATTTTTTTTTTAAATTCATTGTTATTTTTTTTTAACAAATCCTGAACTTCAGTTTTATTAAAGCTTTTTCCAACTAATGAATTTATTTGATTTTCAAGATCTTTTGCATTGTTAGAGCTAGTAAAATTAGATTTTTTTTCAAGTAAATTTTCAATAATTTCAGATAAAAAATTATCTGAATATTCAAAAATTTTATTTGAATTTATAACGCTTTTTCTTTGACTAAAAATAACATGTCTTTGATCGTTTAAAACATTGTCGAATTTCAATAAAGTCTTTCTAACATCAAAGTTTCTCGCCTCAACTTTTTGTTGAGCTCGTTCCAAAGCTTTGTTTATCCAGGGATGATCAATACTTTCTCCATCTTTTAATCCCAATTTTTCAAGTATTTTGTTCATAGATTCCGAACCAAATAGTCTCATTAAATCATCTTCTAAACTTACGTAAAAAATTGAATTACCTTCATCTCCTTGTCGCCCAGATCTACCTCTTGCTTGATTATCTACTCTTCTAGACTCCATTCTTTCAGTTCCAATAACGAAAAGACCACCTAATGATTTAATTTTTTTTTTTTGAATTTTTAATTCATTTTCACCAATAATTCCTTTCTTTCCGCCTAGCTGAATATCAACACCTCTACCCGAAATACTTGTTGTGATAATTATTGAATGTAGCTTTCCAGCATTAGCGATAATTTCTGCTTCTTTTTCATGGTTTTTGGCATTTAAAACCGTATGAGGAATTTTAGCTTTGCTTAGAATCTTTGAATACTGTTCTGATTTATTTATACTGGATGTAAAAACAAGCATAGGCTGACCAACTTTATAACAATCGTTAATTTTTTTTAATATGGCATCATTTTTTTCTTTTTCTGTTCTAAAGATTTGGTCATTCCAATCTTTTCTAATCATTTTTTTATTTGTTGGTATAATTGTTACTGTTAAATTATATATTTCATGAAATTCTTCAGATTCTGTAATTGCAGTACCAGTACATCCAGATAATTTTTCGTAAAGTTTAAAATAATTTTGATAAGTTATTGATGCTAGAGTCTGATTTTCAACCTGAATCTCAATTCTTTCTTTAGCTTCTAATGCTTGATGGAGTCCATCACCATATCTACGACCCTCTAATATCCGACCTGTAAGTTCATCAATAATTTTAAGCTCCTCATTTGTTACTATATAGTCCTTACCTTTTTGGTATAAATGATTAGCTCTTAATGCTTGGTTGACATGATGCACTAGTGATAAATTTGCAGGATCGTAAAAATTATTATTTTTAAGAATTCCTGCTTTTGAAAATATTTTTTCAACATTTGAAATTCCGTCATTTGTCAAATATATATTTTTATCTTTTTCGTCTAGTTCAAAATCTAATTTATTTAAATTTTTTATAAGTTTATCGACCGCAAGATATTGGTTTGTTTTATCTTCAGCTGCACCCGATATTACAAGCGGTGTTCTTGCTTCATCAATTAAGCAAGAATCTATTTCATCTACAATGGCAAATTTATGATTTCTTTGTACTAATTCATCAGATGAAAATTTCATGTTATCTCTTAGATAATCAAAACCAAGCTCACTATTTGTTGCATAGGTTATATCACATAAATAATTTTTTTTTCTTTCGTGATCATCTTGATCGTTATTAATATACCCAGAAGACAAACCTAAAAAATTATAAATCATTCCCATATCTAAACAATCTCTTTTAGCAAGATAATCGTTTACAGTTACCACATGAACACCCTCACCATGGAGTGCATTCAAATATGCAGCAAGGACAATTGTAAGAGTTTTTCCTTCTCCAGTTCTCATCTCCGCTATACTTCCTTTGTGTAAAACTACTCCTCCCATAATTTGTACATCGAAATGTCTTTCTCCCCTTGTTCGTTTAGATGCTTCTCTTACTAATGCAAATGCCTCAGGTAAAATATTGTCTATATTTTCTCCTTTTTGTATTTTATTTTTTAAATTCTGAGTTTTTTCAGGAAATTCATTATCATCTAATTTTAATATATTTTCTTCTAATTTGTTAACTTCGTTAACAATATTTTGAAGCTTATCTAGCTCTCTTTGGTTTCCAGACTTTATAAATTTTGATAAAATATTTAAAGGATTTAGCATTTAATTTTTTATTTTTGGTATATATGTTAATTATATCTAATAATATAGGAATTAAATATTTTATTTAAATAGTATGGTATTAAATTTTAATGATTTTTTTGGATCAAAGAATAAAAACTCAAAAATGGGTGACTTTCAAGATCTTGAACATATTGATGGTGTTGCTCTATCAGTAATCAGCGCTAAACTTTACAATCCTTCCAGAGATGATCTTGTTTTATTTTATTTTAGAAATGGCGCAAATTTTGCAGCTGTATATACTCAGTCTTCAATTGTATCTGAAAACATAAAATGGAATCAAACTATAAATAATAAAAAAATTAAAGCTTTATTAATTAACACAAGAAATGCAAATGCTTTTACAGGAAAAAAGGGATATCAAGGATTGGAAGAAATAGCTAATGAGCTTTCTTCTGCACTTACTTTAAAAAAAAAAACTGATGATGAAAAAAATGAAAAAATTAAACCAAAAGAAATACTCTTTGGTTGCACGGGTACAATTGGAGAGATATTTCCAACTTCGAAAATTAAAAATAGCATACCAAACTTGATAGAGAAAATAAAATATAATCAAAATAAATATATCTGGGCAAAAGCTGCCTCTGGAATGATGACAACTGATCTCGTACCAAAGTTAGCAATGGAAGAGTGCAAAATAGGAAATACATCTATAAAAATATATGGTGTCGCAAAAGGTTCTGGAATGATCTATCCAGATATGGCAACTACTTTAGGTTATGTATTTACAGATGCTAAAATTTCATCGAAAGTTTTAAAAAAGTTATTAAAAAAAAATATTGATACTACCTTTAATGCGATAAGCTGTGATGGAGATACTAGCACAAATGATATGGTTGCAATTTTTGCAACAGGAGAAGCAAATAATTCAATGATAAATAATATAAATGATGAAAAAATAGAAGAATTTGAAAAGAAAATTCATTCAGTTTTATTAAATTTAGCAAAAAGAGTTACAGCCGATGGAGAAGGGGCATCAAAATTTATTACTATTAATGTTACTGGCGCTAGAAACGAAAAAGATGCAAAAGAAATTGCCTTTTCAATTGCTAACTCTCCACTTGTAAAAACTGCTTTTGCTGGAGAAGACCCTAACTATGGAAGAATTATAGCAGCAATTGGTAAGTCAAAAATATTAATTAATTTGAGTAAAATAAATATAAATATGAACTCACATAAAATTATTGAAAAGGGAGAATTATCAAATAGTTATAATGAAGATGAAGTAAGAAATCTTATGAAGGATCATAAAATTGATTTAAATGTAGATTTAAAAATGGGAAAAAAATTTTTTACTGCATATACAATGGATTTCACAAAAAAATATATTGAAATTAATGCTGATTATAGAAGTTAAACAGTTAGAAAATAAGGAAAGGTCTTTTAATTAAATAATATGATTAAGTATAAATTAACTTGTAAAGATTGTGATTTAAAATTTGACAGTTGGTTTTCTTCATCGAAAGAATTTGACAAACTGAAAAAAATTAATTTAATTAATTGCATCAGATGCAATTCTTCAAAAGTTAAAAAAACACCTATGTCTCCTATGGTTTTAAATAATTCAATTAAAAAAGAAACTGAAAACTTAAATCATAAAAAAATAAGAAAATTTAAAAACAAGATAAGAAAGTATCAAGAATTTATTAAAAATAATTTTGAATATGTTGGTGAGAACTTTGCATATGAAGCTAGATCTATACATTATAATAATAATAAAAAATCTAAGGGAATTTATGGAAAAGCAACAAGTTATGAGATAAAAAATTTAAATGAAGAAGGAATAGAAACTCAAACTATTCCCTGGATTAAAGACAAAGATAATTAAATTTTCTTAAATTGAATTATATAATTAACGGAACTATCTTTGCTTATATTCCATTTATCGATTATAGGATTAAATACCATGCCATCTAATTTTTCTAATTTTAAAGAATTTTTTTTTCCATATTCAATTAATTTTGAAGGTTCAACAAATTTATCCCATTCATGTGTTCCTATTGGCAACCATCTTAAAATATATTCAGCCCCAATAATTGCAAAAAGATAAGACTTTAAGGTTTTATTAAGTGTTGCCACGTACATTAAACCGTCTTTTTTTAAAAATTGAGAACTTTTATTGATAAAATAATTTACATCTTCTACATGTTCAACAATTTCCATATTTAAAATGATATCAAATTTTTTATTTATTTTTAAGTTTTCGGGAGATGTACAAATGTAATTTATTTTTAATTTATTTTTTTTTGAGTGAATTTTTGCGATATTAATATTTGTTTTTGAAGCATCAATTCCAGTTACAGACGCTCCCAATTTATTCATAGGTTCAGATAACAGTCCTCCACCACAACCAATATCTAAAATATTAAGATTTTTTAGAGGTTTATTGTTTGACTTTATTTTAAAATGTTTAGCTGCACTATCTCTAATATACTTTATTCTTATGGGGTTAAATTTATGTAATGGTTTAAATTTACCTAGTGGATTCCACCACTCAGATGCCATTTTAGAAAATTTCTCTATTTCTTTTTTATTTATTGTGTTACTTTTCATTCTTTATTGACATTATAATCAAGATGTATTTTATCAATATATTTTAAATTTATATAAAAAATATTACCAATGAAAATTGTTGTATTAAAGTTTGGTGGTACCTCGGTAGGTACAGTGGAAAGAATAAAGAAAGTAGCTAATATTATAACTAGTTACATAAAAAAAGGATATAAAGTAATTGTAGTTTCTTCAGCTATGAGCGGAGTTACTAACGATTTAATAAAAAAATCAAAAAAATTGAGTAATAATTTTAATTTGTCAGAGTATGATGTTTTGGTTTCATCAGGTGAACAAATGTCATGTGCATTAATTTCTGGAAGACTAAACCATATTGGCCATAAATCACAATCATGGATGGGATGGCAAATTCCCATTTTGACTGAAGGAAGTCATAGTTCATCTAGAATAGTAAAAATCTATAAAAAAAGAATTATTAATTTTCTTAAAAATGGAGGTATACCTGTAATTGCTGGCTTTCAAGGCATCAGTCCAGATAGAAGAATAACAACTCTAGGAAGAGGTGGGTCAGATGCAAGCGCAATTATGATTGCACAATTTTTTAAAGCAGAAAAATGTATAATTTATACAGATGTAGAGGGTGTTTATACTACAGACCCCAGGATGATTAGAGATTCAAAAAAAATAAAAGTTATATCTTATGAAGAAATGTTAGAAATGTCATCATTAGGAGCAAAAGTGATGCAGCCAATATCCATACAAGATGCAAGATTGAACAGAATTGATATAAATGTTAAATCATCTTTTAAAAATAAAACTGGTACTTTAATTACTAAAAGAAAAAATATTTTTAGAAACAAAATTATTACAGGAATTTCATTTACTAAAAATGATGCAAAAGTTTCTTTAGTTGGTGTTAAGGATAAACCGGGAGTTGCCGCTTCAA
>CACIWJ010000013.1 GCA_902590365.1 uncultured Pelagibacteraceae bacterium | reverse complement strand
TTTCTATATTTGGTAAAGGAAATATGAATTTTGTACCCATTTTTCTGATCATTTTTTCTCTTGCTAAAATCTCTTTTTTAAAATGCCATGCTAAAACTAAGTAATAATCTGGTTTCAAATTTCTAGAATCTTTTTCAGAAATAATTTTAATATTTGAGCCCGGAGTATAAAGATTTTCTTTTTTTGTGTTTCTATCTGAAATAAATTTTATTTTTTTATTATCTAAATTATAATATTGAAGCAAAACATTACCCTTAGTTGATGCTGCATAACCATGAATAATTTTTTTATTTTTTGTAATTTTTTTTATTTTTAAGTTTAATTTTTGTTTTAACGAATTAATTTTTCTCTTAAATTTTTTATATGTAGAAACTTTTTCAATTCCAAACCTTTTTTCTTTTAATAATATTTTATTAATTTTGTTTTGGTTTGTTTTATACTTTGAATTATTATGAGAAATTAAATATGCTGAACTGCCACCGTTGATATCATTGTAGGAATGGTCAAAAATTTTTAAATTGTGTTTTTTTAGTAATTTATTAATAAAAGTAACAGAATAATACTCAAGATGTTCGTGGCAAATAGTATCAAACATATTGTGCTTGATAATCATCATTAAGTCTTGAAATTCTAAATAAAAAATACCATCTTTATGTAATAATCTTTTGATTCCATTTAAAAAAATATTTGGATTTTCTAAATCATAAAATACTGAAAGTGCAGTGATTATTTTAAATTTAGTTTTTTTATTTTTCTTTAAAATTAACTTATAATCAAAAAAATTTGAAATTTTATGATTTATTTTTTTATACTCTTTTTTAAATTTTATTAATATAGGGTCTATTCCCCAAGTTTTTATTTTAGAGTTATAATTTCTTAATAACGTCCCGTCGTTACTGGCTATATCCAAAACATTATCACCATTTTTCAACTTAGCTATTTTTGATATTTTTTTAACAACATTTTTAACATGTTTGGACATGGTTAAATTAATGCCTGTTCGGTAGCCATAATCTTTATTATATAAATAGCTCATATTAAAAATATGTTTGAGTTGAACTAATTTACATGACTTACACATCACTAAATTTAATTCTCCGTGTGGTATTTTTTCCTTATATTTGGGAAATTTGCCAGTAAATCTAATCTTGCCAAGGCTAAATAAATTAATAATTGATTTACTATTACAATTTCTACATTTTTTTATATACAAAGGCATAATAATTTTGTTCCTGACAAGTTTATGACATACAAACAATGAGCTACAATATCAATAAAAATGATAAAAAAAAATACTGCTAACAGTGGGCTACTTGGATTTATTGAAAAATTACTAAGAATTATTCCACATGTTTATTTAATATTTAGGCCACTAATTAAATTTACTAATTTTTTTGAAGAAGATTTTTTTTATCTTAAAAAAATATTTAAAAATAAAAAAATTAATATTATAGATGTGGGTGCTTCAGATGGAATATCTGCTTTATTCTTTATAAGGAATTTAAAACCAACAAAAATTTATTGTTATGAACCTCAAAAAATATTTTATAGAAAATTAATAAATTTAAAAAAAAAATACAAATATTTGAAACTTTTTAACTATGGTTTGGGTAATAAAATAAGTAATGAAAAAGTTTATTATCCATTTGTTAAAATATTTAACAAAAAATTTGTTCTTTTTGCATATTCTTTTCCTAGTAAAAAAGAACTTGAAAAACAAATTAACCTAGATTTTTTGATCAAGCCAAAGATATATCAAGATAAAATTACAATAAAAAAATTCAAAATTCCTAAGGATAAGATCAATTTAATTAAAATCGATACTAATGGTAGCGAATTAGAGGTAATAACTTCAATAATGCCACTTCTAAAAAGAGATAAACCAGTATTGATTATTGAAAATAACAATATAAATAAAATTTATAAAAAAGTTAAATTTTTAAAATATAAAAAATTTTACGTGGATAGTAATACTCTTAAAAAACATAAGTCTCAAAACAATGTTAACATTATTTTTAAATAAAAATTTTAAAATAATTGCCTTTTTGCTAATTTTAGGAATAATTTTTTATAGAAGCCCATATATATTATTAAATGGAAGATTTGTCGCTGAAGAAGGTTCGTATTGGTTTCGAAATTCTTATTTATTTGGACCAATTGCAGGGTTAACACAAATCAATTGGGCTAGCAGTTATTTTCATCTTTGGCCAAATATTGCATCAGTATTTGCAACTTTTGTACCTGTTGAGTATTCACCTTTGGTAACGGTTTATTTTGCTTTGTTAGTAAAATTGTATCTTTTTTTATTTATAATTTTTTCAGAATCTCACTTTATTAAATCAAATATAGATAGATTATTTTTGTCTTTAATTGTTTTACTTTCTCCCCCAATGGTTGCTGGTGTTTGGTTAAATACCTTAGTTTCCCAAGTTTATTTTACGATTATATGTATTTTTATTTTATTTCAAAAAAATATTCCAAATAGTATTTTTAATAAATCATCTCCATATATTTTGTTAATTTCTGGGTTAACTTCTTTATTACCATGTTTATTGACACCATTTTTTTTATTTAATTTAATAAAAGAAAAAAATAAATTTAATTTTTATAATTTTCTTACAATATTAATATGTACTTTCTTTCAAAGTTTTATTTTTTTATATTCTTATTTACAAAACTTGGCTAACACAGGTCGAAGTGAGAGATTTATTTTATCCATGGAAAAATTATTTAATTATATTTATAATGTTCCAATTAAATCTTTTTTTGGAAGAGATTTTACACAATATATCTATTACAATATTTTAGATAATTTAAGTCCTTTTATAATAATAGGTTTATTAATATTAATTTTGATACCAATATTTATTGTAATTTTAAAATATTTAAAAAAGGATAAAATACTTCTAATTTTATTTCTGCTATTTATAATTAATACTCTTTTATCTATATACGGAGCAAAAGTTGAGCAAGTCCAAGGAAGATTTGCTCTTTTGCCTGGGATTTTATTGCTTCTTTCAACTTATAGACTTTTTCAAATATCAAATAAAAGTTTAAAATATATATGCATTTTTTTAATTGCTACATCATTATTAGCTGGTTCCTATGAGTTTAAAAAAAATAATAAATATCCGCAGTTGTTAATGTGCTTAGATTGCCCTGATTGGAAAGAAGAAGTTAGCAAGTGGAAAAAAGATAATACATATAAATTAAAAACATGGGATTATCCTAGAAAATCAATGTCTCTATATGGTGATAATTGGAGTTTTCCAGGTGGTCGTCCCTTAACTATTTTTTAATTTAAAAAAATTAGTATTGATAAATTCATTTAAAATTTTACCAAAAAAATAACAATTTAGAGAAAATATAAAAATTTTAAGAATATAAACAATGAAAGCTTTTATGAAAAACAACAAACTATAAGGATCTCCAGTTTGAAATATTAAACTATTAAAACAAACTAACAAAATTACAAAATATACTATGGTCATTTTTGACTTTAGTTGGCTCAATACATAAGGCAAAGTCAATATTAAAAAAACTAATCGATAATCTATATTTGCAGAAGTGGCAAAGGTACCTATAAATATTCCACCTCCTGACAAAAACATTTGTTCTTCAATTGTTATTTTTTTTTTAATTTTTTTTTTGGGATCAAAACTAAAATTAAATAAAAATATAAAAATACCATATAAAGAAAAAAGTATAATCATAAAGTATTTAAATATTTGATAATTATTGTCATTTATGAAATATCCAAATTCCATTGAATAATAATAAAAAGCTTTGGAAATAGATCCCACGCCATATGCAAAAATTAATGCATATTCAATAATATTTTTAGTAATTAATGAAATTTCTTCACGCATTATGAAAAAATAAATTAAAGAAAATATCAAAAGTATAAGAAAATTTTTTTTTTTATTTATAAAAAGAAATATTGAAAATATAGGAAATATTTTAAGTATTAAAGTTATTAAAAAAAAAGAATTCTTTAATAATAAACTTTTATTTATAATTGTGCAATAGACTAAACAAAAAATAATAATTTCAACATTTAATCTTTCAATTAATAAAAAATTTGATGTCGAAAAGAAAAAAATAATTATAAAATAAATATATTTTGTATGTTTAAATTTATAAAATAGATCAGCTAAAATCCAAAAGTAAGTTAATAATATAAGAAAGCTATATAAAATAAAATTAGTAGATTTCTGTAAGTTAAAAGTATCTGCGATTATAAGCCAAATTGATGGATATATATAAACCTTGTGCACGGGGTGGCTGTTAGGATTTTCAAAATAAGGATTAAAGCCCTCTTGTTTATAAGATAAAAAAATATTTAGGGCATCGAAGTCTGAGAATGGTGGTAATGCTGGTGGAACTTTTAAAAATCCCCAAAAATTTAACCACAAAGCATCATTTTGTGATAATAAAATAATAAACAAAGATGAAGCTAGTGAAAAAAAAAATTTTAAAAATGTTTCTTTAGAAAAATTATTCACTTTGAATTATGTTTTATTTTAATAAAATACAGATACATTAAACCTTTTAAAGATTGTAGTATCAATCTTAAATTTACTGAACTTTCACCTCTTTTTCTATTAATAAAAATTGTTGGAAGTTCATTAATTTTAAAATTACTTAATTTAATTATTAGTAAAATTTCCGATAGAACAATAAATCCATCACCAATTCTGCCACATTTTTTTGTAATTAATTTAATTGATCTTTTTGAATAAATCCTAAAACCATTTGTATAATCTGAAATACCTAAGTCTAGTAAGAAGTTCGCTAAAATATTTGACAATCTAGAAAATACTAATCTAAAAGGACTCCAATTTTTAATTGTACTATCCTTTAAATATCTACTAGATATCAATAAATCAATTTTTTTTTCTAAAAAATATTTAATTTTATACTTGAGTTCCTTTGGATCATGTGAAAAATCAGCATCCATTTCTATAAAAATTTTGTTAGATTTTTTTTTCAATGCTTTTTTAAAACCATATAAAACTGCTGACCCTCTTCCTTTTTTATTTTTCCTTAGAAAGTATTTAATACGTTTATCTTTAAAATTACTTTTTAAATTAATTTTTTTTGTATCATCAACAATATATATTGTTGATTTAGGAATAATTTTAAGAATCTCTTTTGTAAGTTTAAATATATTTTCTTTTTCATTATAGGTGGGTATAATAATTACGATTTTTTTCATTTTAATAAAAATAGTCCATATTTCTTTTGAATTTACTTGGCTTCCAACCAAGATTTTTTATTTTATTACTATTGCTTATTAAATAAGTAACTTTGTTATTTTCTTTAAAATAAACTTTTTTCTTATTTTTTTTTCCAATCATGAGCGCAATACTTTTAAGATTAATTTTTTTTCCACTGCCAATGTTATAAATACCACTGCACTTTTTATTAAAAAGAACTTTTATTGCTAATGCAATATCTTTTGTAGATAAAAAATCTCTATAATGATCAATATTTTTAATAACAATTTTTGTATCATTTTTTTTTTTTATTTTTTCAACTAAACTAGGTATTACAAATGGTTTTTTTTGGTTTTTGTCTGTAAAACTAAATATTCTACCAATACAAAATTTAGTTTTTTTATTTTGAAAGTTTTTCTCTATAATTTTTTCTCCCTCTCTCTTTGTTTTTCCATATTTTGTATAAGGTTTTATGGTGGATGTTTCTAAAATTTTTTTATTTCTAAATTGTGCAGAATATACATGAGAAGTTGAAGCATAAAAAAACCATTTAGGAGGATATTTTGTATTTAAAACTGCTTTAACTATATTTTTGGTACCTTGTATATTTACAGATTTAGCTCTTTTATAATTCTTATTAACTTTTTTAGTGGGTACAATTGCTGCTAAATGAATTACAAGATCATATTTCCTTATATTTATCCATTTGTTTACTTCATTAAAATTTTCTATTTTTTTTTTTAGTGGGTAAAACTTATAAGGTAATGTTTTGATTATTTTTTTTCCTAAAACACCTTTTGATCCACTTATTGCACATTTCAACATTAGAAATTATTAACATTAAGCAACAAATTTGTAATCTTGTTTATTTTATTTTTGTCTAAAATTTGCGTTGGTAAACCTATAAAAAAACCTCTATCTTCAATTTCTTGAGAATTTTTTAGATCACTTCTTTTAAATTTAATATTATATTTTTTTATAGCAGGTTGATTTATAAAGTTTCCGCTTATAATTGGTCTATTCTCTACTCTATTTATATTAAGGTATCTTAAAAATCTGTTTTTATTAAAATTTTTATTTTTATTTTTATTTATCATAAGTGGAAAACCAAACCAGCTAGGATCAAGATTTTTTCTTGGTTTAAAAAAAGAAAATTGGTTACTCCATTTTTTTGATGATGTAATTGATTTAATCAAGTTGTTTCTATTTTTTTTTCTAATATCTTTTAACTTTTTTAATCTTCGAAATTGATTAAGGCCTATAGCTGCTGAAACTTCTAAGGGTCTTAGATTAAATCCTTCATTAACAAAATTAAATTCTGTTGAATTGTTTTTTTTAATTTCTCTATCCCAACCATGTGCCCTTAAAGATTTCAATATATTGTAATCCTCTTTCGAATTACAAACTACCATTCCTCCTTCTCCTGATGTTATTTGATGAGAATAATAAAAAGAATATGTGCCAAAGTCTCCATATGTACCTAAAAATTTTTTTTTATACTTTGATCCAAGAGCTTCACAAGTATCTTCAATTAAATAAATTTTTTTTTTATTTAAATATCTTTTTATTTTTTCCATTTCAGAACAGTTGCCTAAAACGTTCAAAATCATAACAGCTTTGGTTTTTTTTGTGATATTTTTTTTAATTATATTTAAATCAGTCGTAAATGTATCCAGGTTTACATCTACAAATACTGGCTTCAGTCCAGCCTGAATTATTGGCCATAATGATGTTGACCAGCATAATGCAGGTACTAAACATTCATCTCCTTTTTTTAATCTCTTTTTTTTAAATGGATTTATTAAACAAAATAATGAAAGTAAATTTGCTGAAGACCCTGAGTTTACCATTAATGCATATTTTGCTCCAATTTTTTTTGCAAAAAACTTTTCAAATTTTTTAGTAGTTTTTGACATAGTCAATTTTCCACTTAATAATATTTTTGAAGCTTCCCGAAGATCTGATGAAGAATATCCATCAGTAAGTAATGGATAAGAAAAATTTTTTTTATTAACTTTTTTTCCTTGAAATATTTTTTTTATTAATCTTAGTTTGTCCTGATATTTCATTAATTGTTATCAAAAACTTGGGGCTTCATATCTTCCTTTTTAATACCAGCTATTTTTACTGGTTTTTTCATGGCGTCTCTTCTAAAAGGTTCCCCTAATTCTTGATTTAATATTACTTCTATAAATGTTGTAATTCCTTTTTTTTGATCTTCACAAGATTGAGTTATTGCTTTTGTTGTTTCTTCCATTGTTTTTACAGCAACACCTTTTAATCCGCATGCTATAGCAACTTTTGAATAACTTAATTCAGGATCAAGTTCTGTTCCAATAAAATTGTCATCAAACCAAAGTATAGAATTTCTTTTTTCTGCTCCCCATTGGTAGTTTCTAAAAATAACCATTGTTATAGCTGGCCATTCTTTTCTTGCACAAGAACTCATTTCGTTCATACTTATTCCGAAAGCTCCATCTCCTGCAAAGCCTATCACTGGAGTGTCGGGACATCCAATCTTTGCTCCTAAAATTGATGGAAAACCATATCCACAAGGGCCAAATAAACCAGGTGCTAAATATTTTCTTCCAGTTTCAAATGTTGGGTAAGCATTTCCAATTGCACAGTTATTACCAATATCACTCGATATAATAGCATCTTTCGGAATAGCTTCTTGAATTGCTCTCCAAGCTTGTCTTGGCGACATTCTATCTTTGTCTCTTTCTCTTGCTTCTTTATTCCACACGGTTCCGGGGTCATCTTCCTCATGATCCAAACCTGTTAAAGTTTGTAGCCAAGCTGATTTTGTTTGATGTATTAAATTTTTTCTTTCTTCTCTTCCATTATTTCCAGCACTAGAATTTAATTTAGCTAATATTTGTTGTGAAACCATTTTTGCATCACCAGCAATACCAACTGTTACTTTTTTTGTTAAACCAATTCTATCTGGGTTCATATCTACTTGAATTATTTTTGCATTTTTCGGCCAATAATCAATCCCATATCCTGGTAATGTTGAAAAAGGATTTAACCTTGTTCCTAATGCTAAGACTACATCTGCCTTAGAGATTAATTGCATTGCTGCTTTTGAACCATTGTAACCTAAAGGTCCAACAGCAAGTGGATGACTTCCTGGAAAACTATCATTATGTTGATACCCACTACAAACAGGTGCATCTAATTTTTCTGCAAGCTTTTTACAATCTTCTATTGCATGTCCAATAACAACACCTGCGCCAGATAAAATTACAGGAAATTTAGCGTCAGATAATAATTTAGCAGCTTTGTCGATTGCTTCTTTTCCACCACCCTGTCTTTCAAATCTTACAATAGGTGGAAGTTCAATATCAATTACTTGAGTCCAATAATCTCTTGGTACATTAATTTGTGCTGGAGCAGAACCTCTTACTGCTTTTTCAATAACTCTATTCAAAACTTCAGCCATTCTTGATGGATCTCTTACTTCCTCTTGATAACAAACCATATCTTTAAATAAATTCATTTGTTCAACTTCTTGAAAACCACCTTGTCCCATAGTTTTATTTGCTGCTTGAGGAGTAACTAATAATAATGGTGTATGATTCCAATAAGCAGTTTTAATTGGCGTTACCAAACCAGTTATACCTGGTCCGTTTTGAGCAATAACCATAGACATTTTACCAGTAGCTCTTGTATAACCATCCGCTATTAATCCACCATTTGTTTCATGAGCAACATCCCAAAATGTAATGCCTGCTTTTGGGAACAAATCTGATATAGGCATAAATGCTGAACCAATAATTCCAAAAGCATGTTCTATACCATGTTTTTGAAGAACTTTAATAAAAGCTTCTTCCGTTGTCATTTTGGTCATTTTAAATTCTTTCTTTCTTTATATAATTTTTTATTTTGTTAATGATCACGATTAATATATAAAGTTTATCAAATTTCAAACAAAGAAATCGTCACAATGGCAAGTACTGATATTATTATACATGATGAAAAAGACAACGTAGGTGTTGTAGTTATTGAGAAAATCACTCAAAATCAAGATTGTAACTGCTGGATTATGGAAAATGATAAATCGGTAAAAATTCAGTCAAAAAATGAAATTCCTTTAGGACATAAAATTGCAATGATTGATTTAAATGAAGGAGATACAATTTTAAAATATGGCCATGATATTGGTAAAGTAGTAAAATCAATAAAAAAAGGTGAGCATGTACATGTTCACAATGTAAAAACGAAAAAGTGGTAATATGGAAATTCCAAAAAGTTTTTTAGGTTTCAAAAGAGAAAATAACAGAGCAGGTACAAGAAACCATGTAATAATTTTACCTGTTGATGATATTTCAAATGCGTGTGCCGAAGCTGTTGCAAATAATATTAAAGGCACAATTGCGCTACCGCATTCTTACGGAAGACTTCAGTTTGGAGCAGATTTAGAATTACATTTTAGAACCATAATTGGAACAGGTAAAAATCCAAATGTTGCAGCAGTTATAGTTATTGGAATTGAACCTAAATGGACAAAAAGAATTGTTGATGCAATTGCAAAAACTGGAAAACCAGTTGAAGGATTTAGTATCGAAGGGGTTGGTGATATAGATACTATTGCTAAAGTTTCAAAAAAAGCACAAGAGCTTTCAATGTGGGCTTCCGAAAAACAAAGAGAAGAATGTCCTATGAGCGATCTATGGATTTCTGTTAAATGTGGTGAGTCTGATACAACATCTGGCCTTGCTTCAAATCCAACAGTTGGAAATTTAATGGACAAATTAGAACCCCTTGGAGTGCATTTGTGTTTTGGTGAAACTTCAGAGTTAACTGGTGCAGAACAAGTTTGTTCCAAAAGAGGAAAAACTCCTGAAGCACAAAAAAAATTTTTAAAAACTTGGAACGATTATAATGATTTCATTTTAAAAGAAGCAACTGATGACCTTTCAGAGAGCCAACCAACAGCTGGAAATATTGCTGGAGGGCTTACAACTATTGAAGAAAAAGCTTTTGGAAATTTTCAAAAAATTGGATCAAGACAGTTTATTGACGTATTAGAACCTGCAGAAGAGCCAACGAAAGGAAAAGGTTTGTACTTTATGGACACTTCATCTGCAGCAGCAGAATGTGTAACTTTACAAGCAGCGGGTGGATTTAATATACATCTCTTCCCTACTGGACAAGGTAATATTATTGGAAATCCAATTGAACCTGTAATTAAACTTACTGCAAACCCATTAACAGTTAAGACTATGAGTGAGCATATAGATGTTGATGTTTCTAAAATACTGTCACGTCAAATGAATTTAGATCAAGCTGGAGATGAGCTAATAAAAGCAACCATTAAAGTTGCTAATGGAAGACTAACCTGTGCTGAAGCTTTAGGTCATAGAGAATTTGTTATGACTAAGTTATATAGAAGTGCTTAAGATTTAAGAACCAATTGATACGTTAGAGTTTATTGAAATTGAAAGATTGTTAGAAAGTGATTTCTCTATAGCTCTATATATTTCAGACTTACTTATTTCTCCTACACTTCGGTAAATTTCTTTATTTTTTTTAAATATTAAAAGTGTTGTTTGATACTGAACATTTAATAGTTTTGAAATCTCTTTATTCCTCACGTCAAAATTTAAGTAAATAATATTTTGAAAATCATCTTTAGCTTTATTTAGTACTTTCATTTGGCTTGCACAAGAACTGCAATATTTTATCCAAGAACTCACAACAACGATTTTACCTTCAGATTGAGCATTATTAAACACTTCTTCATTAAATGTGGTTTTCTTTTCTGATGCAATTGATTGAAAGCTTATTAAGCAAAATATTAATATAAATAACTTTTTCATAAACTTTTTTAACAAAATTAAGCAAAATTATAAATTACTTTTGTGAAGCAGGTGATGGTTTATTCATATATTTTTTTCTCATATTTGAGAAAAATCTTCTAATTATTGCTGCTGCTACTCCTAGAACTAAGGCTAAAACGATTGAAAACATACCGTATAAAATCGGGACGTTTACTGATAAATCTCTTACAAATTGTGCTAGTGGATCTAATGATTTAGTACCGTTGTTTACATTTTCTTTAACAATTTCTTCAGCAAAAAAAGTATCATAAGCTATTGCTATTCCTACTAATAAAAGCAGAACTGCTAAAATTGTTTTAAATTGTGAACTATCGACTTTTTCTCCTATTTTTTGTCCAATCTGAACGCCTAAGATTGAACCTAAAATTAATACAGTAACTAAAATTAAATCAATTGAGCCATAATTGAATGCGTGGAGGATGGTTACTATTGCACTAATAAAAATAGTAACAAACAAAGATGTGCCAGGAATTAATTTTGTTGGCATTCCAATTATATAAATCATAGCTGGAACTAAAATAAACGCTCCTCCTACACCCATTATAGCGGCAATAAATCCTACAATTAATCCAATTATAATAGGAGTAAAAATACTTTCATATAATTTTGATTTTTTAAATCTCATTCTGAATGGAAGTCCATGTATCCAATAATGATCATGTAATTTTTTTTTAATAATTATTTTTTTTCTTGCTCTATCTATTTCTGTAACACCCTGAACAAGCATCATTGTTCCAATTATTGCTAAAATATACATATAAGCTAAAGATATAACGATATTAATTTTTCCAATACCTTGAAAATATGTAAAAGTTAAAATTCCAAGTAATGTTCCTGCTCCACCTCCAACTACAATCATAAGTCCCATTTTGTAATCTAAAGTTCCTTTTAAGTAGTGAGTGGTAGATCCAGATATTGATGTTCCTAAAATATTATTAGCTTCATTTGGAACGGCATATACAGGTGGAACACCCAAAAATATTAAAAATGGAGTCATTAAAAAACCTCCACCTACTCCAAATAATCCTGATAAAATTCCAACTACTAAACTTAATAAAAATATAAATGGAAGGCTTACATAAACTTCTGCTATTGGAAGAAAATATTCCATAACATCTAACTATTCCTCTAAAATATTAATGTCAACTATTTGATTAAATATTAAAAAATGTTCCAATAAGAATAACACCCCAGTAGGCCGCTAAACCAAAATAAAGTGCTGATTTTGCATTAATAAATGTTTGAAAATTTGGAAGCTGCTTAACATAAGTTTTAATATTCTTTTGAATTTTATTAAGCATAAGCAGGAATTACACCTGGTTTTAAAATTTTGCAAGTAGATTTTTTAAAATATTTAAAAAATTTTAAAAGATTGTAGCTCCAAAAACTTTAATTTGATCGCCTTCTTCACCTAGGACGAGTCGGCCTAAAAATTCTCCAGGTATCTTAGTGCTAGTCTGTTTATATAGTACCGTGACATACAAGCCTCTTCTAATACAGCCAAATGCCTTACATCCTTCAGACAATGTAGATATAAGTTCGTTGTTAGCCCATTGCTTACCAAGCTCTACCTCATTAGCTCCATAAAGCATTTGGGATGATAGATCTCTGGTAAAACCACCGTAATCTTTAATATTTGATGATTTTATTAAATTATTCCAAATTGGCTCTGCAACTTTTATCAATTCTTCGTCGGACTTATCTATAATACTCATTAGATTTATATTATATTTTAAGAAGCTTGTTTTTTTTCTTTTTCATCTACAATATGATAAACAGGAACTTTTTCTAAAGTGAATTTACCAGTCGTAGGGTCTCTTCTTGATACTGTTAAACAATGCCAATTTTCGTCATCTAGTTTCAGATGATCTCCTCTATAATAGTAACCTGGCCAACGTGTTTCTTCACGGAACATCGTATGTTCTGTAACACACTGCGAAGTAAGAGCTCGATGTTTTAACTCCCAGGCACGCATTAGTTGGTGATAGTCTTCAGCACCGACATTTTCCAAATCTTCTTGTAGCCATTGAAGTAGCTCTAGCCCTCTTTTCAGCATATTAGCATTGGTCATATAGTTAGTAGCTATACCACCTACATATTCATCCATAATTCTTTGAAGTCTTTGAAGTCCTTGGATTGGAGAAATATAGCTTGGAGATACTGTACCTCCTGTAATTTCATTTCTGCCAACAGTATAATTCTCTAATGGTTTATAAATAATCTCTTTAAAATTTTCACACTGCGTGTCAGATACTTTGATCTCTTCAGCTTTTTTATCTTGTATGTATTTTACTGCAGCTTTTGCAGCTAAACGACCTTCAGTAAAAGATCCAGACGAAAACTTGTGAGCACTTCCACCTACTGTATCTCCTGCTCCAAAAAGACCTTCGACAGTTAACATTCTATTATATCCCCAAAAATATTCTGGAGGTGAAAGATCTTCTGGACCACTCACCCATGCACCTGAACAGGTTGCGTGTGAACCCATAACATATGGTTCTGACGTAGTTAATTCAGGATTAGTATATTTTGGATCAATGTTTTGTGATGCCCATACAACTGCTTGTCCAACTGTCATCCCTAAGAAATTTTCCCATCCAACTGTTTCTAAATGTGGGTCTTGAAATGCTTCTGTAGTGACCATATGAATTGGTCCACCTCCTGCCATTGTTTCTTGGATAAAAGCATGATTACGTAAACAAGTTGGTGTTGGATGATGATCTATATACTCACCGACCATTTCTTTAGTATGTTCATACCATTTTTTTTCATAATTCTCTCCATTAGCATTTTGAGTATAAGTTTTTAGATGTAAAAAATATGCTCCAACTGGTCCATACCCATCTTTAAATCTGCATAAAACAATTCTATTTTCCATTTGAGTCATTTTAGCGCCAACAGCAATTGGTAATGCATAAGCGGAACCATTGCTCCAAGGTGCATACCAAGTTCTACCCATTCCTTCACCAACAGCTCTTGGTTTAAATATATGTGATGCTCCACCTGCTGCAACTATTACAGTTTTTGCTCTAAAGACATAGTAGTCTCCTGTTCTCATGTTAAATCCTACTGCTCCACCTACTCTGTTTTCTTTTGTTTCATCCATAAGGAGATGAGTAATCATAATTCTATTATATATTTTATCAGCAGATTTTTTTGCTGCTTCAGCAACAATTGGTTTATAACTCTCTCCATGTATCATTATCTGCCATTTACCTTCTCTTAGATAACGTCCAGTTTTTTCATTCTTCATCATGGGTAAACCCCATTCATCAAACATATGTACCGTTGAGTCTACGTGTCGAGCCATGTCATAACCAAGATCTTCTCTCACCATGCCCATTAAATCATTACGAGCATACCTAACATGGTCTTCGGGTTGATTTTCATCCCATTGCATTCCCATATAACAGTTGATTGCATATAAGCCTTGAGCAACAGCACCACTTCTATCTATATTGGCTTTTTCAACGCAAATAATTTTTAGATCTCTCCCCCAATGTCTTGCTTCAAAAGCTGCACCTGTTCCGGCCATTCCTCCACCAACAACTAAAACATCACAATCTTCAAAGATAGTTTTTTTAGACATTAATAATAAACACCTTTTTTAAAAGCACTTTTTTCTACTTTGGGTAATTCTTTTTTTGTATTTAATCCCTCGGGTTCTGAATAAAGAATTTGTGAATTTATTTCTCCTTGGTTTGGTTTATCACCATCTGCAAGCTTTGGAATAAATTTTCCCCAAGGTTTTGTTGTTATTGGAGATACAAAGTCTTTTACTGTTCCATTTCTAAATTTAATTTTCCAAGAAATTGTTCCTTTTTCTTCTTCTCTTCTTACTCTTACACTGTGACCCATAGGAGCAAAGTCAGCATAACCTCGAACGTCTATTGCATGGTTAGGGCAAGCCTTAACACATGAATAACATTCCCAGCAAAAATTTGGTTCAATATTTTTTGCACGTCTAATAGTTTCATCAATGTGCATTATATCAGATGGACAAATATCAACGCAGTGACCACATCCATCGCAGCGCGTCATGTATACAAAAGTTGACATAATTTATTTTATTCCTTTCAAAATCATATTAATAATGTTTTGGATTCTCTCTACTTATACCTAATCCAAATTGTTTTGGTGCATCTGATTCAGGCGGCAAATTGTCTCTCGATCCATCAGCTTCAGCCAAATTTTTTTGTATTGCTGCACCAGGTTTATAAAACATGTGTGCAAATTTAGACCAATATACTCCACCAAATAAAACTAGATTTGATACAATAAATAAAACTAAAAATACTTTATCATCCCATCTATCATTTAAATTTAAAGATTGTAAATAAGACCAAATTAAACCAAACAAAGATGAGGCAACAAGAGCAAGAACAAATAAGTCCGCTTTTATAATTCTGTACCAAGGTTGAGCTTCTGAATAAACATCTACTCTTAAAAAAAACCAAAACCATCCTCCTCCTATAATTGTCATGATAGCTCCTACATGCCAAATTATGGGCCAAAATGATGGAGTGTCAGAGGATGAACTTGAGTAGCAAAAAATCATTATTGCTGATCCTGCCCAAAATAAAATTGTTCCGTACATTCCAAGTAAATGAGCAGCTCTTCTTTTTCCAGCTCCAAGTTCAGAAGTGGTAGCTATATCACTTACAATAGTTTTAGAAATTACAGATATTTTTTCTCCTGTACTTAATTTTTTTGTAGCAGATAGTTTTGCTTTTTTTGCATTTTCAAAAAAATATTTAACATTTTTTTTGTGAATAATATCTACAAGGGTTCCAACAGCAATCAGAACTATCATTAATACAACAAAAGACTGCATGTATATTGGTGATACAGATTCTGCTAAAATTGCAAATGGATTTACTGATATCATAATGATTTTTTCCCCCTAGATGAAAGTATTTAGTATAGATGTCAAAATAGATCAACTGTTATATAGAGGACAGTTCATAACAGCTTTTTGATAAATCGTGGATAAAATTCTGTAGTTTTTTAAACTTTTTCTTTTCCAAAGTGATTTTTCAATAGAACTTACAGAAACTACACCTTTGCCCGATCCAATAACAATGATTTCATCATAAGCAGAAAGTGAATCAATATAAATATTCTTTTTTCTTATTTTTTTCAATTTTTTAAAAAAAAATTTAAGCGTAGTTCCTTTATAAAAATCATTTAGGGGTGAATATATTTTATTTTTTTTTATAAATAAAAGATTAGAAGTTCCAGTTTCTAATATTTTATTATCTTTATACAAAGCTATATCAGATTTACTTGTGTCCATTTTTTTTAAATAACTTAGAATTTTTTTATATTTTAAGTTTTTATATTCAGGATCTATTCTTTTATAATTAATCAATTTAAGGGTAAAATTTATTTTTGGCTTTATTCTCTTTCTTAATGAAACTGATATCATTTTATTATTTACAGCTACTCTAAACAAATGATCATAATTTCTATTTTTATTAATATTCAATTTAACCAAATTAAGAATATTTTTTTTAATATTTATCTTATTAATTTTATAAACTTTCAAAGATCTAAATAAATTATCAATATGATTTTTAAAAAATAAAATTTTTGGAGGTTTTCCTAAAACTCTCATAGTTGTAAAAACTCCTTGAGAGTTCCAAAGATCTTTAAACTTAATTTCTTTTAGATCTTTATGCCGATAAGATTTTTTTAATAATAATTTTACCATTTTCAGTTAAAAAAGATTCTGGATGAAATTGAAAACCATAAATATTGTTTTTTATATCTTCAATAGCCATTGGTATATTTGATTTACTGCATCGCATGGTTATTTTTAAATTATTTGATTTATAAGGTTCATATAGTTTTAAAGAATGATATCTACCAACATTAAATAATTTATTTTTTTTAAATAACTTACTTTCTTTTGTTACTTTTACCTTGGATTGATAACCATGAAATATATTCTTCTGCTGAACTATTTTCCCTTTTTCATTAAATAATATTAATTGGTAACCTAAACAAATTCCAATTATCTTCTTTTTTCCTTTATACTTTTTATAAATTTTTGAAGTTAATGGATAGTCTTTTGGAGATCCTGGACCAGGCGATAAAACAATAACGTCAGATTGGTCTAATTTTTTTTTGTCAATATCAAAGTAATTAGTACAATAAACTTTGTCAAAGTTTGAAAATTGATGGACAATATTCCATGTAAAAGAGTCCTGATGGTCAATTATATAAATCATTTATAAAGTTCCAATAAAGATTTTGCTTTAATAAAATTTTCGTTAAATTCTTTTCTTGAAGAACTATCTAGTACAACACCTGAAGCTGCAGATATTTCTGATATATTTTTATAATTTAATATTGATCTTATAATTATATTAAATCTCATATCATAATTGAATTTTATATAACCAAAACTTCCAGTGAAAATATTTCTATCTTCTTTTTCTTGTTTGTTTAAAAGTTCTATAGTTCTAATCTTTGGACATCCAATTACAGACCCACCTGGCATCATAGCTTTTATTATATCTTTTGGGTTTGTATTATTTTTTAATTTTCCTTGAATTGTAGTAACGTAATGAAAGAGATGCTTATATTCCTCTACATATTTTTTTTTTAATATTTTTACTGAATTTGGAATACAAATTCTTGAAAGATCACTTCTTTCCATATCAACAATCATGTTATGTTCTTTTGTTTCTTTATTGTTAGATCTAAAGAATTTTAAAGCTAT
>CACIWJ010000012.1 GCA_902590365.1 uncultured Pelagibacteraceae bacterium | reverse complement strand
ACAAAATCAAAAAGATAAGGTTAAAAAAGTTTTTGATAATGTTTATGATAAATATGACTTAATGAATGACTTTTTGTCCTTAGGTATTCATAGAATGTGGAAAAAAGATTTTGTTATGATGATGTCCCCAAGTTTAAATAAAAAACTAATAGATGTGGGGTGTGGAACCGGTGATATAGGAAAACTTTTTTTAGATGCTGTAAAATATAAAGGTAAAGTTTCTAACGTTGATCCAAATAGAAAAATGATAGACCAAGGGAAAAAAAGATTTAATAGTATTAAAAATATGTCTTGGCACTTAGAAAATGCTGAAAAGCTTAGTTTTAAAAAAAATTCTTTTGATTACTATACAATTAGTTTTGGCCTGAGAAATACTAAAAATATTAATCGATCTTTAGAAGAAGCCTATAGAGTATTGAAGCCTGGTGGGAGATTTCTTTGTTTAGAATTTTCTAAAATTGAAAATTCTAACCTAAACTTTCTTTATAAAAATTATTCAAAACTTATACCAATAATTGGAAGCTTAGTAGTTGGTAAAAAAGAACCCTATAACTACTTAATAGAAAGTATTAATAAATTTATAAACCAAGATGAATTAATTAGTTATATGAAAAGATGTGGTTTTAAAAATTGTTCGTATCGAAATTTAAGTGGAGGTATAGTTGCGATTCATTCAGGTTGGAAAATATAATGATAAAAAAAATTTTCATATTATTTAAAATTGCAAGAAAAATTGCATTATCTGATGCTATTAAAATAGTTTCAAAACTTCATGAACTACCTTTATTTATAAAAATTTTTTTTGGAATTTTTTCTATCTCTTTTTCTCAAAAAAAAAATGAAAGCCAAAAATTAAATGATGAAGAAAGACTATGCAATTCAATCGAAGGTATGGGAACTACATTTATTAAATTAGGACAATTTCTAGCAACAAGACCTGATATAATTAGTGAAAAAATTTCAAAACAACTTGAAAAGTTGCAAGATAGACTTCCTCCATTTCCAACTTTTGAAGCAAAGCAAATTTTAAAAGAAGATTTAGGAGAAAATTTATATAAATCAATAATTAATTTTAGTGAACCAGTTGCTGCAGCATCAATAGCTCAAGTTCATAAGGCTCAAATAAATGATAGTGGTACAGTTAAAGATATTGCAATTAAAATTTTAAGACCAAATATTAAAAAAACATTCAACGATGAGATAGATGCTTTAATGCTTTTAGCTTTTTTTGTTGAAAATATTATTGCAAAAACAAAAAGGCTCAGATTGGTAGAGGTTGTTTTTCTTTTAAAAGAAATAACAAATCATGAAATGGATTTAAGATTTGAAGCTGCTGCAGCTAATGAATTTGCCGAAAACACAAAAAATGATGCTGGTTTTTATGTTCCAAAAATTTATTGGAATTACACAACAGAAAGAGTTTTAACACTAGATTGGATTGAGGGAATTTCTATTCGAGAAAAAGAACTAATTGAATCAAAAAATATAAGCATAAATAAAATTTCATCGGATATTATTCAACATTTTTTGAGACATGCTGTAAGAGATGGTTTTTTCCATGCAGACATGCACCAAGGAAACTTATTTATAGATAATTCCGGGTTAATAGTTCCCATAGACTTTGGAATAATGGGAAGATTAGATAAACTAAATAGACGTTACTTGGCAGAAATATTATATGGTTTTATTCAAAGAGATTATAAAAAAGTTGCTGAAGTTCATGTAATAGCAGGATTAGTTCCTAAAAATGTTAATGTTGATGAATTAGCTCAAGCATTAAGATCTATAGGAGAACCTATTTTTGGTCAGTCGGTAAAAGATATTTCTGGCGGAAAGCTTCTTAAACAACTATTTGATATAACAGAAAAATTTAACATGCAAACTCAACCTCAACTTCTTTTGTTGCAAAAAACAATGGTGGTTGTTGAAGGAGTGGCAAGAAAACTTAATCCCAATACTAATATTTGGGAAACATCAAAACCTGTATTGGAAAAATGGTTAAAAGAAACTAAAGATCCAGTTTCTAATCTTACAGAAACTTTAAAAGACTCTGCTGAAGTTTTAAAAAGACTTCCAGAACTTCCAAAAATTATGGACAAGGCAAACCAAGCATTAACTTTTCTTGCAAGCGGTCAAATACCTCAAAATTCAAATTCTTATTCAGCTTTAAAAGATAAAGAGTTAGAAATGAAATCTTTTAGAAATCAAAGTATTATTGGATTATTATTGCTTGTATTTTTAAGCTTCATAGTATTTTAATTCTCCATGAATATTTTTAAAAATAAAAAAATATTATTAATTGTTTGTGGTGGCATAGCTGCATACAAAAGTTTAGAAATAATAAGACTCTTAAAAAAAAAAGATGCTCAAGTAAAAACTATACTTACAAAAAATGCCAACAAGTTTATTACACCTCTATCAGTAGTTTCACTCTCTCAAGAAAAAGTATACTCTGATTTATTTGATCATAAAAATGAATCTGAAATGAATCACATATCTCTTTCAAGATGGTCAGATTTAATTTTAATAGCCCCAACAACTGCTAATACTATATCTAAAATTGCTTTTGGAGTTGCTGACGATTTAGCATCTACAGTTGTGCTAGCCTCAAATAAAAAAATTTTTTTGGCTCCAGCTATGAATGTAAGAATGTGGGAACATCCGTCAAATAAAGATAACGTTAACAAAATAAGAAATATTGGTTATGAAATTATTGGTCCAGAAATAGGGGATATGGCATGTGGTGAATATGGTGAAGGTAAAATGACTGAACCAGAAGCAATAATTACATATATAGAAAAATATTTTAAAAATATAAAAAATAATAAAAAATTTAAAGCTTTAGTAACTGCTGGACCAACTTTAGAGCATATAGATCCAGTAAGATATATAACTAATAAATCTAGTGGAAAACAAGGTTATGCAATTGCAAAATCATTAAAAAATAATGGTTTTGAAACTACATTAATTTCTGGTCCTACAAATCTAGACCAAATTCCTGGGATAAACACAATTAGAGTAAATTCAGCAAAAGAAATGTTAGAAGCAACTCTTAAAAACCTTCCAGCCGATGTTGCTATCTTTTCAGCTGCAGTAGCAGACTATAAAGTTAATAAAATAAAGAATGAAAAAATAAAAAAACAAGATAATTTAAGTTTAATTTTAGAAAAAAATGTAGATATTTTAGGACATATTTCTAAACATAATTCGCTTAGACCTAAATTGGTTATTGGCTTTGCGGCTGAAACAAGTGAGTTAGAAAAAAATTCACAAAAAAAGCTATTAGAAAAAAATTGTGACTGGATTATAGCAAACGATGTATCTAATGCTAATATTGGATTTAATTCTGAATATAACGAAGTTTCTATTTTTTATAAAAATATGAAAAAAGAAAAAATTCTAAAAGTTGAAAAATCAGTTATAGCTGACGAAATAGTAAAAAGAGTAGTTGAACAAATTAATTAATTAAATGGTTAAAGTTTTAATTAAAAAACTTGATTCAAAAGTTAAATTACCAATTTATAAAACTGAAGGATCATCTGGTATGGATCTAATGGCTTTTACAGATAATCCCATAAAAATTCCTTCAAATAATTCTGCAATAATTCCGACGGGAATTTCGATAGCAATACCTAATGATGTAGAAATTCAAATAAGACCAAGGTCTGGATTAGCTGCAAAATCAAAAATTGGAGTATTAAATTCACCTGGAACAATAGATAGTGACTATAGAGGAGAGTTAAAAATAATTCTTTTTAATCATGGAAATGAAGAATTTATAGTAAATAATAATGATAGAATTGCTCAAATGGTTTTGATGCCTGTTTTGAAAATGAATTTTGAAGAAGTAGATGAACTGCCAAAAACTCTCAGGGGTTCAGGTGGTTTTGGATCTACAGGAAAATGAAAAATATTTTAAGCAAAAATCAAATTGAAAGATACTCAAGGCAAATAGTTCTGAAAAATATTGGACCGGTTGGACAACAAAAAATTTTAAAATCAAAAGTTTTAATAGTTGGTAGTGGTGGACTTGGATGCCCAGTTGCAGATGCTCTCTGTAGGGCAGGGGTTGGTACTATTGGTATTGTGGATAATGATAAAGTTAGTCTCTCCAACATTCACCGTCAATCTTTTTTTACTTCAAAAGATGTAGGCAAATATAAAGTAAAAATTTTAAAAGAAAGAATAAAACTAATTAATCCTGAAACAAAAACATTTATTTTTAATGAAAAAATTACAAATTTAAATATTAAAAAAATTTTTAAGAATTTTGATATAATTGTTGATGGATCAGATAATTTTAAAACAAAATTTTTACTAAATGAATATTCATTAAAATACAAAAAAATACTTATAGTAGGTGCTATAAGCAAATTTGATGGACATATTTTTTCTTTTAATTTTAATAACAAAAAAACATCATGCTTAAAATGCTTTTATCAAACAGAAATAACAGACGAATTTCTCGATTGTGAGTCAGAAGGTATTTTAGGTCCGGTTGCAGGAATAGTTGGAAATATTCAAGCCAATGAAGTTATAAAAAAAGTTTTAAAATTAGATAATAGTTTAGATAGCTCAATATTAATAATAAATTTATTAAATCTTAGTTTTAGAAAAATAAAGTTTTTAAAAAAGAAAAATTGTGCATGCAAAAAAAAATAATATTTTTAATTTTATTTTTAAATCTAATATCTAATTCTTTTGCTGTCGAAAAAGATTATTTTATGATGCTAAAATACTCTAAAGTAAATGTTAGATTTGGACCTAGTCGTGATTATCCTGTTAAATTTATTTACAAAAAAACTTTTTTACCAGTAAAAGTTATAGATAAAAAAGAAAATTTTAGAAAAATAATTGATCATAAAAAAAACAGTGGATGGATACATATTTCACAACTAAAAAAATCAAAATCTTTAGTAATTCAATCTGATAGAATTTTGTTTGAAGGATCTACCAAAAATTCGAAACCAATAGTTAATTTGCAAAGTGGAAGGCTTTTATTGGTTAAAAAATGTAAAAAAAAGTGGTGTAAAGTGTCGACAGACCAATATATTGGATGGATACAAACAGACAATATCTTTGGAATTATAAAATAATATTCTATCTTATATCAAATCTGTCTAAATTCATTACTTTTGTCCATGCTGATATAAAATCATTTAAGAATTTGTCATTTGAATCGTCCGCAGCATAGACTTCTGATAGTGCTCTTAATTGAGAATTAGATCCAAATATTAAATCTGCACGTGTAGCTCTCCATTTTACTCTTTTCGTTTTTCTATCTATTCCTTCAAAAAACTGTTCTTCTTTATCTACTTCTCTCCATGTAGTTTTCATATCTAGAAGATTTATAAAGAAGTCATTAGTTAATGCCCCAGGTTTTTTTGTAAATACTCCATAATCTGAACCGTCATAATTAGTATTTAATACACGCATACCTCCAATTAAAACTGTCATTTCTGGACCAGTAAGTCCAAGAAGTTGTGCTTTATCAACCAACATTTCTTCAGCTGAATTAGTAGGGATACCTTTTCCATTGGTATATCCCGTTGCATGCATCTTAATATAGTTTCTAAAACCATCTGCTATCGGTTCAAGAAGGTTAAATGAATTTTTGTCAGTTTGATCTTGTTTTGCATCACCTCTTCCTGCTTTGAATGGAACTTTAATTTTTTTACCACCCTTTTTAGCAGCATTTTCAATACCAACTGATCCTCCTAAAACTATTAAATCTGCCAAAGAAACTGATTTATTTTTTGAGTCAAATCCTTTTTTAATTTTATTAAAAGTATTAATTATACCAGATAAATTTGAAGGATTATTTACTTCCCAATCTTTTTGAGGTTCAAGAGCTATTCTTGCTCCATTAGCACCTCCTCTTTTATCGGATCCTCTAAAAGTTGATGCAGATGCCCATGCAGTTGTAACTAACTGGGAGTCGGTTAAACCAGATTTATTTATTTTTTTCTTTAATAACTCAATATCTTTATTTTTAAGTTTATATTTATTTTTTGTTATTGGATCTTGCCAAATCAATTCTTCTTTAGGAACATCAGAACCAAGATAATTTGCTTTTGGACCCATATCACGATGAGTAAGCTTAAACCACGCTCTTGCAAATGCATCAGCAAATTCTTTTGGATTTTGATGAAAATGTCTCGAAATTGGACTATATTTAGGATCTAATTTTAGTGAAAGATCAGTAGTCTGCATCATAGGAAGATTTTTTTTAGATCTGTCATGAGCATCTGGAGTCATTTCTATAGCATGCCCATTCTTTTTAGGTTTCCATTGATGAGCTCCTGCGGGGCTTTTAGTTAATTCCCAGTCATAGCCAAATAAATTATCAAAATATCCCATATCCCATTTAATAGGGTTTGAAGTCCATGCACCCTCAATACCACTACTAATAGTATCAACTCCTAAACCACTCTTGTAGTTACTATTCCAACCAGTTGCCTGATCTTGGATCTTTGAACCTTCTGGTTCGGGACCTTTATGAGACTCTGGAGCAGCACCATGTGATTTTCCAAATGTATGTCCTCCTGCAACAAGCGCAACAGTCTCATAATCATTCATTGCCATACGTCCAAAAGTTTCTCTAATATCATGAGCAGCTAAATAAGGATCTGGATTAGCATCAGGTCCTTGAGGATTAACATAAATTAAACCCATGTGCGATGCGCCTAAAGGGTTTTCCAATTCTCTTTTTCCACTATAACGATTTACTCCAAGCCATTCTTTTTCAGAACCCCAATAAATATCTTCTTCTGGTTCCCAAATATCTTCTCTACCCGCACCAAATCCAAAAGTTTTAAAGCCCATTGACTCTAGAGATATATTTCCAACAAGTATAAATAGATCTGCCCAAGATATTTTTTTTCCATATTTCTTTTTAATTGGCCACAGCAAAAGTCTTGCTTTATCTAGATTTACATTATCTGGCCAACTATTTAATGGTGCAAATCTTTGATTTCCCGTTCCAGCACCACCTCTTCCATCGCCTGTTCGATAAGTTCCAGCAGCATGCCAAGCAAGACGAATAAAAAATGGACCGTAATGACCATAATCTGCTGGCCACCAATCTTGTGTATCTATCATCAATTTATGTAGATCTTTTTTTAATGCTTTAAAGTTAAGCTTTTTAAATTCTTTTTTGTAATTAAAGTTTTTCCCCATTGGATTTACCAATGACGAATGTTGACTTAAAATTTTTAAATTTAGGCTATTGGGCCACCAATCTTTGTTTGTTTGTCCTTTGCCTGTTGAATGCTTTGGTGGCGTTCCTACACCAGTAAATGGACACTTTGATTGTTCTTTAATCATCTCATTGCTCATAATATTAATTTATAATGATTCTAAATTAGAGTCAATATTGCAGAGTTGTCACATTAAATAATTTAATTATTTTGTAATATTTGAGTTTAGTTACTATTTGCAACTTTAACCAAAATTTCAATAGACTTTATTTTTTTTCCTGTCAGGGGTTTTTTTATATTAATTTTACCAATATCACTATCATCTATGTCTATAAGTTCTTGTGTACTTTCATTAAAAAAATGATGATGACTAGATATATTTGTATCAAAATAATTTTTTTCACAATTTATTGAAATTTCTTTTAAATGACCTTTTTTCGTTAAGGCATTGATAGTATTATAAACTGTAGCCTGTGAAATTTTTTGATCCGTTTTTTTTTGTAAAAGTGTCTTTAAATAGTTGATAGTAAAATGAAACGTTTTTTTACGATCAAACAGTACTTTGCATATTTTAATTCTTTGTTTGGTAGGTCTTAAACCTGCAGACCTCAATTTTTCAATAAAAATATTGTTATTATTCATTTTTTTGCCTAATTTATAACAATTGAAATTAAATTGTATATTGTAATCTTAATAAATAAAGTATTAAAGATCTATATTTATGGAAAAAAAATCATCATACTCCTATGAAGACCTAATTAACTGCGGAAATGGTGAACTTTTTGGCCCTGGAAATGCAAAACTCCCTTTACCACCTATGCTGATGTTTGACAGAATTAGTGAAATTAGAGAAGATAAAGGAAGTTTTAAAAAAGGATTTTTGAAAGCTGAACTAGATATAAAAGAAGATCTTTGGTTTTTTAATTGTCACTTTAAAGATGATCCTGTTATGCCAGGTTGTCTTGGTTTAGATGCAATGTGGCAACTAGTAGGTTTTTATCTTGGTTGGCTTGGAAATCCAGGAAGAGGAAGGGCTTTAGGGGTCAGCTCTGTAAAATTTACTGGAGAGGTATTAAAAAATATTAAATTAGCAACTTACGAAATTGATATGAAAAGAATTTTAGTAAAAGAAGGAACAACAGTTGGATTGGCTAATGGTATACTAAAAGCAGATGACAAAAAAATTTATTCTGCTGAAAATTTAAAAGTAGGATTATTTAAATAATGAAAAGAGTAGTTGTAACTGGTATTGGAATTATATCTTGTTTAGGAAATAATCAAGAAGAAGTTTATAAATCATTACTAAATTCAAAATCTGGAATTACATTTTCTGAAGAATATAAAGAATATAACTTAAAAAGTAATGTTCATGGTAAACCAAATATTAAACTTGAAGATTATGTTGATAGAAAATTTATAAGATTTATGGGTCCTGGATCAGCATATAATTATATTTCTATGGCTGAAGCTGTTAAAGACTCTGGACTTGAAGAAAAAGATGTAAGCAATACGTCGACTGGTATGATTATGGGATCTGGCGGACCTTCAATTCAAAATGTTATTTTAGCAGCTGACAAGACACGTGAAAAAAATCCAAAAAAAATGGGACCATTTGTTGTTCCAAGAACTATGTCAAGTACGGCTTCTGCCACACTGGCGGTACCATTTAAAATTAAAGGTGTTAACTATACAATTAGCTCTGCTTGCGCAACCAGCGGACATTGTATTGGAAATGCAATGGAGCTAATCCAGCTCGGAAAACAAAATATTATTTTTGCCGGTGGAAGTGATGAAGTTCACTTTGCAATGTCAGCAATGTTTGATGCGATGACTGCTTTATCATCAAAATACAATGATACTCCAGAAAAAGCCTCTAGACCATATGATAAAACTAGAGATGGATTCGTAATTTCAGGTGGTGGTGGCGTTTTAGTGCTTGAAGAATATGAACATGCAAAAGCAAGAGGAGCAAAAATTTATGCTGAATTAACTGGTTATGGTGCTACGTCTGATGGTTACGATATGGTAGCTCCATCAGGAGAAGGTGCAGTAAGGTGTATGAAAATGGCTTTAAGTACAAGTAAAAATAAAATTGATTATTTAAATACACACGGAACTTCAACTCCAGTAGGTGATATAACTGAACTAAAAGCAGTAGGGGAAGTTTTTAAAGATAATGTTCCTAAAATAAGTTCTACAAAATCTCTTTCTGGTCACTCTTTAGGAGCAACTTCGGTACATGAAGCAGTTTATAGTTTAATTATGATGAAAAATAACTTTATTTCAGCTTCTATAAACATAACTGATATAGATGAAGAAGCAAAAAAATATCCAATCATTACAAAAGTTGAAAAAGATGTAAATTTAAATGCTATTATGTCTAATAGTTTTGGGTTTGGAGGAACTAACGCAACTTTAGTATTCGAAAAGATTTAATTTATGAGTTTAATGAAAGGAAAAAAAGGATTAATCATGGGGGTGGCTAATGAAAGATCCATTGCTTGGGGAATTTCACAAAAATTAGCTGAAGCAGGAGCAGAATTAGCATTTACCTATCTAGGAGATGCTTTAAAAAAAAGAGTTATTCCATTAGCTGAAAAACTTAAATCCAACGTTACATTTAGCTGTGATGTTGAAAAAAAAGAAGAAGTAACGAAACTTTTTGAAGATATAAAATCAAAATGGGGTCAAATCGATTTTGTTGTTCATGCGGTTGCATTTTCAGACAAATCTGAATTATCAGGTGAATACTTAAATACTACTAGAGAAAATTTTTTAAGAAGTATGTTAATTTCATGCTTTTCATTTACTGAGGTTGCAAAAGAAGCCTCTAAAATTATGAATAAAGGTGGAAGTATGCTCACTTTAACTTACGAATCTAATAAAGCTATTCCAAATTATAATGTAATGGGTGTTTGTAAATCTGCACTTGAAGCAAGTGTTAAATACCTGGCAAGAGACCTAGGAGCAAAGGGGATTAGAGTAAATGCAATAAGTGCAGGACCAATTAAAACTCTTGCAGCATCTGCAATTGGAGATGCTAAATTTCTTTATAAATGGAATGAAGACCATTCTTTTTTAAAAAGAAACGTAGATATCTATGATGTTGGCAATTCAGCTTTATATCTATTAAGTAGCCTTGGAAGTGGTGTTACTGGTGAAATTCACTATGTAGATGCCGGATATAATAAAGTAGGGATGCCTGATCCAAAAAACATAACTTAATTTTATGTCTAAAAGATATAGCGGTAAATCTTTTAAAGACTCATCTGTAATGAAAAAAGCAAAACTTTCCTTTAAGGAAAAAAGAAAATTAAAAAGAGAAAAAAAAAACAGAAAATAATGTTGATATTAGTTTGGTTTGTAGTTTGTATTCTATTTTATTTTGTTCAATTACTTTTGGGAAATTCAGGACATGCACTTGAGGTATTCGCTGTCTTAAGTGCATTAGCTATTTTTTTAATTAGTAGAATAAAATACAAAATTAAATAATCAATAAGAATTATTTACGCAACAGCTTGTTTAATAGATAATTTTACTTTGCCTCTATCAAAACCAATAACCTTAACTTTAACTTCATCGCCTTCTTTAACTACATCAGTAACCTTTGCAACTCTCTTATCAGCAAGCTCAGAAATATGAACTAAACCATCCTGTTTTCCTAGAAAATTTACAAATGCTCCAAATTCCATAATTTTCATAACTTTACCATTATAAATTTTATTTAATTCAGCTTTAGCAGTAAGGTCTTTAATAAATTGTAGAGCAATATTTCTAGACTCTTCGTCTGGCGCAGCAACAGTAACTACTCCTTCATCGTTTACGTCAACTTTTGCTCCGGATTTTTCAACTATCTCTCTTATAGTTGCGCCACCTTTTCCAATTACAGTAGCAATATCTTTTTTATCTACAGTTATTTTTTCCATTTTTGGCGTATGTTTGCCAACATCTGCCCTTGATTTATCTAAAGCTTTATTCATTTCACCTAATATGTGAATTCTTCCATCTTTAGCTTGATTTAAAGCTTGCTCCATTATTTCAAATGTAATTCCTGTAATTTTAATATCCATTTGAAGTGAAGTTATTCCATCTTTTGTTCCAGCAACTTTAAAATCCATATCTCCAAGATGATCTTCATCTCCCAAGATATCTGATAAAACACTAAAATCTTCTCCTTCTTTTATTAACCCCATTGCAATACCAGCTACTGGTTCTTTTATTGGAACGCCAGCATCCATCAATGCCAGTGAAGTTCCACAAACTGTTGCCATTGAAGATGATCCATTAGATTCTGTGATTTCTGATACAATTCTGAATGTATAAGGAAAACTTTCTTTTGAAGGTAAAGATGATTTGATAGCTCTCCATGCTAATTTTCCATGTCCTATCTCTCTTCTACCTGTTCCTATTCTACCAGTCTCACCTACAGAAAATGGTGGAAAATTATAGTGAAGCATAAATCTTTCTCTAACCAACCCATCTAATGTCTCAATTCTCTGTTCATCATCTGAGGTTCCAAGTGTTGTTGTAACAATTGCTTGTGTTTCACCTCTAGTAAATAAAGCTGACCCATGAGTTCTTGGTAAAATTCCAACTTCACACTCTATAGGTCTTACATCTGCTAAACCTCTACCATCTATTCTTTTTTTATTTTTGAGAATGTCTGTTCTTACAATTTTTTTTTCTAAATTTTTTAACTCATAGTTAACATCTAGCTCAGAAATATTTTCATCTTCTTCGTAAAGCTTTTTTGCTCTTTCAGTTATATCAGATATAAGATTAGATCTTTCTTGTTTATCTTTTATTGAAAAGGCTTTTTTAAGTTCAGCACTAAATTCTTTATCTATTCTTTTCTTTACCTCTGAAAGATCTTTTTTCTCTACTATCCAATCAGGTTTTTTACAATCTTTTGCAAGATCTTCAATCATTTTAATGATTGGAATAAAATTTTCGTGACCAAATTTTACAGCTTTTAACATCTCTTCTTCACTTAAACCATTAGCTTGAGATTCAACCATTAAAACTGCTTCTTTAGTTCCAGCAACAACTAGATCTAATTTTGACTTTTCTAATTCTTTTTTTGAAGGGTTTAAAACATATTTCCCATCAATAAAACCAACTCTAGAAGCACCTACAGGGCCCATAAATGGCATTCCTGAAATAGCAAGTGCAGCTGAAGATGCAATTATTGATAAAATATCAGATTCATTTTCTTTATCATAAGAAATAACTGTAGGAAGTAATTGTACTTCATTTCTAAATTCATCAGGAAACAAAGGTCTTATAGGTCTATCAATCAACCTTGATATAAGTGTTTCACTCTCTGTTGGTCTTGCTTCTCTTTTAAAATAACCTCCTGGTATTTTTCCAGCAGAATAATATTTTTCTTGATAATTTACTGATAATGGAAAATAATCTACCTCGGGATTTACCTTTTTAGCTCCAACTACTGTTGCCATCACAATAGTCTCTCCGCAGCGAGCTATTATTGCACCATCAGCCTGCCTTGCTATTTTTCCTGTTTCTAAACTAATTTTTTTTCCGTTTAATTCTATTTCTTTTTTATTAACTTTGAACATTTACTTCCTTATATTTAATTTACTTATAACTTCTTTGTAAGAATCTACTTTTTTCTTTTTTAAATAATCTAATAATTTTTTTCTTTTATTTACTGCTTTTAAAAGACCTAATGAAGAATGTTTATCTTTTTTAGATTGCTTCATATGTTTTGAAAGATTTTCTATCTTCTCGGTTAGTAATGCAATTTGTACTTCTGAAGAACCAGTATCTTTTTCATGTATTGCAAGCTCTTTAGCTTTTTTTATCATATTTTTTCCTGTCTATTTGTTTGTTTTATTAAATTTTCAATTTTTTCTGCATAATCAAATGATTCATCTTTTACAAATAATAATTTTGGCAAAAATTTCATTGTAATTTTTTTTGATAGAACTTTTCTAATCATATATGAGAATTCTTTTAATATATCTGTCACTTCAGTAGCATTCTTTCCTCCTAATGGCAAAACAAATGCTTTGGCTGTTTTTAAATCGGGGCTCATTCTAACCTCTGTCACAGTTATACTATTAGTATCTAAATTCGGTAGTTTAGCTTCTCCTCTTACAAAAATAATTCCTAAAGCTTGTTTTATCATTTCGCCGACTCTTAATTGTCTTTGTGTTACAGGTCTACTAGACTTTTTACTTCTCATACCATTCTTTCTGTTATTTTTGAATTATAAACCTCAATTATATCTTTTTTTTGAAAATCACTAAAATCCTTTAATGTTATTCCACACTCTAAACCTGCACTCACTTGTTTAGCCTGATTTTTTTCTCTAAAAATTGAACCAATTTTTCCATTATAAATTATTGCACCATCTCTAATTAATCTCGCATTAGAATCATTAGAAATTTCACCTTCAATGACCTTTGAACCTGCTACTTTTCCAACTTTTGAAACTTTAAAAATTTCTAATATTTCAGCTGAACCAATAACTTTTTCCTCAATATCAGGTGCTAACTTCCCTGACATTTTATTTTTTATAAAATCTATAACTTCATAAATAATATTATATGCTGCTATAGAAACTTTTTCTTTCTCGGCAAGTTTTTTTGCTTCTTTTGTAGGTTTAACATTAAAAGCTACTAGAACAGCATCTGAAGCTTTAGCTAAAGAAACATCTGTTTCTGTTATCATGCCAATATCTGATAAAATTATTTTTGGTTTTATTTCATCATGTTTAATTTGAACAATTGCACTTTTAATTGCTTCAGTTGATCCATGCACATCTGATTTTATTATAATATTTAATTCTTGTGAAACTTTATCTTTGAAAGCTGATTCTTGAGTTACAAAAATTAATGGATTCTTTCCAGCTTTAGACTCTTCAAATCTAGCTTCACTAAGAGATTTTGCTTCTTTTTCACTATCTAAAACTAAAAAATCATCTCCAGATTTAGAAGCACCATTTATTCCTAATACCTCTACAGGTGAAGATGGTAATGCTTCATCAATATTTTTTCCTAAATCATTTATTATTGCTCTTACTTTTCCCCATTTTAATCCACTAACAAAATAATCTCCTTTTTTTAAAGTTCCACTAGTTACAATTATATTTGCAATTGGTCCTCGGCCTATATCAATCTTAGATTCTAAAACTACCGCTGTAGCTTTTGTTTTAAAATCCGTTTTTAAATCTAAAATTTCTGCTTGCAAAATAATCGATTCTATTAATTTATCTAAATTTTTTTTTGTCTTTGTTGAAATTTCTACAACCAAAGTATCTCCAGATAATTCTTCAGCTATAAGCTCATATTCTAACAATTGATTTTTTACTTTTTGTGCATCTGCGTCAGGCAAATCACATTTATTAATTGCTACAACTATAGGAACTTTTGCTGCTTTAGCATGTTTTATTGATTCAATAGTTTGTGGTTTAACACCATCATTTGCTGCAACTACTAAAACTACTATGTCCGTTAATTTAGAACCTCTTGCCCTCATTTCAGTAAATGCCGCATGGCCAGGAGTATCTATAAAAGTTATTTTATTAGAATTTTTATTTATTTGGTAAGCACCAATATGTTGCGTAATACCTCCAAATTCACCTGAAACTACATTTGTACTTCTGATACTATCTAGTACAGAAGTTTTTCCATGGTCAACATGACCCATTACCGTTACTATTGGTGGTCTATTTTTTAAGTTTTCAGATTTAGCTTCTTTAATTTTTTTTACTATTTCTTCTGCTTTCTTTTCTTTAATTGGATTGTGACCAAACTCTTTAACTAAATATTCAGCTGTATCTGAGTCTATTGAGTGATTAATAGTTGCTGTTACACCCATACCCAATAGATGCTTTATGATGCTACTTGATTGCTCTGTCATTCTATTTGCAAGCTCTCTAATAGTTATTATTTCTGGTATATTAACATCTCTCTTAATTGGTTTAAGTTTTTCTCTAGACTGATCTTTTTGAACTATTCTATTTTCTTTTTGTTTTGCTCTCTTTAATGCTGCTAAACTTCTTGTTCTTCCTTCTTCATCTCCACTTAAAGCTCTAGAAACAGTAAGCTTTAATTCTCTTCTTTTGGAACCAATCTTCCCTTTATTTTCTCTTTTTTCAGGATCATCTTTTAATCTTTTAGTAGCCCTCTGTTCAGCGAGTTTTCTTTTTTGAAAATCATTTGAAGGTGGTATTGATGTTGTTGGTTTAGGTTTATATACACTACGATCTATTTTAAAATTTGATGGAGGTCTTGATGAGGTGTTAAAAGTTCTTTTATTAGAAAATTTATTATTTTTTTTTTCAATTAATACCGCATTTTTTCCATGCGACTTTGCACGTTCAATATTACTTATAGATTTCTTGAGGTTTCCAGATAATGTTAATTTCGTTTTTTTTCTTTTCCATAATTCATCTTTCAATCTTTATAAATTTTTTTTCTCGCAGACATTATAAGTTCATCCGCTTCATTTTTAGATAGTGCAAAATCTTCAAGGTATCCTTTAATTTTTAATCTTTCACCTTTTACTATATCGAAACCACCTGTTAACTCATCTGATGCAAGATCTGCAAAATCAGTGAGTGATAAAATTTTCTGCTCTCCCAGTGTAACTAACATACCCGGTGTTAAACCCTCATGTTTTATAAGATCATTATCTAGTCCTAAATCTTTTATTTTATTGGAAATCTCTTCTTGATCTTTTTGGTAAAATTCTTTTGCTCTTTCTATTAATTCTTTAGCTGTATCTTCTTCAATACCCTCTATTTTAATTAAAGATTCAATTTTAGAATCTTTAATATCATCAATTGATGAAAACCCCTCCGCAACAAGCAATTGACCTAAAGTTTCATCTAGTTCGAGGTTTTTAACAAAATTTTCAGTTTTTTCTTTAAATTCAGTTTGTCTCTTTTCAGAATCTTCTTGATCAGTCATTATATTAATTTCATAATTCATTAATTTTGTAGCTAATCTTACATTTTGACCTCTTCGACCTATTGCTTTGCTCAAATTATCCTCTGTTAATATTACATCCAATTTTTTGTTATCTATATCAACATTAACTCTTTGAACTTCAGCTGGTGATAATGCATTTGATACAACAACTGCTGGATCTTCTGACCAATTTACAATATCAATCTTTTCTCCTTGCAATTCATTTACAACTGCTTGGACTCTACTGCCTCTCATTCCAACGCATGCACCAACAGGATCGAGTGAAGTATCAATTGCCTTAACACAAATCTTTGCTCTACTTCCTGGATCTCTAGCTGATGAAATAATCTCTATCAATCCATCATAGATTTCAGGAACTTCTTGTATAAATAATTTTTCCATAAATTTTGGATGACCTCTTGATAAAAAAATCTGTTGACCTCTTGGCTCTCTTCTTACATCATAACAATATGCTTTAATTCTATCCCCTGCTTTAATATTTTCTCTTGGAATTACTTCATTTTTTTGAATTATTGCTTCCGTCCTCCCAAGATCCACAATTACATTTCCAAATTCCAATCTTTTAACAATTCCACTTAAAATAGTATCTTTTTTATCTTTAAAGTCATTATATTGCCTTTCTCTTTCAGCTTCTCTCACATTAAAACTAATTACCTGTTTAGCTGTTTGAGCAGCAATCCTTCCAAAATCAAATGATGGCAAAGGTTGAAGAATAATATCTCCAATACTTTTATCTTTATTTTCTTCATTTAAAGTTGCAGCTTCATTTAAGCTAATTTCGGTATTTGTATTCTCAGGCTTTTCAACTATTAAAAGTTTTCTAAATATTCCTATATCTCCATTATCTCTATTTATTTTAACTTCAATTTCATTCTCCTGTCCAAATTTAGATTTTGCTGCTTTTGCTATTCCAGTTTCCATTGAATTTATAATAAGTTCTTTATCAATAGATTTTTCAAGCGCAACCGCCTCCGCTATTCTCAATAATTCTAATTTATCTGCTCTTCTATTTAACATTTGTTCTTTCCAAAAAAAAATGGGCCGAAGCCCATTTTGAAATTTCAATAATGTAAGGTGAATATATGTATTTTTTTTATATTTACAACTTTATTTACTTGTTAAATACTGAAGCTTTATCAGTGTTTTCCCATGAAAATGCACCATTTGACTCTGGGTCTCTACCAAAATGACCGTAGGCAGCTGACTTTTCATAAATAGGTTTATTTAAACCAAGCATTTCTCTTATGCCTCTAGGACTTAAATCAAAATTTTCATTAATCAATTTTTCTACATGTTTGTTTTTTTCCTCATCATTAGAAAACAAATCAACATAGATAGATAACGGTTTGGATACACCGATTGCATAAGCTAATTGTATTAAGCATTTGTCAGTAATTTTTGATGCCACAATATTTTTAGCCAAATACCTTGAAGCATATGCTGCTGATCTATCTACTTTTGTTGGATCCTTACCAGAAAATGCCCCACCACCATGAGGTGCAGCACCACCATATGTATCAACAATTATTTTTCTTCCAGTTAATCCACTATCTCCATCCGGTCCACCAATTACAAAATTTCCAGTTGGATTAATATATATTTCGTTTTCGTCAAGATTTCCTAATAAATTTTTTGGTATAGATCTTTCAATATATGGCATACAAAGTTCTTTTACTTGAGCTAGGTTAACATCTTTTGAATGTTGTGTAGAAATTACTACTGATTTTACAGCTTTTGGTATGCCATCTTTGTATTCTATAGTAATTTGACTTTTAGAGTCTGGCTCTATTCCTTTAAGTTTTCCAGATTTTCTATCTTCGGCCATTAATCTTAAAATTCTATGTGAGAAATGAATTGGAGCTGGCATAAGTACATCAGTCTCATTACATGCATAACCAAACATTATTCCTTGATCCCCAGCACCTTCATCTTTGTTTCCAGAAGAGTCAACTCCCATTGCTATATCGGCTGATTGAGAGTGTAAATGACATTCAATTTTAGTTGCTTCCTTGTAGGTAAAGCCCTCCTGATCATAACCAATATCTTTAATACAATCTCTAACTTTTGAAATTAATTCATCTTTCTTAATTTCAGGTCCTCTAGTTTCACCTGCCAATACAACCTTGTTTGTAGTAGTTAAAGTTTCACAGGCTACTCTTGATTGAGGCTCTAAACCTAAATAAGTATCAACTACCATATCTGAAATTCTATCACATACTTTATCTGGATGGCCTTCTGAAACTGACTCACTTGTAAACAAATAATCTTTTTTCATTTAATCTCCCTATTTATTTTTAAAAAAAAAATCAAAGTAATATAAAATAATAAAAAATAAAAGAATATATTGTTCCCATTTTTTGAAAAAAAAGTTTCTTTATTGTTCTTAAAGTTTCTAATTTCTAAAACACCACTCTGAGTTGACTCGTTTTTAGTAATAATATTGCCTTTTGGCCCAACAAGAGCAGAAATACCATTGTTTGTAGATCTAATTATATTTTTACCTTCTTCGACTGCTCTAAAAATAGAATGAGCAAAATGCTGATGTGGCCCAATAGAATTTCCAAACCAACCATCTTCAGAAATATTAATTATAATATCAAAATTATTTGTTT
>CACIWJ010000011.1 GCA_902590365.1 uncultured Pelagibacteraceae bacterium | reverse complement strand
TAGGATGCAAAAAGAAATAGAAATTGTCGGTGAGATTCAAAAAACTTTGTTATCAAAGAATAAAGAAGATCCTTTCCCAATAGCAGGAATAAATATTCCTGCCAAAGTAGTATCAGGTGACTTTTATAATTTTGCAGAACTCGGTGATGGAAAATATGGATTTGGTGTAGCAGATGTATCAGGTAAGGGAATTAAATCTTCTTTATTGATGTCAAAGGCGTCAAGTCTTTACCGTTGCTTAAGCAAAACAATGTTTTCTGCAGCTGATCTTTTAAATTTATTAAATAAAGAAATTTGTGAAACAGCAGCTAGAGGAATGTTCGTTACTATGCTTATCGGTATTTATGATAGTAAAAAAAAAGAAATCTTACTTTCCAACGCTGGCCATGAGCCTCCATTAATATATTCAAAGGATGGAAAATTTTCTAATCATGTAGAAGCTGGGCCACCTTTAGGTATTATGTCAAAAATAAAATATAACGAAACAACTATAAAATTTTCTGAGAGCTCAATGTATATTTTTACAGATGGTATTACAGAAATTAAAGATCCAAACGGCGAAATGTTAGGGACTGAAGGTTTTCAAAATTATATTAAAAAATATCAATCAACTTCAAATAACAAAAGATTAAAAGTTATCATTGAAGATATAGTTAAGTCTGGCAAAATTCAAAAAGATGATTTGACTATAGTTGTAATTGATGGGAAATAAATGTTTGGTATTCCAAAAATAATGGTTATCTTTGCAATTGTTATTGCTTCTATTCTTTATTGGGCCACTACAAATGTTTGTAGATATAATTTTGCGCTAGAAAAAAGAACAGATCAATTAAAAGTTGTTACTGAAGAAATAGATCCAACATTAGGAAGCGCAGAAGTTTATTATTTTTCTGAATTAAATTGCAACACAATAGATTTAAATTGGAACTTGAATAGAGTTTTAAAGAATATGAACACCGTTTCTGTTATAGTGTATCAATATTTATCAACAGATATTAAAGGAAATCCAAATTAATAATAAAAAATTATAATTATTTACGAGCTACTACAGAAACTAATATTGTACAAAGTAAAAATAAAATTGAAATAAATATTAACATTTTATAATTTATATTATTATTTTCTTTAAATTCTTTTTCTTTATCTTCAATTAATTTTTGATTTTCATTTTCTAAAACATTGCTTGTAAGTATTTCATTTTTTGATTTTATATCTTTATTTTGGTTAATAAGTTCATTGTTTTGTTTAAGGAGCTTATTGATTAATTTTTTATTCGATTTGTTTTCTTCTAATAGTTTATTTCCTAAATTTTTTAGGTTTTCAATTTCAATTTTTTGTTTTTTATTAATGATTTTAAGATTATCTTTTATTTTTTTTAGCTCGCTAAGCTCCTGCAAATCTTTCATAGTAAATTTATATTCACCGATCTGTATTATGTTTTCATTTTTTGTTGTTGAAGTTTCAGAATTTACAAATGGTATGATCAAAAAACTAAAGAAAATTATAAATGTAAGCAACTTTTTCATAATATTTGATAAGCATAACTCAAAACGTTGATTAGGGGAAAAAGATTGATTATACCTAATTTAGGTTATAAAATAAGCACTATAGGGAGTTTAAAAACTATAATGAGCGAAAAGAAAACTATAATGAGTGATGATAATATTGTTAATTTTAATAGAGTTAACAAGCACAAAGATATTAAAGCGCCAATGTTTTCTCAGGGACTTTATAATTGGGTGATGTTTATTCTTTCCTTTTACACAAGAGTAAGAGAAAATTTAAAAATAGACTTTGAAACTTTTGTTATACTACAAGTTGTTGTAAGTCATTCGCTATATCAGTTAAATAAATCTGGAACTAAAACATTTGCAGAGCTTGAGGATCAAATAACAAACATTACTCAAAAAAAATTAAGAAACAATTCAAAATTAACTTTTGCAAGCATTGCAGAAGTTCTTCAGCTACCAAGAGAAACAGTTAGAAGAAAGGTATTAATATTAATTAAAAAAAACATTTTAATATCAGATACTATTGATGGAATTAAACTTGGGCCTAGTTATAAAACAATTTACAAAGAATTTGTTACTCAAACTACATTAGATATGAGCTCACTTGTTAAGAAGTGGAAAAAGTCTGGAGCTTTAGATACTTTATTGGAGTTAGATAAAAAAATATGATAACATCAACATGTTTAGATCAATTATTGAAAAAAAATAATATTATGAATAAAATTTTAAATGTCGAAGTAGAAAAAATTATTAAACCAATCACAACAAGTGATGGTGCTGGTGTAAAATTAAAAAGAAGTATTGGAATTGATCCTAATTACTTTGATCCATTTTTAATGTTAGATGAATTTGGTTCAGAAAACAAAGATGATTACGTTGCAGGATTTCCTGCTCATCCACATAGAGGAATAGAAACTGTAACTTACATGTTAGCAGGAGACTTTAAACATAAAGATAGTAGTGGAGGCGAAGGTAGAATGAAAGCTGGAGATGTTCAATGGATGAAAACAGGAAGTGGAATTATTCATTCAGAAATGCCAGCAATGAAAGATGGTAAGCTTCATGGTTTTCAATTATGGATTAACATGCCGGCAAAATTAAAAATGAGTAAACCAGAATATTATTATATTGATAAAGAAAAAATAAATATTCATAATGATAAAGAAAAATCTATTAAAGTAATAGCTGGTAACTTTGAAAACACCGAAGGTTTTTTTGAACAACACAATGTTGAACCTATATATTTTGATATTAACTTAAATAAAAATAAAGAATTTAATTTTAATTTACCGTTAACTCATAATTCATTTGTTTATCTTATAGAAGGAGAAATTAAAATTGGAAATAAATCCCACGATAAAATAAAAGACTCAACATTAATTTTATTAACGCAAGGAGAAGAATTAAAAGTAAAAGCAATAACAAAATCTAAATTTCTTTTAGTATCAGGAAAACCAATTGGAGAACAAATAGCAAGAGGTGGCCCGTTTGTTATGAACACTAAAGCAGAAATATTAGAAGCCATCAATGATTATCAGAGAGGTACTTTTGTAAAATGAAAAAATATTTACTTAAATTTTATTTTTTATATAGCTTGTGTCTTAAATTTAGTAAGCAAACAGTTATAAAATTATTTATTTAGTTAATTTTAGGTTATTTACTTTTAATATCTGTTAAAAGTATTTTTTTTTTAGATAACTAATATTTTAAAGTATTTATTTAGAATGTTTTAACTTTTCGCTGCTGGTTTTAGTTAAAAGTATTAAATTTTATAAAAAAAGATAAAATTTAACTGTGAAAAATATTTTTTAGATAAATTTCTATTAAAAATTGTAATTTTTGGCATACAACTTTCAGTATTTGTCAAATTTTGACCTAGAAATAGAAATATTTTATGATTTTAGGACTGAAATTTTAAATATATAAATAATTTTTTTTACTCTAACACAAATAAATGTTTCTCTAACACAAAAAATCTCTCTTGAGTTGAAAAACAAAAAAACGTTGATTTTACTAGTTTTTTTAAATTTTAATTAATTTTATTTACTCTAACACAAGAAAAAAAAATAGAAAAAATTCTATTGTGTTAGAGTTTGTATTTTTTGTGTTAGAATTTTGAATATTTTTTTAAAAATGCTTAAAAATAATTTTTTTTTATATAAATTCAAAAATTGTTGATTTTATTAGCTTATTTGAATATTTTTCATTATTTAACCCATAATGGGCATACAACTTTAGATTATGTGTTAGACATTTTATATATTTGTGTTAGAGATTCGTATGTTTGTGTTAGAGAAAAAATATATTTTATTAAAATTATTATGAATGAAGAAGATAAAGATAATATTATAAATAAAGAGGGACCCGAAAAGGAGGATAATAATCAACCTGAGGGCGATCCTTCTACTTCTGATGTTGAAAAATCTGAAGAAAATAAAGTAAGTACTGAAAATACTTCAGAAATACAACCTGAAGGTGCTTCTACGCCAGAAAATACCGAACAAAAAACTGAACATCAAGTAATTCATAAAAAAGATGGAAGGCTACATATATATATAAGACAAGATAAGTATAAAGGTGAGCTAAAATCAAAAAATTGGGTTGGAAGACTTTATTTCGATGGAAAACAAAAGATTTCTTCATCAGGAACTCCAAATCTTGAAGAAGCAGTACCAATTTTAGAGAAGTGGTTTGATGATGTGCATGCAAATAAAGCTAAAGAGCAGCAATCTTCAGAAAAAATAGCAGATGTAACTACTGAACAATCTTCAGCACCAGCTGAACAAATAATAGCTCCTGTTGTTGAGCAACCTAAACAACCAGAAGTTACTCCTGTAGTAGAAAAAACTTCAGAACCAGTTGCTTCACAAACTGTTACGACACCAATAGATAACAAAGAAGCAACAGAAACAAAAACCCCTTCAGGTTTTTTTGAAAAAATTAAAAATATTAAATTTAAAAAACCAGATTTTGGTAAAAAAGATGGCACACCGAAGGTTTCAGCTTTAGGAAAAGGAAAATTTAAAAGTAAAATTGAGAGTTTGTTTAAAGCAAGACTCGGTAAAAAAGCAGTACAAGGAGAAGAAATTGTTGGTGTAGAAATTACTAATAAAGAAATTAGATTGGCACAGATTTCGAGCAACAAAGCAAATCAATGGGTTTTAGATAAATTTTTTATACATCCTGTTAATTTACCAGAGGATGCATCTGTATTAGATCATGGCGATAAACTTGGAGAAGAACTTACTGTCGCTATGCAAAAAGCAAAAATAAGTACACCAAATGCGGCAATAGCAATTCCAGTTACTAGCGCAATAATTAGAGTAGTAACAGCACCTTTAATGAAAGACGAAGAATTGCAAAAAGCAATTGATACTAATTCACTTTGGGAAAATTTAGTTCAGTTGACTGATAATTTAGATGATTATTCAATTTTTCATCAAGTAATAAATAGAAATCAAAAAGAAAATACAATGGACATTTTATTTGTTGCTTCTAAATTAGCCGACATAAATAATTATACTTCAATAATTAAAAGAAGCGGACTTAACCCAGTAATTATTGATGTTAAATGTTTTGCATTAAAATCTGCAGTAGACCAAATAAATCAAATTTCTAAAAGCAATGAAGACTCCACTTTAACAGCAGTATTAGAATTTGGTTTAGATGAAAATTATTTAATGATTTTATATGATAATAACCCGATTATTACTGATATTTTTTTAAGAGGCCAGGATAGAAAAATTTTATTAGAGTCAAAAGATCAAGAAGAAAAAGAAGGTTTGGTAAGAAGATTTATTACACAAGTAAAACAGGCAGTTCAAGACTTTGAGACTAAATATGAAAGAAGAGTTAGAAATATAAAAGTAGTTTCAAATTTATCAAATGTAGATGATTATTTATCAAGTTTTAGAAAAAATTTAGTTAATACTGGATTTAATTTATTTGATCCGATGGATGGTCTTAAAATTCCTCAACAATTAGAAAAAACTATAAACTTACAAAATCGATCTTATCTTTCAACTGCGGTTGGGCTTGCTTTTAGAAAATTAGATGTTTTTGGTTATTATAAATTTGTAACTGCAGTTAAAAATATTAATTTGCTTCCTGATAGAAAAGGGATGATTAAGCAAAAGAAAATGAAGGCTTTTTCTAATTTTGCTTATAAAGGATTAGTAGGATCTGTAATTGGCATTTATTTAATTCTTTTTGTTTTAGCTTTTTGGAATATCCATAGATATAACGGAAAGTTAGTTGCTTATGATGGAGTTACTAAACAACACCAAACAGCACAGAAAGAATTAGGAAAGATCAATAAAGAACTTGGTCTGATTACTACCAGTTTAAAATTAAGTAATAGCTTAAAATCTAATAAAGAAAGCAGCTATAGAATTTTAGCTCAAATTGCATCAAGTGTTCCAAAGAGAGTAAAGTTTAATTCCGTAGAGTATAATGGGGGTAGTCAAGTTATTATTCAAGGAGTTGCTGCGAGCGATCAAGATATTTTAAAATTAATTAGCAATTTGGGTTCTAAAAAATTAGTTAGACAAGCTTCATTGGCGTCAATGCAAAAGAATACAAGTTCAAAATCGGGAGGTCAGACATTAAAAGGTTTTAAGGTAATAGTAAGAATAAAAGGATAAAAAATTATGGACTTAAATGAATTAAAAAATTTAAATATGGATGATCTAAAAGCAAAAGTTTTAGCTTTTGCTGATAAGAAAACACTTATAAAAATTGGAGTAAGCTTAGGTTCAATAATAGTTTTCTTAATAATTTATTATTCAATTTTGAATCCAATTGTAAATGCAAAAAAAGCTAAAATTGATGATATGAATCTTAAACAACAAGAAATCACTAAATTTAATAATGATATTAAAAAAGCAAAAAGAAAAATAAAAAAACTTACTCCAGAATATGAAAAATATTCTACATTATTTCATAGCAAAGCCGAAGTTGAAGGACTTTATCAATCACTGAGTCAGTTTGCTGGAGAAAATGGATTAGTTATTTCCAAAATACAAAAAGGGAAACCTGTTGCAGTTAGTAAAGCTGCTGCATTAGCTTCTGGAAAGAAAAAAAAGAAAACAAAGGAAAAGACGAGTAAAAAGAATGTAGCTTATTACAAAATTCCAGTGACTTTTGAAATATCAGGCAATTTCATTGGTTATATAAAGTTTAAAAGAGCAATATCATTATCGAACAAGATGCTTAATTTTGACAAAGAAACAATAAAAGTGGTAAAAGGAAATACAACTGGTACGATAAAAGTAAGTGGAACCTTAACCATAGTGGGATTGGCAGATGACTTTTCGTAAAATTATATCATTATTTTTGTTTTTGTTTTTTATTTGTACTGGGTCAATAAATGTTAATGCAGATGATAATGACCAGACAAAAGAAAAACAAGAAGCAACAACAAGCACTACTACAACAACTAATGATGGTGAAGAACCATTACCTTTAAATGATCCTTTTGCTGGGGATGAATCTTTATCAGGAGGCACAGCAGTGGTTACAGGTTCAGCAGAGGAAAGAGAAGCGATGAGTTTATATAGATTTAAACTTGTTGGAATTATTGGTGGATTACATGAAAAATATGTTTCGCTAGTAAATGCAGCTGGTGAAGTTATGACTTTAGGATTACATGAAGAATTAAGTGCAGGAATTAAATTTGTAGATCTTAGAAACAGGGAAGCAATATTTGAAAAAGATGACAATACATATTTAATAATAAATTTTAAAAATCAAATAAAGGAAGTTAATGAATATTAAATCTATAAAAATTCTTTCGTTATTTTTGTTTTTAATTTTTGTTTTAAATGGATGTGCGTCTAGTCAAATAAAATCAAAACCATTCAAACATAATACACCTTTAATTAAGGATGATATTAAAAAGGCTGGAAAGAAAGAAATAAATAAAACAGTTGAAATGGGGCCTAATCCAACAATAGGTGATACTAAACTATTGCAAAAAAGAAAAAAAATATCATCTGTAAAAGCAAGAAACTATTTACTAATTCCTGATGAATTTAAACTATTAAAACAAAATGTTTCACTTAATTTTAAAAATCTAGATTATAAAGAAGCTATGAGCTTAATGAGCAAGATCGGCGATATAAATATTTTAGTAGGAGAAGAAGTTGCAGGCTCTATTACTGCTGAACTAACTGAGGTACCTTGGGATAAAGCATTTAATGCTTTATTAGATATGAAGAATTATGCAGCAGATATAGATATTGCAAGTAATCTTATTAGAGTACATGCGCCGGGTACTTTAACAGCTCAAGAAAGTTATAAATCATCAAGAGCAGCTGCAGTTAAGAAAAAAATTGAGCTTGAGGATTCAGTTGAACCAATCGTTTCAGAAATTTTTAGACTTTATTATATAAGCCCAGCACAAGCGAAAGCAACTATCAGTGAATTATTCACATCAGTTAGCGGGGAAGCTTCTTTTTCACCAATTCAAATAACAGAAGAAGTTACAACAAGATCTATAATTGTAAGAGGTAAAGAAAAAGACTTAGATGTTGTTGATAAGGTTATTAGAGAAATCGATGTAAGAACAAAGCAAGTCTTAATTGAAGCATTTATAGTTGAAGCAGACTCAGATTTTGAACAAGCTTTAGGCACTAGATTAGGAGGTGCTTATAACAGAAAAGGTAAACGTGCAGGAGGAACTGCAGGCGCTAGTTCAGCTAATACATCTTTAACTAATTCAACAGCTGCAATTGGAAGTTCATCAGATGGAATATCGGAATTTGCTACCATTGGTGCAACAAGCGGTATAGGTATTTTAAGACAAACTGGATCAGCAGTATTAAAAGCTGAAATTTCAGCTTTAGAGTCTCTAGGTTTAGGTAAAACCATATCTAATCCAAAAGTTTTTACTTTAGATAATCAAGTAGCAACAATCACTCAAGGTGAAGAAATAGCATATCAGGCCACTGGTTCTGAAGGAGCAGATACTTCGTTTAAAGAAGCAGCTCTTAAACTTACAGTTACTCCAAGTATTATCGGGGATGGCAATGTACTTTTAGAAGTTCAGGTAAACAATGATTCAGTAAACAGAACAGTTGCAGGTGATCCACCTATCAATAAAATGGAAATTTCAACTAAACTTTTGATAGCAGACGGAGATATTGTAGTAATTGGTGGAATTAAGAAAAACAAAGTATTCAATACTAAAAGCCAGACACCTGGGTTAGGAAATGTTCCAGTTTTAGGAAACTTATTTAAAGGTAAGACTAAAAGTGATAGCATGGACGAACTTTTAATATTTATAGCACCAAGGATACTATAAAATGCTTAAGATAAGTAGAGAAAGCGAAATAAATTTAATTAACGTTTTAATCGATCACGATATTATTTCAGGTAAAGACTTAGCAAAAATTAAAAAAGCAAGTGCAGATGGTAATAAATCACAAATAGATGCTGTCTTTGAACTCAAATTAACAGATGAAGATAAAATTTTAGATGTATTAGTAAAAGAACAGAATCTTGAAATAGTTGATCTATCGAAATCTGAGATGACACCAGAAATTAAAACTGTTCTCCCATCAAATTATATAAATATGAATTTTGTTGCACCATTTAAGATTGATGGCAAAACACTTCATATAGCTATATCTGATAGTTCAAAACTTGGTTTAATGAGAAATTTAAAAGCTATAACTAAAAAAAATATAGAATTACACGCAGCAAAAGTATCTCAAATTTCAGAATATATTCAAAAACTTTTAAGTGAAAGTGGTGATGTAACCGCAGCAACTATCAGAAAAGAAAATAGAGAAAAAACAAAAACTTTTGATTCTGAATTAGGTGATGCAGGTGAAGTTCTTGAAAAACCTCCCGAAGAAGATATTGAAGCATTAGAAAATGAGTCAGAAGTAATTAAATTTAGTACAGCAGTTGTAGCAGAAGCGATTAAATCAGGTGTTAGTGATATTCATATTGAACCTTATAGATTTAGTTCAAGAGTACGTTACCGTTTAGATGGTATGTTGCAAGAACAAGAGCAGTATAAAAAATTTCTTCATGATAATTATGGAGCAGTAGTAACTCGTTTTAAAATAATGGGTAAATTAGATATTGCTGAAAGAAGACTACCTCAAGATGGAGCAATAAATTTTAAAATAGATGGCAAAGTGGTTGATTTACGATTATCTATTTTACCAACTGCTAGCAATGAAAGAATTGTAATGCGGGTTTTAAATAAAGACGCAGGAGATATAACTCTTGAACAATTAAATTTTGAAGATGCTGATTTAAAAAATTTAAGAAAAGCAATTCATAGCACTCAAGGATTAATTCTTGTAACAGGTCCTACTGGTTCAGGAAAATCAACAACTTTATATAGTATTCTTAAAGAAGTAAGCCAACCACATTTAAATATTTTAACCGCAGAAGATCCAGTTGAATACGAACTGGATGGTGTGGGACAAGTTCAAATTAAAGATGATATAGGTCTAACTTTTTCTTCCGCATTAAGGTCTTTTCTTCGTCAAGATCCAGAAATAATTTTGGTTGGAGAAATGAGGGATAAAGAGACAGTTGATATTGGTTTGAAAGCTGCGCTTACTGGTCACTTAGTATTTAGTACACTCCACACTAACGATGCACCGAGTACAATTACTAGATTACAAAATATGGGAACGCCTGATTATTTAATTAGTGCTGCGACCCAGTTGGTACTAGCACAGAGACTTGCAAGAAGATCCTGTAAAGATTGTAGAATACCTGATGAAGATGTTACTCCAAAAGTCTTAACCGATTTAGGTTTTTCTCCAGAACTAGCTTCAAGAGTTAAAGCTCTTAAAGGTAAAGGTTGTGCAAAATGTAAAGACACTGGTTATAAAGGACGACAAGGAATTTATGAAATTTTAGTTGTTTCTAAACCAGTTAAGGAAGCAATATTAAGACAAGCAACTACTCCAGAACTAAGAGAGATAGCAATAAAAGAAGGTTTTCAAACTATGCAGGATATGGGGAGAAGACTTATTGCAAATGGAGAACTTAATTTTAGAGAGTATGAGCGTGTTTTATCATCTTAAAAATTAATTAAATAATGGAAGCATTTACATACAAAGGTATTGCAGAAGGCAAGTACGTTGAGGGTGAAATTGAAGCTTTAAATCAAGAAGAAGCTTCGCATAAGCTTAAAGAACAAAAAGTAATAATTACAAATTTAATTAGAACAAAGAAAAAAAAAGGTGAAAAAAAAGCCAAACGTAAAGGTGGTGGTTTTTCATTTGGTAAACCAAAAGTAAAAGTAGAAGATATTCTTATTTTCTCAAAACAATTTGCAACTATGGTAAAAGCAGGTCTTCCAATTTTAGAAGTACTTGCTATGCTTCGAGACCAACTTGAAAGCCCTGCAATTAAAGAAATAGTTGAAGATATAAGAAAAAGCCTTGAAGGTGGTGTAACATTATCAAAATGTTTTGAAAAATACCCTCAATATTTTGATAACGTATATGTAAACTTAATTAAAGCTGGTGAAGCTAGTGGTAAACTAGATGTTTTCCTTTTAAAAATTGTTGATTCATTAGAAAAAAAAGAAAAGATTAAAAAGAAAATTAAAGGCGCTTTAATGTATCCAGGAATAATGTTTTCTGTTGCAATTACAGTAAGTGCTTTCATGTTAATCAAAGTAGTACCAGTTTTTGCCAAAATGTATGATGGAATGGGAATAGCTTTACCAACGCCAACAGCAGTAATTATGGCGATGAGTAATTTTTTAAGAGGTACTGGTGGATTGATGATTTTGATTTTTTTAATTGGATTTGGTTTTGCTTTTAAATATTTGACAACTAATAATGCTACTATTCGATATAGATGGCATAAACAAGTTTTAAAACTTCCAATTTTTGGAGAAATGATTTTAAAATCATTACTTGCAAGAATTTCATTAATTATGGGTAATCTTAGTGCCGCTGGAGTAAACTTATTAGAAAGTTTAGAAATTGCAAAATCTGTTAGCAACAATGTTGTTGTAACAGAAGCTCTAGAAAATGTTAAAAAGGGTGTTTTTTCTGGTGACACCTTAACTAAACTTTTCTTAAAAGAACCATTGTTTCCACCTACATTTAGTCAATTAATTTCAGTAGGTGAACAAACTGGACAACTAGACGAAATGTTTAATTCAGTAGCAATGTATTACGAAGAGGAATTTGATAACTCCGTCGATAATATGTCTAGTTTGATTGAACCGATTATGATTGTTTTTATGGGAATTATGATCGGTGGTTTGATGATTGCGATGTATTCTCCAATATTTAATGTTGGAGCTTTAATTGGTTAAATTTTTTTTGTTAACACAAGGTGATTAACCCAGCCTTGTTGATCTTTTTTAAAAACAGCACCATCCATTATTTGTTTTATAAAAAAAGTTCCTAATCCTCCTGGTTTTATGTCATCCAATTTTCTGTGTTGGACATTTCCAGGTACTACAGGTTTTCCTTTGTCATAAAAACCTATTTCTAATTCTCCATCTTTTAATGAAATTTTAATTTCCATTCTGTCTGAAGTTGATTCTACACCTTTGTAACCGTGCTTTACTATATTTTGTGCAGCTTCTGCAATTGCTAAAACTAGTTCATCTTTTTGATCTTGTGGTAATTGAATTTTTTCAAAAACATTTCTAGAAAATGTCCTTACTTCTTTTAAACTAGCGCTACTTACAAGAAAGTCTTTTGATTCTGACAGGTTCATTATTCAAGATTTAATATCTGTTCAAGTTTTGCCATCATTATTACTTTTAAAACAGATTTGCTTACCTCTTTAACTATAACTTTTGTATTTTTTTCTAATGCTTTTTGATGACTTTCAATAAGAACAGAAATTCCTGAAGAGTCCATGTAAGAAACATCTTTTAGATTTAAATGAACTTCTTTTCCAGCCTCAACTAATGGTAAAATCACCTCTTTTGCTTTTTCAGTGACATCCATATCTATTTCCCCGTTAAGAAAAACTGTGCTTACATTTCCTTCTTCACTAACCTTGTATGTCATAATAAATAATTGATAGCATAAATATGAATTATTAAAATAAGCAAATTAGACCCATAATGGGCATTTAAATTCATAACTTGCCACTAATTTATTGATGTTTTATGCTATTTACATACAATAAAATACTATATTAAAGTGTGTACTACAAAAAAAAGGATGGGAAATGAAAAAAAATAATAAAGGTTTTACACTAATTGAATTGCTAGTTGTTGTAGCGATTATTGGAATTCTTGCAGCAGTAGGGACTGTTGCTTATTCAGGCTACACTACAAGTGCAAAAAAATCATCAGCAAAATCAAATCATGCTAACGTTGTTAAATATGTAGCAGCAGAAATTGCTAAATGTAATTTTGAAAGTACAGCATTTGGTGCTTGGTCGTGCGCTACTAAAACTGCAGTTGATGACACAGGTCCAGCAGCAGCAGCAGCAACTGCACTTGCTGATTTTAAAAACCCTTACGCACCAGAGTCAGGAGCAGTTACTGGTACAGGTTCAGCAACAGCTCTTACAGCTGCAAGCGCGAGTGCTACCAAAGGTGTTACTAACGTTTCTAGTAATGGAACAAAAGTATGGGTTTCGACTTGCGTAGATGAGGGATGCACAGAGATGATGACCAACGAAATTTCTATAGACTAAGCTAAGTAGAAATTTGAAAGAAAAATATTTATGACTACTAAAAGCTCAGGCTTTAGCTTAGTTGAGCTTTTAGTGGTTATTGCAATCATTGGAGTTCTTTCAGCAGTAGGTACTCTTACGTACCAAGGATATATTTCAGGGACAAAAAAGAAAGCAGCAAGAAATGCTATGATGCAGATAGCTTTAGGACAAACAGAATATTATTCTAATGAAGGTACATATTATTATACGGACGGAGATGCTTGTGCCGCGGATTCCGATGTCGTCGACGATAATGATGGTATTGAAGAAGAATTATTTAATAAGGGAGATGTAATTACTTATGAAATGGGTTACACCATGTGTATAGCTGAAGTCGGAACAAGCTACCTAGTGGTTGCTGAAAATACCTCTAATACTCTAAGAATTACATTAGATGCAAATGGATCATTTACAGAAACGGATATATCTGACTAATAAAATTTATCAGGGAAAAAAATGCCTTTACAAAAATTACAAGATTTTTCAAATAAATTGTTTTGTGGAAGCCTTTCTGTAAAGGGCAAAATACTAGCATCAATTAGCTTGATTTGGATACTATTAGTTGGTTATTTAATATGGTGGAATGGAATTAAAAACCCAGGACACGACAAGAGTTTTCAGTGGGATGAATGGATTTGGTTTGGAATAATTCCCGCAGTTGTGCCCTATATTTTTTATTTTATTTGGAAGAAACAGGAGTAGCTATTTGTGAAAAGAAAAAGTAAAAAAAAACAGTTTAGAAAAAAAGGAATAGAAAAAGGTTCTAAAAAATCAAGTATTGTTCCTTTATTACTTTTTATTGGACTGTTGTCTTTATTTTCTGAAACGATGCGTACAATACCTGCTGGCGCTATCAGTGAAAATTTTTTTAACATGCCTTATGAATTGCCAAAGCTAAATTCTACCCTGGTTGAAAAAAAATATTTAAATAATACATCGTTAATCAACCAAAAAACTAATTATCAAAATTCAAAAAATAACACTTTTTTAATTGAAGAAAATTTTTCTATAGACAAAGAGCTAATTGTTGCAAAAGTACCAGAAGACAAAAAACAACAAATTCAATTAAAAGCACCTATTCCAAGAATAGTAGATGTTCCTAAAGTTGAAGAAACTATAAAGGTTGCAGCAGAAAAAATAAGTGCAAAAACTATTATTGTTGATGGTGAAGAAAAATTAATTCCAGGTTCTTCAGATAAAAATATTACTTATATGCAAATTTTATTAAAACCAAATGATTTGGAATTAAATTTAAAATATGCACAACAACAAGGAAAAATGGGAAACTATAAACAAACCATTTCAACTCTCGAAAGATTAAATATGCTTTACCCAGACAATGTTGAAATAAAACTATATTTACTTTCAGTTTTAGTGCAAGCAGACTCACCAAATAAAGCTTTAACAATAATTGAAGAAATTAAAACTAGTGAAGATTTAACACCAGAAGATTTAGAAACAGTAACAGAGATTGAAGAAGATGTTAAATCAAGATTAGCACCTAAGTTATGGAATTATTATGCAGATGTTTCAATTGGTAGTACGCAAAACAATAATGTAAATAGTGTTTCAAAAACTAGACTTCAAGATAGTTCAGACAGTGTTATAGCTTTTAATAGTCCAATGTATGATAGAACTTACACTCAAAGTTTAGGTCTAACTGCATCCAGAAGAGTAGGAGAAGCCTCAGCATTTAGTATTAATGCAACTTTTACAGACTCTCGTCAAAACGTTGAAACAAGTGATGATACTGAAAGTTATGCATTAACTTTTGCTTTAGACACAACTGTTGCTAACCAAGCTTTATCACCATATTTAATAGCAAGCAAAACTGATAATCAAGATGATGCTGACGCCTTTTCTTTTATGTATGGGATAGGGGGATCTTTTGCGGCAGGGGAAAGAAGTACATTTAATTACGGTTATGCTTTTACAGACTCAAAATCTAATAGAAATACAACTGATACAACTGCTGATGAAGCAAATTCAATTTCTCACGGTGTTACAGTAGGACATGATTTTCTATTAAATGAATTAATTTCAACAAGTATAGGAGCAGGATATACCGATGCTGATGTAAAAGTAGATGCTGGAAATGATGCTGAAACTTATGATTTAAACTTTAGGATGAATTTTAATTTTCCATGGGCATATCTTTCTGTCGGTGATTCCTTAAGCTGGAATGACTATAAAAAAGAAGATACTAGCGTAAACTCAAATGTTTTAAGATCAGATGTAACAAATACTATTGATGTTATTTTAGTAAAAGCTGTAGGAGAGATTTTACCTATCCTTGACCCTAATAATTCTATCAGCATGACTTTAGGTTTTGAAAAGGTGTATTCTGAAGCAAATATTAAGAACTATGATTTTATTTCTGATTCTTTATCTATTAGTCTTTCAAAGAACTTTCATTTAAATAAGTAAGAAAATATGTTTATAAAAGGCATTTTCAGTAAAAATTCACAAAAAAGTCACCCAAAATGGTTTAAAAAAAGCTTTGAACATACTATATTTAATATATAAATTTTGCTTATGAAAAAGATTTTATCTGTAGTTTTTGGATTTCTTCTAATTTTCAATGTTTCTCAAGCACAGGAGTTGAGTATTGAAAAACAATTAGTTGGGATAGTTGGTGCAATATCAGGAACTGTTAAAACTGAAACAAGACAATTAAAAGCTGGTGATAAAATTTATTTAAATGAAACGATTTATGCTACAGAAGGATCTGGAACACAGATACTTTTATTAGACCAATCTACATTTACAATTGGATCAGATTCAGAAGTTGTAATGGATACTTTTATTTATGATCCAGCTACTAATGATGGAAAAATTGTAGCAAGCGTTAAACAAGGAAGCTTAAAAGTAATTTCAGGCTTAATAAGCAAAAAAAATCCTGATGCATTAACTGTCGAAGTTCCTGAGGGAACTTTAGGATCAAGAGGAACAGAATTTCAAACGATAGTATCTAATAAAAGAACTGATACGTTATTAATAGGACCTGGAAAAAATAATACTTTAGGTTTAAGACCTGGCGCTGTACTTGTTGGTAATAAGTTCGGAAATACAATGTTAAATAAGCCGTACAGTATTTCTAGTATGCAAAAAGGCAAAGCACCTGGACAGGCTAAAAGAATTACAAAAAACCAATTAAAAAAATTCAAGAAAAAAATGAGAGCACTGAAAGTTGCAAAACTTGAGGGAGCTTCAAAAGAAGAAAGAAAAGATTTAAGAAAAAAAATTAGAAAAGAATTAAAAGAACAAGGTTTCGAAAAAGAAGAAATAAAAACTTTAATTAAAGAAAATCTTAAAAAAGATAAAGAGCAAAGAATTGTTTTGTTAAAAGAAAGAGGAGAGGATGTTTCTGATTTAGAAATAGCTGATGAAGAAATTATAGAAGAAACTGCTGCTGAACAAGAATCAGTAGAACCAGAAATAGCAGAACCAGAAATAGCAGAACCAGAAATAGCAGAACCAAAAGTAGTAGAACCAAAAATAAAAGAGCCTAAAGTAGTAGAACCTAAAGATAAGAAGAAAAAGAAAAAGAAAAAAGCTAAAAAGAAAAAAGGTAAAAAGAAAAAAGGTAAAAAGGCTAAAAACAAAAAAGGTAAAAAGAAAAAAGATAAAAAAGCTAATAAGAAAAAAGGCAAAAAGAAAAAAGCTACAAAGAAAAAAGAAAAAAAGAAAAAAGCTACTAAGAAAAAAGCTAAAAAGAAAAAAGCTACTAAGAAAAAAGATAAAAAGAAAAAAGTAGCTAAGAAAAGTAAAAAGAAAAAAGCTAAAAAGAAAAAAACTAAAAAGAAAAAAGCTAAAAAGAAAAAAACTAAAAAGAAAAAAGCTAAAAAGAAGCCTAAAAAAAAGAAGAAAAAAGTAGTTAAAAAGAAAAAGAAGAAAAAAGTAATTAAGAGAAAGAAAATTGTTAAGAAAAAAGTAAAGAAAAATAAAAAGAAAAGAAAAAAGAAAAGAAAAAAGAAATAGTCCTTAAAATAGCTATTCTTTAGTTTATTTACTTTGAGTTTAATCTGGTTACATTCTCAATGTGAAATCTTTATTGATAAAATACCAAAACTATTTAATATTTTTTGTACTATTAATTATATTAATAGCTCTAAAAATTGCTAATCCTAGTTTCATAAAATCTATTTCTTATATTAGTTTTGATTTGTATCAAAAGACTTTTCCCTTAAAGAAACAAGATTCAAATGTTGTAATTATTGATATAGATGAAAAAAGCCTAAGTAAGTTTGGACAATTTCCTTGGAGCAGAAGTGTTTTTGCAAAAATTATAGATAAAGTTCACGTAACTGAACCAAAAGCAATTGGTTTTGATGTTTTTTTTACCGAAAAAGATAAACAATCTCCAGAAGAAATAATTAAATCTTATAATTTAATACCAACAGATGTTGCTCAACTACAAAATATTAAAGGTCATGATGAAGTATTTAGAGAAGGTCTAGAAAAATCTAAATCTGTTATTGCAGTATTAGGAAGTAATGTTTCTTCACACGGAACTTATGATAGATCTGCTAAAGCAAGATTTCTTTCAAAGGGTGGAGATCCTAAAGAATTTACATACGCTTATCCTTACTCAATTGGTTCACTTGAAAAATTAGAAAAGAGCGCAAAAGGATTAGGATCAATTTCTTTTTTGGATCAAACAGATGGAATTATTCGTTCCCTTCCATTGATAGTTCGTTTTCAAAATAAATTATATCCTACAATGGGACTCGAAATGGTTCGTGTTGGAAACAATCAAAAAAATTTATATGTTGAATTAAATGAAGTTGGAATAACAAGAATAAGTTCGAGACCACACAAAGTTTCTTCAGACCCAAATGGAATTATTTGGATTAGATATAAAGAGTCACAAAAAAATCAGTACATTTCCGCTAGTTCAGTATTTGATGGAAAATTTGAAGAGTCAAAATTTAAAAATAAATATGTTTTAATAGGAGCTTCTGCCCAGGGTTTATTCGACTTAGTTAAAACTCCATTAGGAGTTACAATACCTGGAGTCGAAGTTCATGCAAATGTCATAGAAAATATTTTAGATGAAAGCTATCTAGTTCGTAATCCAAACACTTATATATTTGAACTATTATTTTCAATTTTAGTTGCCTGTATTACATTTTTTTTCTCTCAAAAAATAAAACCTAAATTTAGCTTATCGATATTCTTTGGAAGCTTTATTTTAGTTGTATTAATTGGTTTTAGTATATTTTTATTTAGATCAGAACTAGTAGATATTAGCTATCCTATATTTATGCTTACGGTAACATTTTTAACAGGACTTTATTTTAGATTTGTAGAAGAAAATCGAATCGCATTAGCAAACCTTCAAAAAGAAGCAAAATTATTAAAAGAAAGAGAGCTAGCAGGAGAAGTACAGAAAAGCTTATTTCCAGATATTTCGAGGTTTGAAAATTTTATTTATGCAACTAACGTTCCAGCAAGAGATGTATCTGGTGATTATTTTGATGTAGTTGGTGTTAATAAAAATGAATATTTTTTTACATTAGCAGACGTTTCTGGAAAAGGAATTAAAGCTGGAATGTACATGGCCAAAGCCTCATCAATATTTAGAACACTTTCAAATCTATCATATCCATTAGAAAAAGTTGTTTTTGGGGTAAATAATGAGCTTGTAGAAGCAAAATTTAAAGGAATGTTTGTTACAGCTGTGTTTGGTAAATTTAATATAGAAACAGGCGATGTAACTTTTGTAAATGCAGGCCACGAAAGTATAATGGTTTTTGATAGAGATAAAAATTTTGAATTTATAAAATCAGAGCTACCACCTATAGGTATTATAAAGTATTTTGCAGAGTCTATGGTAAAATCAAAAACTATTAATTTAAAAGATAAAACATTTGTAGTCTATACCGATGGTGTAACTGAAGGATATTTAAAGAACGGAGAAGAGTTGGGTGCTGAAGGAGTACAAAGAATTGTTACAACTTTAGACAATATAACTCCAAAAAAATTAGTAGACTCTATTGCTAATGAATTAAACTGGGGGGCAGAAAAGTTGAGAGATGATATAACATGTCTTGCGCTTGATCTTAAAAACACTGAACTTGTTAAACCAATCAAAAAAAAGAAAGAACACACTGAAAAAAAAGCCTAAAATGGTTACAAAATAGTATTATTTAGTTTATTTCTTTCATTTTTCCGAATACTTTTATAAATAATCATATTAGGGAGATATGAGTAGAATATTAATTTTGTTACTTGGAATAATAATTTTGAACGGATGTGCTCAATCAACGTCATTCGTTGGACCTTCTTATACATTAGTAAAATCAGGGAGCGTAATACAAGCTGGAAATTCAGTGGCTATGTCATATGGATTTAAAAAAACATTTAATCAAATTAATAAAAATACAATGATATCTTCACTTACAGATGATGATATTAGACAATGTGAAACAATTCATTCATCAACTCTAAATGAAATTTTTTTTGATACTCTAGATGAATTTGATTGTTATAGAGATCCATTTAGTATCTTTAGATAAGAAAAATTTTTACTTTAATAAATTATTTAGTTTTCCAGTTTTTTCTAAATTTCTTAATTCTTGATAGCCACCGATATGAAGATTATCAAAAAATATTTGAGGTATAGTTCTTTTTCCATTAGCTTTTTTAATCATTTCATCCATTAGTCCATCTTTTGTTGAAATATCTATTTCTTGATATTTAATATTATTT
>CACIWJ010000010.1 GCA_902590365.1 uncultured Pelagibacteraceae bacterium | reverse complement strand
TTCAATTATTGGTTATGGATTGTTTTTTTCATTAAAATTTCTTAAATATAATAACTTTACAAAAACCAATGTATCAGTTGGTTATTTGGGATTACTCGGAATATTTTTTTTAATTTTAATTTCATATTTTACAAATTTATTCTTTCCACATAGTAATGAACATAATATAATAATTATTTTGTTAGGAATAATATTTTTTTTTTATTTAAGATTTAAATATCAAAAAAAAATAAAATTTAAATATTTTTTTATTTCTTACATCATTTCATTGTTTGCAATTTTTTATTTTAAAAGTCATGATGATTTTCAATTTTATCATTTCAGCTTTATTAAAAATATTACAGAAAATAAGATTGAATTTGGATTAGGTCATTTTAATTATGCTTTTAGTCACGTTTCATCATTATTTTATTTTAATTCACTTTTTAAAACTTATTTTACTGGTCATTATTTTTATCAGATAGGGCAGTTAAGTGTTATGATTTTAGTAAATACAATATTGCTTGAAAATCTCTTTAATAGGTCAAAAAATTCAAAATTAAATTTAATATTTTTTGTTTCTTTATTTTGTATTTTTTTTGTAAATATTTTTTTCTATAGATTGGCAGAACATGGAACCGATCGATCTGCACAAATACTTTTTTTTCTTTGTGTAATAATTATAATTGATATTTTACAATCAAAAAATATTTTAAATAAAAGTATAGAAGTTTTACTTATACTATTCACTTTAATTATAACCATTAAGTCTTTTTATATATTGTATTCACTGGTATTATTTTTTGTTTATTTTAAATTTTATAAACTAAATGATTTTCCAAAAATTTTTAGAAAATTTTCAATAGTTTATACGTGCATTTGTATGTTTGTTTTAATGTTGATCTATAACATCGCAAATTCTGGATGCTTATTGTACCCCGTTGAAATAACTTGCCCCGATAATTTAATTTGGGGTTATGGAAAAGATAAAATAATAGGCTACATGAATTGGTATGAGTTGTGGTCAAAAGCTGGCGCAACTCCGAATCTTAGGGTTGAAAACCCTGAAGAATATTTAAGTGGATTAAATTGGGTTAGAAATTGGTTTGATGTCTATTTTTTCAATAAAGTTTCAGATTATATTTTTGGAATAATAGCCACAATAATAATAACTATATCATTTTTTAATTTGAAAAGCTTATCATTAGATAATTTTGGTAAATTTAAATTTCTTTATTTGATAATTTTTGTATTATTTTTAGAGTGGTTTTTAAAACACCCAAGTTTAAGATATGGAGGATATGTTTTAATTTTTTTACTTCTGATTTTTCCAATATCTTTAATTCTATCAAATCAAAATTTAATTTTTTTTAAAAAAATTAAATCTATTCATACAATATTATTGATAGCTTTAATTATATTTGCAGGCAGAAATATAAATAGACTTGATAATGAACATAAAGTTTATAACTATAATATATTTAAAAATCCTTACTATAGAATAGATCATAATTTTGTCTTTATGCAGGACAATAGAAAAAAAATGTTACGTGAGACAAACAATTGTACAAAAATTAATTCCATAGGACAAATAAGCTGCAAAAAAATTTATGGGTATAATTTTTATTTTCTAAATAAAAATAATTAAATTTTTTTCTTCACTGAATTTAAACTTAATATTAAAAGACAAAATATTGATTTTAAAAAACTGAATTTTTCATAGTTGTAATAAACTCTAAATCCATCAAAAATTTTTTGAAAAAAACTTGCTGATAAAGAATCTTCTACACTATTCCAAATAACTAAAGTTTCATTTAAATTATAAGCATAAAATCCTTTTTTTAAAATTTTAAGCCATGCAACGTAATCTTCTTTTGTTTTAAGATTTGGAAACAATTCATCATCAATAATTTTCTTTCTAACCAAAACAGTTGAAGTACCTATGTCACATGATTTAATTAAATCATTATATTCAAGTTTTTCTTTTGGATTTATAATTGTAATAGATTTTTTTTCAGATATTTTTTTTTCATAACTACAAAAAATAAAATTTAAATTATTATGATTCATAAAATCTAATTGCTTTTCTAATTTTTTTTGAAACCAGTAATCATCAGAGTCTATAAAAGCGATTATGTCACCGATTGATTTGGATATTCCTATATTTCTTGATATTCCTGCTCCAAAATTTTCATTATTTTTTATTATTTTTAGTTTTGGGTTATTTTTGAATTTATTTTTAATTATTTCCAAATCAGATAAATTAGCATCATCATAAATCAAAATGAGTTCAAAATTTTGAAAAGATTGGTTTAAAACGGAATTGATAGCATTTATTACAAAATTTATTTTTTTATAATAGGGCATTATTATACTTACTAGTGGCATATTTTTTAGATATTAGTTAATTAATAGATACTAATATAAATTCTTATTATATTAAATAATAAAAAATTATATGCAAAATTTGACATTAATTATACCAACTAAAAAGGAGACAGAGTCTCTACCAACTTTTTTAAAAGAAATTGAAAACTACAATTGTAAAAAACTTATAGTTCTTGAAAAAGAAGATATAGAAACAAAACAAATATTAAAACAATTTAATAATATTAATATTTTGGAACAAAAAAGTAATGGATATGGGAATGCATTAATAGAAGGTATCAATAATGTAGAGACAGATTTTTGTTGTATAATCAATGCTGACGGTTCTATGGATCCGAAATACTTAGAAGAAATGAGAAGGTCATGTGAAAATAAAGATTTAATATTTGCCTCGAGATATCAAAAACCAGGAGGTGGAAGTGATGACGATGACTTTGTTACGATAATTGGTAATGCATTTTTTACATTTCTTGGAAATTTTTTATTTAAACTTAAAATTTCAGATATTTTGTATACTTATATCATGGGAAAAACATCTTCTTTTAAAAAATTAGATTTGAAAAATTATGATTTTAGAATCTGCGTAGAAATACCAATTAAAGCAAAAATTCTAAATATGGAATATCTTTGTATAGCTAGTTACGAGAGAGAGCGAATAGGTGGTAAAAAGAAAGTTAATGCAATAAAAGATGGATTGCTTATACTTAGCGAAATTGTTAAATATTTTTATAAAAGTAAAAAATAAATTAATAATTTAAAAACTCATGAAAAAAGTTGCTTTAATTTTTGGAATTACTGGGCAGGATGGTTCATATCTTGCAGAATTTTTATTAAAAAAAAAATATATAGTACATGGTGTTAAAAGAAGATCTTCATCAATAAATACTGGGAGAATAGATCACATCTATCAAGATCCACATTTAAAAAAAAGAACATTTATTTTACATTATGGTGATATAACTGATTCATTATCTGTAACAAGATTAATAAATCAAATTAAACCACATGAAATATATAATTTAGCTGCACAGTCACATGTAGCAGTATCATTTGAGTCACCTGAATATACAGCAAATGCAGATGCCCTAGGCGCTTTGAGAATTTTAGAAGCAATAAGATTTAATAAACTTGAAAAAAAAACAAAATTTTATCAAGCAGGTACTTCAGAACTTTATGGCAGAAATGAAAAAACTCCTCAAAATGAGAGAACTATTTTTCACCCAGCTAGTCCATACGGGGTAGCAAAGCTATATGCTCATTGGATTACAATTAATTATAGAGAAGCGTATAATGTTTTTGCATGTAACGGGATATTGTTTAATCATGAAAGTCCCAGAAGAGGAGAAACTTTCGTTACCCAAAAAATCATTCAAGCAATGTGTAGAATAAAAAATAATCAACAAAAAACTTTATATTTAGGTAATCTGTATTCGAAAAGAGATTGGGGTCATGCGAAAGACTATGTAGAGGCGATGTGGTTAATGTTAAAACAAAGAAAACCACAAGACTTTGTTATTGCTACAGGAAAACAATACACAGTAAAAAATTTTATTAATAATGTAGCTAAAAAATTAGATATGAAAATATTTTGGAAAGGAAAAGGCATTAATGAAAAAGGGATAGACAAAAAAGGGAGGGTGATAATAGCTTGTAGTAGAGCTCATTATAGACCATTAGAGGTGAACTCACTTTTAGGAGACGCTAGAAGAGCAAGAAAATTATTAAAATGGAAACCAAAAATAAACCTTGATCGTCTGATTGAAGATATGATTGAAACAGAAATGGATAAAATTTCTTACTCATGAAGATTTTTTTAGCTGGCCATAAAGGACTTGTTGGTTCTGCAATTTATAGAAAATTAATTGAAAAAAAATATAAAAATATAATTATTATAGATAAAAAAAAACTTGATCTCCTTAATCAAAACTCAGTATTTAAATTTATAAAGAAAAAAAAACCAGAGATAGTAATAATTGCCGCTGCAAGAGTTGGTGGTGTTTATCATAATAACATACATGGTGCCGATTTTATTTATGAAAATTTACAAATCCAAAATAACTTAATTCATGGAAGTTTTAAAAATAAGGTTAAAAAAATTATATTTCTTGGTTCAAGCTGTATTTACCCAAAAAAATCTAAACAACCTATTAAAGAAAAATATCTTCTAACAGGTAAACTTGAGGAGACAAATGAGCCCTATGCAATAGCAAAAATTGCAGGTGTAAAGATGTGTGAAGCGTATAATCGACAATATAAAACTAACTATATTTGTATTATGCCTTCAAATGCATACGGACCAAACGATAACTACCATTCACTCAACTCTCATTTTTTTCCAGCACTAATTAAAAAAGCTCACGAATGTAAAATTAAAAATAAAAAGATTTTTGAACTTTGGGGAACTGGAAAGCCCTTGAGAGAATTGATTTATGTTGATGATGTTGCAGATGCATGTGTTTATTTCATGGAAAAAAAAATCAAAGAGACTTTAATAAATATTGGAACAGGCAAAGATATGAGAATAAGAGATTATGCTAAATTTCTTATAAAGAAATTAAATTTAAAGGTAAAAATTAAATATAACAAAAAAAAACCAGATGGAGTTTACAGAAAGGTTTTAGATGTTAAATTAGCAAAAAAATACGGATGGAAGTCTAAATTTACTTTAGACAAAGGTTTTGAAATTACTTATAGAGATTTTCTTAAAAATTATAAAAATAAATGAAAAATATAATAGTAGTAACTAGTGGAGCCAGCTTTTATTTACCAAGAAGAGCAGGCGAAAGGTATGCTTCAGCACTTACAAATATGAATCCTTCAAATAAGGTATATAAATACTTTGGAAGAAGAAAATTGAGAGAATATGTAAGAAATTTTACTGAAAATAATAATTAATTTACAATTGATTTTTTAAATTTTTTTTATATAAGTTTTGAGCCTGGTGATTATTGCGAAGGTGTAATACCCGATCCCATTCCGAACTCGGAAGTCAAGCCCTTCTGCGCCGATGGTACTTTGTCTTAAGACATGGAAGAGTAGGACGTTGCCAGGCTAAAAAAACCTCACAATAAAAAATATAAAATTAGTAATAAAAAAATCTAAATTAAGAGTATTTTTTTTTTTTATAGAAAAATTTAAATCAAGTTGCATTTTTCTTCTTACCCAATAAGATTTAGTCATTAAGTTTGAGAAAGTTTCATCCAAATTTTTTTCATGCTTTCTTTTAAAAGTAATTTTATTTAGCTTATTTTCAACATTAAAAAAATTAGAACAAAATAATATTAATTGAACATCTATAGCTAAATATTTCCATTTAAATGGTTTAGTTTTTTTAAAGAAAAGTTTTAAAATTTTTTTTTTGACAGTTATTGTGCTTGTTCCATATATTTGAGGCCAATTTATTAAAGTACTTTTATAAATATAATTATTTTTATAATTTTTAATTTTATTTTGTTCAATTTTTCTTTTTTTTGAAAAAATTATAGGAAGGTCTTGATTAATGTCAATTTTTTCATCTTTCAAAATATAAGATAATTGTTTTAATTTTTTTTTAGAAAATTTATCGTCGCCATCTAATAAACATATATACTTTCCAGAAGATTTATTTAAGCCAAATAGAACTTGATTCATTTGATCCATTACTGGATATCTCGAATCACTTTTAAGATGAAAATAATTAACTTTTTTTGATTTTATATATTTTTTATTTATTTTTTGGTCAGATGTATCTGTTATAATAATTTCATAATCCTGAAAATCTTGATTTGTACAAGATTTAATACATTCGCCAATAAATGAAGATTGATTGTGAGTATTAATTAATATGCTAAACTTCATATATTAAATTATTTAGTATTTTTAATATTTAAGCAATGATTCTTTTGTTGACCAAGTAAATTTAAATAAGTAGAAATTCAAAAAAAAATAATTATGAAAATAAAAAGTTCACTCAAATCGCTTAAATCTAGAGATCTTAATTCTAAGCTTGTTAGGAGAAGAGGAAGAGTTTATATAATCAATAAAAAAAATCCAAAATTTAAAGCTAGACAAAAATAACTGCATGGACAACTGTCGCAGTTCAACTTTTTAGCTTTGATCAAGATTTTCCTGTTGTAGTATTAAAAAATGATAATTGGATCAAATTTAGAAAACCAAGAAATAGAAAAAAGAATTGCTATTACACCTGAAATAATAAAAAAATATATAAGTTTAGGATTTGAAATTAATTTAATCCATAATTATGGAGCACACATAGGCTTTCAAGATTCGAATTATGAGAAATTAGGTGCAAAAATAATTTTTGATGAAAAAGACTTGATAAATAAGTCGGATATAATTATTCAAATTCGACTACCAAATGATAATCATCTTTCTTTAATTAAAGAAAATCAAACTATCATTGGTTCTTTAGATATTCATGTTCATAAAGAAAAATTAAAAAATTTATTAAACAAAAAAATAAATATTTTCTCACTTGACTTACTTCCAAGAATAACAAGAGCACAATCGATGGATATACTTTCATCTCAAGCGAATTTGGCTGGTTATAAAGCAGTAGTGGAGTCTTTTGCTAATTTTGAAAAGGCGATACCAATGATGATGACAGCCGCTGGGACGGTGCCCGCGGCTAAAGTTTTAGTTGTTGGAGCTGGAGTAGCAGGTTTACAAGCAATTGCTACTGCAAAAAGAATGGGAGCAATTGTTTTTGCTACAGATGTCAGGATGGCCTCAAAAGAACAAGTAGAAAGCCTAGGTGGAAAATTTTTAACTGTTGAAGGTTCAGAAAATCTTGAAACTCAAGGTGGTTATGCAAAAGAAGCTTCAGATGACTTCAAAAAAAAACAAGAAGAACTTTTAAACGATACTTTAAGAAAAATTGACATTGTTATTTGCACTGCTTTAATACCTGGAAAAAAAGCGCCGTTAATTATTAAGGAGAATATGATTAGTAATATGCAACCTGGATCGTTAATATATGATTTAGCCGCATCTCAAGGTGGTAATACGGTATTTACAGAAGCTGATAAAGTTATTAATAAAAATGGAGTTAAAATTATGGGTGAAAAAAATGTTTTAAATAAATTACCAGTCTCTGCTTCAAATCTTTATGCAAAAAACTTATTTAATTTTGTTTCAAATCTTTATGATAAAGAAAATAAAAAAATAAATATTAATATGGAAGACGAAATAATTAAGAATACATTGATAAAATAGATTATGGAAATTGATCCTTTTATATTTAGATTGAGCATTTTTATATTATCTATATTTATTGGATACTATGTTGTATGGAGTGTGACTCCCTCGTTGCATACACCATTAATGTCAGTAACTAATGCGATTTCATCAGTAATTATAGTTGGAGCAATTATAGCCTCTTTGGCAGGTAATTCAGAAACTATTTTTAATTCCTCAAATATTTTTGGTTTTTTAGCTATTGTTTTGGCGGCAGTAAATATTTTTGGAGGATTTTTGGTAACGCAGCGAATGCTTGCAATGTACAAAAAGAAAAAAAAGGATAAATAAATATGTCAGCGAATTTATTAGCAATTTTTTATTTAATTTCAGGAATTTTATTTATTTTGGCTCTTAGAGGGCTTTCTTCTCCAGAAACATCAAGACAAGGAAATTTGTTTGGAATTATTGGAATGGCAATTGCTATTATTGTTACTTTTATTTCAATAGGAAATTTTTCAACAGGTTTTTTATATCTTTTAATTTTCTTACTAATTGGTGGTTCGCTAGGAGCATTTATCGCTTTTAAGATACCTATGACTGCAATGCCAGAACTTGTTGCTGGATTTCATAGTTTAGTTGGCTTAGCAGCGGTTTTTGTTGCAATATCTGCATTTTTAAATCCTGAAGTTTTTAATTTAGGATCAGTAGGAAATATTAAAATTGCAAGTTTAATTGAAATGTCTCTGGGAGCTTCAATTGGAGCAATAACATTTACAGGATCAATAATAGCTTTTTTAAAACTTCGAGGTTTAATGTCAGGAAATCCAATAACTTTTAGAGGACAACATTATCTGAATTTATTATTAGGATTATCAGTTGTGGTTTTAATTTTTTATCTTTGTAAAATTCAGTTAAATAGTCTCTTCTGGTTTATAATTTTAATATCTTTTTTATTGGGAGTTTTATTAATTATACCAATTGGAGGTGCAGATATGCCAGTTGTAATCTCAATGTTAAATTCTTACTCAGGCTGGGCTGCTGCTGGAATTGGTTTTACTTTAGAAAATACGGCTTTAATTATTACTGGAGCTTTAGTTGGATCTTCTGGAGCAATTTTATCCTACATAATGTGTAAAGGTATGAACCGTTCATTTTTTAGTGTTATTCTCGGAGGTTTTGGTGGAACAGATCAAAAGTCGACATCTAAAAACAAAGATCAGAAACCAGTTAAAAGTGGAAACGCAGATGACGCTGCATTTTTAATGAAAAATGCATCTTCTGTAATTATTGTTCCAGGATATGGTATGGCAGTTGCTCAAGCCCAGCATGCGCTTAGGGAAATGGTAGATGCCCTTAAAAAAAGTGGTGTAAAAGTATCATATGCAATACACCCAGTAGCAGGAAGAATGCCAGGTCATATGAATGTATTATTAGCAGAGGCAAATGTACCATATGATGAAGTTTTTGAATTAGAAGAGATAAATAATGATTTTGCAAATTGCGATGTAGCATATGTTATTGGCGCTAATGATGTTACTAATCCAGTTGCTAAAACAGATCCACAAAGCCCAATTTATGGAATGCCAATTTTAGATGTTGAAAAGTCCAAATCAGTTTTATTTGTAAAAAGAAGTTTGTCACCTGGTTATGCTGGCATAGATAATGATTTATTTTATAGAGAAAATACTTTAATGTTGTTCGCGGACGCTAAAAAAATGACAGAAGATATTACTAAGAATCTTTAGGATTTAAATTGAAGACAAAAATTTTTTGCGACATTGCAGAACTAAATCAAATAAAAAAATTTCATAAAAAAAAAATAGTTAAAGGCTTTACCACAAATCCAAGTTTAATGAGAAAAGCTGGAGCAAAAGATTACAAAAAATATTCAAAAAGTATTCTTAAAATTTGTTCCACAAAACCGGTATCTTTAGAAGTTTTTGCTGACGATTATGTTAATATGAAAAAACAAGCCATGAAAATAAATAATTGGGGAAAAAATGTATATGTTAAAATTCCAGTTGTTAATTCGAAAGGACAATTTACTGGCAAAGTAATAAATGAGCTTAATAATCTTAATATTAAACTTAATGTAACAGCAGTTTACACAGCTTTTCAGACAAAAAAAATTTTACAAAAAATTAATAAAAAAACAAAAGTTATTATATCTATATTTGCGGGTAGAGCGGCAGATACTGGGAAAGACCCAGTTGTAGAATTTAAAAAAAGTTTAAAATTAGCAAAAAAATATAAAAATGTAGAAATTCTTTGGGCTAGTGTTAGAGAGCCATATAATTATATCCAAGCTAAACAACTAGGATGTCATCTTATAACTGTTCCACCATTAATAATTGAAAAAATTGAAAAATTTGGAAAATCTTTTGATAAATTAACATTAGAAACTGTGAGGACTTTTTTAATTGATAGTAAAAAATCAAAATTTAAAATTTAATATTATTTATTTATTTATTTTATTTTATATTTCGTTAGTTGTTGGTTTTTATTTAGGTGAAGATTTAAATTTTGGTGCAACAGAAGATTGGTTAAGAACAGATTTTCCAGTAATAAAAGATCTATCTTTAGATTTAAAGAATACACTTTTAAACTATGAAAGTTACGGACATAGGCATTCTCCTGTATATTTAATATTTTTAAGTTTACTAAAAAAATTAGGAATTTCTTATGATGCGTTAAGATTTTTTCATCTAAATTTGTCAATCTTATTAATATATTTTTTTTATAAATGTTTAGTCTTAAAATTTAACAATGTAGAAAAAAGTTTATTAATAATTTTATCTCTATCTATATTTTTATCACCAACTTTTAGATCTTTAGCGATTTGGCCAAGCTCAAGAATAGCAGGCTTATTTTTTTTTGTATTATCAATATATGAATTTTTAAAATTTCAAAAAACTTATTTAAATATTCATTTACTAAAAAATATTTTTTTTCTAATTGTTTCTTCATACATGAGTCCAAATTTTTCACTATTTGTAATATTTTTTTTTTATCACTATTTAAAAAGAGTAAATATCAAAACTGTAATTTTAATTTTATTATTTTGTACTTTATCTTCTTTGCCAGCATTTTATTATATTTTCGTTTTAGATATCAATTTTTTAACCGCAGGAACCCCAGGAGTTGCAAGTGAACAAGCAGTTGGCTTAAGTTTTAATTTTTCAAATAAAATTTTAATAATAAGTTCTATTGTATTATTTCATTTTATTCCTTTTTTGATAAATAAAGAATTTATAAAGGATTTTATAAAATCATTAAAAAAAAATGTAATTTATGTAGTAGCCTTTTTTACTATTAATTTGATATTTTTTGATTATCTACCAAGATTTACCGGAGGTGGATTTTTTTTTCAAATTTCAAATTATTTAATAAATAACAATTTAATTTTCTATTTTTTTAGCTTTTTATCTTTGATGTTTCTGGCATATTTTGTAAAAAATAATTTAAATAATTTAATAATTTTTATTTTATTAATATTATCAAATATTCAAAATACAATTTACCATAAATATTATGACCCTTTGATTATGATACTATTTTTTACTATTTTTAACTCTTCTTTGTCTAATAAGTTTTTTAAAAATAAATTAAATTTATTATATTTATATTCTTTTTATTTAATTTTTATTTTAATGAGAGTTATTAAAAATAATTATTTAATTTAAATTATTTAAAATTGGTTGCGGGGGACGGATTTGAACCGCCGACCTTCAGGTTATGAGCCTGACGAGCTACCAGACTGCTCCACCCCGCGATATTAAATTCTATTTTTAAGTTTATTAAGCTTTTTTACTCTTTTAATATTTTCTTGAAGGATTCTTTTCTTTTTTTCAGAAGGCTTTTCATAAGTATTTTTGAGCTTAATAATTTTAAAAAAGCCATCTCTTTGAAGTTTCCTTTTTAAAACTCGCAAAGCTTGTTCAACATTATTGTCTTTTACTTCTATTTTAATAACTACCTCCAAAAAAGCGATTTAATAGCACTTTAAGAATTTATTGTCTATAGGGTTTCAGCATTGATTAGTTAGTTTGTTTAGCTTTTTCTTTTTCCTTTTTTTCTCTTTTAATCCTTCTTTCAGCTTTTTCCAAAGCTGCAATTAAATCTTTTTGTGCAAATAAGCTCATAGCAACGGGATCTTTTGGATTTAAGTTATTATAGTTCCAGTAACTTTTATTCCTTATAGAAGTTACAGAATTTTTTGTAATGCCAACTAGTCTTGCAATTTGAGAATCTTTAAGTTGAGAGTGTTGTTTGATTAACCACAATGCAGAGTCAGGCTTATCTTGTCTTTTTGACATAGGTACATATTTTTTGATTTTTTTCTCTTCACCTGAAATTTCAATATCATTGCTTTTAATATTTAATGGTCTATCTTCATCTTTTGCCGATAGTTCAATTTCCTCTCTTGATAATTGACCTGAAATTATTGGATTATATGGTTTAATACCTTTTGCTACTTCTCCATCTGCAATGCCTTGAACTTCAACCTCATGTAGGTTGCAAAAATTTGCTATTTGCTTAAAAGTTAATGTGGTATTTTCTACTAGCCATACAGCTGTCGCTAATGGCATTAAAAGTCCGTTTGTCATTATTTTTTATCGGATCTAAAGTTTTGAAATTTTTTGTTAAACTTACTCACTCTTCCTTTATCTAAAAGTTTTTGTTTTCCGCCGGTCCATGCAGAATGAGATTTTGGATCAATTTCTAATTTTAAAATATCACCTTCTGATCCCCAGGTTGATCTAGTTTCAAAATGAGTACCATCAGTCATTTCAACTTTTATTTTATGATACTTTGGATGAATGTCTTTTTTCATATCGAGACTTATAACAAAAGAATTTTATAAAACAATTAAAACTTCCCTATTTTTTCAAGCATTTTTTCATTAATATTTGGACTTGAAGCAATTATTTCTAAATTTTCATTTTTTCCTAAATCGACTTCATTTATAACCCCTCCAGCTTCTTTTATCAAAATGAGTCCTGCTGCAATATCCCACAAATTAAGGTTTTCTTGGAAATATCCATCATATCTTCCTGCTGCAACGTATGCCATATCTAAAGCTGCGCTACCTGATTTTCTATTGTGAAGGTTTGTGTTTTTAAATTTTTTTCCATTAGTTGCGAAAAGACATTTATTGATTTCTTTTTTCTTAGAAACTCTTATTCTTTTATTATTTAAATATGATCCATTATTTTTTTCTGCATAAAACATTTCATTTTTAATAGGGTCGAAAATCAATCCTGACACAATTTCATTTTCAGATTGCAATGCTATCGAAATTGCAAAATGAGGAATGCCATGTAAAAAATTTGAAGTTCCATCTATAGGATCAATAATCCAAATATTTTTATTATCTTTATTTTTTATAAAACCCGTTTCTTCACTTAAGATAGAAAAGTTTTTTTTTGATTTTGTTAATTCTTCTATAAGGATTTTTTCAACTTTAATATCGGTATTAGTTACAAAATCCAAAGGACCTTTAACAGATACTTGTAAGTTCTCTACCTCTCCAAAATCTCTTATTAAAGATTTTGAAGCTTTTTCGCTTGCTTTAATCATAACGTTCAGATTAGCTGAAATTGAATTCATAAATCTTAAACTTTTTTAACGTATTCAATGGTTCTTGTATCCACAATTATCTTATCTCCACTTTCTATAAAAGGAGGTACTTGTATTTTTATGCCATTGTCTAGTGTTGCGGGTTTATAAGAAGAAGATACAGTTTGTCCTTTTAAGGCAACATCTGTAGCTTCTATTGTACAAATTACTTGGTTTGGAAGTTGGAGAGTTAATGGATTTTCGTTATAAAAACTTACTATTACTTCTAAATTTTCTGTAAGCATTTTTCCTTTATCACCAACAATATTTTTTTTTATATTAATTTGCTCAAATGATTTTGGATCTATAAAATAATAATTATCTTCATCTTTATATGAATAATTAAATTTTATTTCTTCAATAGATGCTTTTTCAATAGTATCATTTGATCTAAATCTTTCATTAAGTTTAGTATTTTTATTAAAACTTTTCATTTCTACTTGAGCAAAAGCTCCACCTTTTCCTGGTTTTACATGCTGTGTTTTTAAAACTTCCCATAGATCGTTTTTATATTCTAACAACATACCAACTCTTATTTCATTCGCAGATATCTTCATTTTAGTTTTTTTATTGCATCTAATGGTTTATATTTTTTATTATTCCAAATGTAGCCTGAAATAGCTAAAAAGTTTGCTTTATTCAATAAAAGTTTTTTGTAATTGCTGAATTTTATTCCTCCTATAGGTATAATTGGTATATTTGTAATATTTTTTGCATAATTTAATAACTCTATACTAGCTTTAAATTTAACTTTTTTCGTTCTTGAAGCAAAGAATGCACCAATGGCTATATAGCTAGCATTATCTTTTACAGCTTTTTTAATTAAATTGATTGAATTATGACAAGTTATTCCAATAATTTTATTTTTTAAGATTTTTCTTGCCTTTAAAATGCTCATATCTTTTTGACCTAAATGGCATCCATCAGAGTTTAATTTTTTTGCTAATTGAGGATCATCATTAACTAAAAATTTAACATTATATTTTTTACAAATTTTTTTAATTTTTTTCCCAATAGATATTTTCGCTTTTCGCTTTTCGCTTTTAAGTCTCAGTTGAAAATAGCTTACTTTCTTTGTTTTTAGGACCTGTTCTAGATTATAATAAAATAAATTATCCTTAATTCTATTTGGAGAAATTAAATAAATAAATTTTTTATTTACTCTATTTTTTCTCAATATCTTCTGACCACTTTCCCTGGGATGCTAGCGAACACATTTTTGCTCTATGATTAAAAGTATCTTGAGTACCTTTAATGTTTTTAATATCTTTTGACCAAAATTTTAATGCACTTTGTTGTAATGCTCTTCCATAAGAATAAGTCATGATAAAATTAGTATCATTAATTAAATTTATACTATTCAAATTTTTTGCTGCCTCTTGTTCTGATTGACCACCTGATAAAAATGCTATTCCAGGTACTTCAGATGGTACTGATCCTTTTAAGCATTTTAAAGTTAGTTCAGCAATTTTTTTACTGTCGATATTATTTTTAGAAGATGACCCTGGCAAAATCATATTTGGTTTTAATATAGTTCCTTTTAAATCCACTTTATGTTTAATTAATTCTTCATAGCATTTTTTAATAACTTCTGATGTTTTGTTGAAACATTCTTCCGCACTATGTTCTCCATCCATTAATACTTCTGGCTCTACTATTGGCACCATACCATTTTCTTGCACTAATGCAGAGTATCTTGCTAAAGCATGTGCATTTGCATAAATTGAAAGTTTGCTAGGGTAATCATTTGAAATTATATATACGGCTCTCCATTTTGTAAATCTTGCACCCAGTTTATAATATTCCTTTAATCTTTCTCTTAAGCCATCCAATCCTTCTGTTATTTTTTCATTAGGTGAACTTGCCAGAATTTTTGCTCCTGTATCCACCTTTATTCCAGGAACAGCTCCGGATGATGAAATTAATTCTGGTATAGTTTTTTTTGAGATTGAGTTTTGTTTAATTGTTTCATCGTATAAAATTACACCTCCTATACATTTTTTCATACCTTCAGATGAAAAAAGTGTTTCTCTAAATAGCAGTCTATTTTCTTGAGTTGATTCAACATTTACTGCTTTAAGTCTTTTAGTCATGGTCCCTGTGCTTTCATCTGCAGCCAGGATACCCTTTCCATTTGATAAAATTTTTAAAGCAATATTATTTAATTCAGACATTTTGATTTAATGCTTTTATAGCAGGTAGAGTTTTACCTTCAAGATATTCTAAAAAAGCTCCACCAGCAGTTGAAACAAAAGTAAATGAATTAAATTTTTTAAATTTTTTTATTGCAGCAACTGTTTCTCCTCCTCCAGCAATAGAGAAAATTTTGTCTTTTTTTGTTTTTTTAGAAATTAATTCTAATATTTTCTTTGTTCCATTTTGAAAATTTGGATTTTCAAAATATCCTGCAGGACCATTCCAGAGTACAGTTTTAGAGTTGTTAATAATTGTTTCAATAGATGATATTGTTTTAGTTCCAATATCTAATATCATTTCATTTTCTTCTACTTGATTTATATTTTTTTCTTTTCCAATCCCATCTAAACTTTTTGATACAATAACATCTTTAGGTATAGTGATTTCACAATTATGTTTTTTTGAATTTTCTATAATTTCTCTAATTAAAGCACCACAGTCATGCTCACATATTGATTTTCCAATATTTGTGCCTGTATGTTTTAGCATTGTATTGGCCATCCCACCTACAATTATAATATTATTAAATTTTTTTATTAGATTATTAATAATTTTAATTTTTGTCGAAATTTTTGAACCTCCAATTATAAGTGAAACAGGTTTTTTAATTTCTGAAGTTATTTTTTTTAATGCACTAATTTCTTCCGTAATTTGTAGTCCAAAATATGAAGGAATATATTTGGTAATTCCTTCAACAGAAGCGTGCGATCTATGAGAACAAGAGAATGCATCATTTATATATATATCTCCTAAATCTGATATTTTTTTTGAGAATTCACTATCATTTAATTCTTCACCCTCATTAAATCGAATATTTTCTAGCATTATAATAGAGCCATTTGAAATTTTATTTACTTCCGAGGCTGTATTTTCATTTATAAGATCTTTATTAAATAAAACTTCTTTTTTTAACAAAGAAGATAATTTTTCTGAAATAGGTTTTAAAGACATTTCTTTAACCATTTTTCCTTTTGGTCTTCCAATGTGAGATATAATTATAATTTTAGCATGTTTTTCCAATAAAAGATTTATTGTTGGTATTATTTTTTCTATTCTTGAAATTTCAGTTATTGCTCCATTTTTCATTGGAACATTTAAGTCAACTCTTAATAGAACTTTTTTTCCCTTAAGATTTAGTTTTTTATTTAAAATATTTTTCATAAAAAAATTAAATTTTATGAATATATTTTACTAAATCACACATTCTATTTGAAAAGCCCCATTCATTATCATACCAGGCAGATATTTTTCCCATATTTTTTCCAACTACAGAAGTTAATGAGGCATCAATAATTGCTGAGAATGAGTTATGGTTAAAATCAACTGATACTAATTTTTCTTTTGTAATATCTAACACACCTTTTAATGATTTTTTAGATTCATCTAAAAAACTTTTGTTAATTTTTTTAACAGACAAATCTTTTTTAGTACAAAAAACTAACTCAACTAAAGATACATTCGGTGTTGGAACCCTCATTGCAACTCCTTCTAACTTACCTTTTAATGAAGGAATAATATCTCCTATTGCTTTTGAGGCACCCGTGGAAGTTGGGACAATTGATTGACTAGCAGATCTTGCCCTTCTTGGGTCTTTATGAGAATTATCTAATATTCTTTGATCAGTTGTGAAAGCATGAATGGTAGTCATAAAGCCTTTTTCAATTTGAAAGTTATTGTTAAGAACATAAGCTACAGGCGCTAGACAGTTAGTGGTACATGAAGCTGCAGAAATAATTTTATCATTTTTTTTTAATGTATTTTCATTAACACCATAAACTATAGTTTTATCTGCATTTTTACATGGAGCAGAGACAATTACTTTCTTAGCTCCATTTTTTAGATGAGGTAAAAGTTTTTCTTTTGAATTGAATTTTCCAGTACATTCGAAAACATAATCAACACCATATTTTTTCCATTTTATATTTTCAATATTTGTTTCCTGAGAGAAAGAAATTTTTTGTTTTCCTATTGTGATATTTTTATTATCAAATTTAATTAGAGAATTAAATCTACCATGTATTGAATCATACTTAAGTAAATTTGAGCTAATTTCAGAATTTGTTCTATTATTGATATGTTTTATTTCAATATTGTTATATTTGCCTTCAACAATTGATCTAATAACCATTCTTCCAATTCGACCAAGTCCATTAATACCTATTTTTATTTTCATATTTTTTTTTTAATTTCTTTTACAATGTTGTCTACATTTAAACCAAAGTGATTATAAATATCTTTGTAGGGAGCACTTCTTCCAAAATCATTAATACCAAAATTCATTCCATTAGAGCCTGTATATTTTTTCCAAAATTCAGTTTCAGATGCTTCTATAGAAACTAAAAGTTCTGCTTCAGATAAAATTTGTTTTTTGTAAGTTTCATCTTGTTTGTCAAATAATTCTTGACATGGCATTGATATAACTTTTGAATAGATATTTTCTGTGGCTAATTTATGGCTAACTTCACACGCTAAACTAGTTTCAGATCCACTGGATAATAATATTAGTTTAATTTTATCTCCAGTTCTCATAACTTCGTAAGCTCCTTTAGAGCACTTATTAATTTTACTATATTCTTTTCTAACAGGGTTTATTTTTTGTCTAGACAAAGCAATCACACTTGGCGATTTATTACTTTCAAGTGCTAATTGCCAGCACTCAAAAGTTTCAATTGTATCTGCAGGTCTAAAAACATTTAAATTAGGTATTGATCTTAAACTGGCTAATTGCTCAATTGGTTGATGAGTTGGACCATCTTCTCCAAGTCCAATCGAGTCATGGGTAAAAATATAAATTACTCTTTGCATCATCATCGCAGCTAACCTAATTGATGGTTTGCAATAATCACTAAAGATTAAAAATGTTCCACCATAAGGTATTAAGCCACTATGCAAAGACAAACCATTCATAATACCGCACATTGCGTGTTCTCTTACTCCATAATGAATATAATTTCCTTTAAAATTTCCTGGCTTAATTATTTCATGTTTTTTAGTTTTAGTATTATTCGAACCAGCCAAATCAGCTGATCCCCCAATTAAGTTTGGTAAAGATGTAATTAATTCTAAAAACATTTCAGATGATTTTCTTGTTGCAATAGGATTCAAGTTTTTTAAATAATTCTTCATTACTTTTTCAATTGATTGATTAATTTGATCCTTATGATTTTTAAAACCAGGAGGATAATTATTTTTAAAATTTCTTGCTAACGACCATCCCAACCAGCCAAGTTTTTTTATTTTTTTTTGATATTTGGCTTCATCTTTTTCAGCATTTGCAGATGCTTTTTCGCCAATTTTTTTCCACTCTTTTTTAATATCGTTTGGGATTTCGAAAGGTTTATAATCCCAATTTAGTTTTTTTCTAACCAAATTAATTTCTTCCTCCCCAAGAGGACTTCCATGAGATGATGCCTTTCCACCTTTGTTAGGAGAACCATAGCCAATTGTTGTTTTACATGAAATGGCAAAAGGTTTTTTTGCTTTTTGTGCTTTTTTAAGTGCTTTAAAAATTTGTTTTTCATCATGTCCATTTATATCTAGATAATCCCAGCCATAGCTTTCAAATCTTTTTTTTGTATTATCAGATACTGCCAAATTAGTTGGTCCATCTATTGATATTGAATTATTATCAAACATTAAAATAAGATTTTTTAATTTAAGATGACCTGCAAAACTTAATGCTTCATGACTAATTCCCTCCATTAAACATCCATCCCCTGCTAAAACATAAGTCTTATGATTTATAATTTCTTTACCCACTTTATTTTTTAAAATTTCTTCTGCTAATGCAAAACCAACAGCATTTGCTATGCCTTGACCTAGTGGGCCAGTTGTAGTTTCTATACCTGTTCCAGCATGATACTCTGGATGTCCTGCGCATATAGAGTTTAGCTGTCTAAAATTTTTTATATCGTTTATAGAAATACTTTTATATCCAGTAAGGTATAGCAAAGAATAAAGTAGCATAGAACCATGTCCCGCCGAAAGCACAAACCTGTCTCTATTTAACCAGTTAGGATTTTTTGGATTAAATTTAAGAAAATTTTTAAACAAAACAGTCACAACATCAGCCATACCCATCGGCATTCCCGGATGACCAGAGTTTGCTCTTTCAACTGCATCAATAGAAAGGAACCTAATCGCATTAGACAAATCTTTATGTAGTGTACTCAATAATTATCCTATCTAGACTAAGAAGACTCAATTTAATATTATGGTTATATATATATATGAAAACTTTCACTGAAAAAGAAGAAAAACTTAACTCAGCTCTTGAGAAATTAAAAAACTTAAATTTTGTAAATCCTAAATTAAAAGAACATACTGATTATTTGGATAATAAAAAAAATCAATTAGAAATTGAAAAACAACAATTAGAGGAAAAATATAGAACTTTACTTTCCGATTATGATGAACTTAAACAAAAAATTAAAGAACAAAACCAAAGTCAAAAAAATAGAGAATTGAAGTTTAACGAAAAAATTGATGAATTAAATCAGGAAACAGATATTTTGATAGAGGAAATAGATAAATGGCAAATATAAATGTTAAATTTAATGGTAAAGAGTTTCTTTTATCTTGTGATGATGGACAAGAGGAGCATTTAGAAGAACTATCTTATAATTTAAATAAAAAATTTGAAGAATTAAAGTCTGACCTAGGTAATATTGGAGAAAATAAACTTTTATTAATTACATCAATTAAA